>CAZXHG010000073.1:0-37427 GCA_964639985.1 uncultured Rickettsiales bacterium
GTCGTCGTCGCAGGGGGTGGGGTCCTCGCATTCGCAGGGCTCCTCGCCCGTGGTGCAGCCGGGGCTCCACAGACCAAGGGTGAACGCCAGCACCAGGGTGCAGCGGGTGTGTGCCATCGGATCCTCCCCTCGTGCGAGTACCGTATCAGTGAGAACGGGTGGGGGGAGGGAATTCGTGCAGTCGGGGATCAGGAGCAGTCCCAGACCGCCTCGCAGTCCTCGAGCCAGGTCTGGGCGATGAAGTCCTCGCAGGACGCCGACGCGATGGCCTGCAGGCACAGGTGGGTGGCCTCGCCGGTGTACACGCAGTCCTCGGTCGGGGTCGAGTCGTCGTCGTCACCGGCCGAGTCGTCGTCGTCGCCGGCCGAGTCGTCGTCGTCGCCCGGGTCCTCGAAGGACTCGATGCAGTCGTCGACCGTGGCCCAGCCCAGGGCCTCGAGGGTGACTGCGTCGAAGCACTCCAGAGCCCGCTCGCAGTACCCGGCGATGTAGGCCTCGACGAACTGCTCCTCGGTCAGCCCGGTGGCGTCGTCGTCGTCACCCGCGGTGGTGTCGTCGTCGTCGGTCGCGCTGTCGTCGTCGGCCGCGTCGTCGTCGGCCACGTCGTCGTCGCAGGGGGTGGGGTCCTCGCACTCACACGGTTCCTCGTCGGCCTTGCAGCCGGCGAGCAGCCAGGGGAGCGAGCACACGATCAGCAGGAGCATCTTGGGAGTGGTCATGAGCTGGCCCCTACCGGCGCCGCGCGCGCAGGACCGCGCCGAGCGCGACCAGCACGACCAGGCCGGCGGCGCTGCCCGCGCCCACGATCGGGCCGGCCGAGCAGGCGGGGTTGTCCACGTCCGCGCACACGCCCTCGTCCTGGAACGTGGGGTCGGTCTCGCAGCGCAGGTAGCAGTCCTCGTCTCCGGCCGAGTCGTCGTCACCGTCGTCGCACTCGGTGATGCACACGCCGGTCTCGCCAGGCGAGCAGTACGAGGGGATGGTGCACGGATCGCACTCGGATCCGTCCTGGCAGTCCGAGTCCGGGCTGGGCAGGTTGGCCAGGGCGGGGGTGGCGAGCAGCAGGCCCGCAGCGGTCAGCAGGTGCGGGAGTTTGATCAGCATCGGCGAGTCCCTCCTCCTGATCATGGTCCCACAGATCGGGGTGTGTGCGCTCGGGTCACCAGCGGATGACGATTCCCGTCGGCGACAGGGCCACCCGGGGCCACGCGCGAAGACGGCGGGCCTGTGGGTCGGCGAGATCGTGCGCGATCCACGCCATCTCGCGGTACGAGATGGCCATGCTGAGCAGCACCGTGGGTGCGGCCAGGAGCCAGCCGAACACGCCGATCCGATCCCAGGTGAAGGCCCCCTCGCCCTGCGCAGCGGCTATCGGCAGGAAGACACCCAGGACCGCGCCGAGGGAGGCCAGGGACAGGGCGCCGGAGAGCCTGGACGCGGCGGTCCACTGGCGCTCGAGTTCGGCCGGGGAGCTGGCCCGTGCGACCTGCTGATCGACGGTGTGGCTCATGCCCGCGTTCACCAGCGCGTGCAGGCCCACGGAAGCCAGGGGGAAGGCCCAGGCGCCCAGCCCCAGCAGCATCAGCACCGGGTTGGTGGCCGGGTTGTTGAAGCGGTCGGAGCTGCCGAATTCCATCACGACGAGGGGAATGGCCGTACCGAACAGGGAGACCACGGCGAACGACGCGGTCACGCCGGTGTGCACCTGGCCGGCGGCCTGGCGCAACCCGGGTCTCCAGGACGGCGAGGAGGGGGTGGGGCCCGGTCCGAGATCGAGACCGTGAGCCGTGGCTGGCCGGGGCCATTCGTCCGGCGTGGCCAGGGCGAGCACGGCCTGGCGCAGGGTGTCGTACTCACAGGGGTCCGGGATGCGAGCCGCGATGGTGGGTAGCAGCCCGGGCTCGAATCCCAGCTCGACCAGGGCGTCGGCCTGGGCCGCGGCCTCGACCGCCTGCTCGTCCGTCCCATCGGTGCATCGTTCGACGAAGGTCGCCACGGCAACCTGTCGCGGCTCGCCCGTCTCCGCGGTGGCCAGGAGAGGCAGGGCCAGCGCGGCCAGGACCGCGGTGGGCAGCAGGAGGAATCGTGGGCTCACCAGGTTCCTCCCACGCCCAGCGGCGTGACCATCGTGATCCGCGGACCGCGAACGCGGCGCGTGGCCCGGCGGCCGTCGATCAGCCCCAGGTCACGCAGCAGCAGCGCCTGGTCGGCGTGGCCGATGGCCAGCTGGGCCATGGTCGAGGGCAGGGCGAGGGCGGCGAAGAACCCCAGCAGGAGCCACACGTCGTCGGTCATCCAGTCCCACTCGCCCTGCAGGATGACGAAGGGCGTGACCAGCGCGGCCGTGGTCAGTCCTCCGACCAGGAGGAACGCCCGGCCGCGGGTGGTCCAGCGCTGGAGCAGCTCCTCGGGGGAGCGAGCCCACCGGATGTCAGCGGCGTACTGGTCCACCATGCCGAAGCCCACGCCGATGTCTGCCACGAGGTGGATCCAGATGGGCAGCATGGGCGGCGAGAACATCGACAGCGGCGAGGGGGGGAGCAGGGCGGCGTTGGTCCAGACGTTGTCGGCGAAGGAGGGGGAACCCAGCACCAGGCTGGGACCGGCCACGGCCGACAGCGTCAAGGCGGTCGCGGCTGCGCCCACCTGCCTGGCGCGGGGTGCGGACTCGTCGAGCAGGGTTCGCTGCCAGGATTCGAGGTGGATCTCGTCGGACACGTCCGGCGGTCGTGACGGCTCCTCCCAGGTCACCTCTGGCTGCCATTCGCCCTGCTGGAGGACGAGGACCGCCTCGCGCAGGGAGGTGAAATCGCAGGGTGTGGGCAGGCGGCCGGTGTACTCGGCGATCTGCACATCGCTGTAGCCCGCCTGCCGCAGGAAGTCGTGATCCGCGTCGGCCGCGGCCCTCGCAGCCTCGCTGCCGTCCGTGCATTGCTCCACGTAGCGGTCGACCACGGCCCGCTGCAGGCCACTGGCCACGGGGTCGAGGTCGAGGCCCTGCCAGTCCTCGTCCGCGTGTGCAGACGACGGCAGTGCAAGGCAGGTCGCGAGTAACAGGACGCGGACCAAGGCTCCCCTCCACGGGCACCGTATCACGGGCCCGCAAGTGGGCCTCGGGTACATGGATGGAACGGGCCAGCCTCGCCTTGTGGAGAAAATCGCGACGGCGCTGCCCCGCTCCATCGGAGTTCCACGGCTCCCGCCGGCGTTTACAGCTGGTATCCTGCCCCGCAGAGGGGAGAACCACCATGAGACTTCACACCATCACCGGGGTGCTGGCCGGCCTGTGCCTGCTGCTGGGCTGTCCGACGGACGAGCCCGACGACGACGTCACGGCGGACGACGACGTCACGGCCGGGGACGACGACACCACCGGCGACGACGACGACACCACGGCCGATGACGACGACTCGGCCGATGACGACGACTCGGCTGGTGACGACGACGACACGGTCGGCAACCAGCCTCCGACGGCCCCGGAGATCGCCATCGACCCACCCTTCCCCGGCCCGACGGCGGTCCTCGTCTGCTCCATCGAGGAGGACTCGGTGGACCCGGAGGGCGACCCGGTCGCCTATACCTACGCCTGGGAGGTCAACGGCAACCCCTTCGGCCTGGTCGCCGACACGTTGCCCCCCGCCGCGACCAGCCAGGGGGACGAGTGGACCTGCACCGTGACCCCCAGCGACGGCGTGCTCGATGGGCCGACCGGTTCGGACACCGTGGGTATCGGCGCGGAGTCGGCCTACGGGTTCAGCCTCGACATCGGCCTTGACGCGAGCGGGGGAGCGCTTGGCGGGGCGGCGCTGGTCGACTACGAGCACGAGATGCTCGACTCCAGCTACAACACCATCTGTTCGGTGACCTTCGAGTTCATCTCCGACTACACCTACGGGACCGCCCAGGGCGACGACTACTGGACGTCGATCGACGAGGTGGTCACCTGGACCAGCGGCACCGAGACCTCGAACACCTGTCCGGCCGTGTGGCAGCTGTACGACACCGATCCGGTGGTGGACTGGCAGTGGCAGCACCACCCGCTGGCATTCGTCAGCTGTGATTCCGTGCTCGCGGATCCGGGCCTGGGTGCGACCTACCTGGGCGAGGACGACTACGGCTACATCCCCACGGTCTCCGGCGACTTCGGCGACTATTGCGTGACGGTCGGTCCGCAGTACCAGGGTGCGTTGGGTTCGGGTCCGATCGAGGGGATCTGGTTGTTCCCCACGGAGACCGGGATGCTGGACGCGCTGGGCACCTGGGGATACTTCAACCCACCGGTACCCGACAACGTGGACACGTGGGCGTTGATGGGCCTGGTCATGGCCGATGCGGGCAATGCCAACGAGCCCGTGGCAGGCATGGACGGCAACTACGTCCTCGTCCCGTTCTGGTTGTGGGCCTACTGAATCAGTAGATGCCGAACGGCACGTAGCCCCAGTTGGAGTCCTCGCCCGCGTGCTGGCCGGGCACGGCGTTGAGCTTCATGCCGACCACGTCGTACTTGCGGTGCTCGCTCTCGGCCTGGTCGTCCATCGGCGGGCAGTCCTGGATGCGCACGGTGTCGCGCACGGTCCACACGCCGTCCAGGGCCAGGTCCGAGGAGATCCGGCCCTCGAAGACCTGCTCGGCGAGCAGCTCGTACAGCACGCATTCGTCGTCGTTGCTGACCATGCCCATGGTGGAGCCGAGCTCCAGGGAGTCACCCACGCGGTTGCCGGTGAGCAGGGCGTTGTCCAGCTTCAGGACCACGGCGTCGCCGGTGCGGTACAGCGAACCGAGCGTGCGTTGCTCCACCCCGATCCAGCTGTTGTCCGGGTTGGCGGTGTCCTCGGTCAGGGTGTAGCTCAGCAGGTACGTGCCGTCGTACTTGTCCGGGCAACCGGCCAGCACCAGGCACAGCAGCGGGAGTGTGGCGAGCAGGGCGCGGCGCATCTCAACCCCCCACGTAGTCGCTGTCCGAGGACACGACCTTGTCGGCGGCATAGGTGTAGGTGATCGTGCAGGCCTCCGAGTCGTCGGCGTCCTCCCACGACTCGAAGACCTCGATGGAGCCGGTCATCACCTTGCTGCTGACCACCCCGTCCATGGTGATGCGGTCCACCTCGAGGTAGTCGTCGTACCCCCACTCCTCCAGCCATGAGGCCTCGTAGGTCGACCCGGTGAAGGTGCCCTGCAGCAGCTGCTCGAACATCACCACGATGGAGTCGTCCGCGCCCGTGTACACGTCGACCATCTGGTTGGAGATGCCGGTGTAACCCCAGGCATCGTCACAGCCGGCGCTGGTCTCGTAGTCCATGTCCAGCGCGAGCAGCCAGGTGCCGTCGAACCGGGTGCCGAACACCTCCGCACAGCCGGTGGTGGCCAGCAGCATCGCCGCGCCGATCGTGAACGCCAGGATCCTCATGGTGACTCCTCCCCAGGGGTGCGCCGGTAGAGTACCACGGACCGGGGCAGCAGCCACGATGAACCGCGATACAGGGAGACCTCTTCGATCCGGTCCAGGTCCGCGCCGGGACCCTGCTCGAACTCCCGGGCCGTGGCCCCGTACAGGCCCAGCAGCACGCCGTCGGCCGGGGGACGGTCGTGCCACGGCGGGGACTCGAAGTGGTCCCACCAGTGCTGCTTGGGGCCCGGCTCGCCGATGCGCAGGGTACCGCCCACCCCCACGGGCACGGTGGCGTAGTAGTCGACCAGCGCGGCCGTGGCGCCGGTGGGGAAGGTGGTGCCGGGCACGTCGCACCACACCTCGATGGCGTCGACGCCCGAGGCCTGCAGCTGACGGGTGGCGGCCTGGAGGTTGGCGGCCTGGTGGTGCACGAGCACCGGGCGGTAGCCGGCCAGCAGCAGCACCAGCCCGGACGTGGCCAGGCCGGCGAGCAGGGGGCGGCTGGCCGCGCGCGCCGCGGCCAGGGCCAGGGCCGGGGCCAGGGGCAAGGCGTAGCGGGCCACGTGCTCGGGCGAGCCGTACAGGATCAGCACCGGCACCGCGCACAGCGCGGCCGCGAGCACGGTGGCCAGCCGGTCGCGTCGGACCACGGCCACCCCGGCCAGCACCCACAGGCCAGGGCGTAACTGCAGCAGCAGGGACAGCGCGGTCTCGGGGTAGGTCTCGGCCGCGCGCATGAACGGGGGGTGCAGCACGACCAGGGCGGCGATGGCCCCGCCGGTCACCGTGACCAGCAGCCAGCGGCGTCGCCAGGCGCGGGTGGCCAGCACGAACAGCGGTCCGGCCACGAACAGCAGGGCCGAGCCCTTGGTCGCCAGCGGCAGCGCGCACAGGGCCGCGGCCAGGAGCCACCCCGTGGGAGTGCGGGCGCGCAGCAGCGCGGTCCAGGCGAGGCACACGAACAGGGTCAGGGGCAGGTCCACCAGCAGCCACCCGGAGTGGGCCTGCAGGTAGGGCAGGGTGAGCACCAGCCAGCCCGCGGCCAGGCCGGCGCGGGGGTGGCCAGCGGTGCGGCCCAGCCGGGCCACGGCCAGGGGGAGGGCCACGGCGAACGCGGTGAGCAGCAGGTCGGCCACGGCCGGGTGCTCGCCCAGGACCGCGAACGCCAGACCGTACAGCAGCGGCACCAGCGGCAGGTAGGTGTGGAAGCGGCCCTGGTCCACGTCCCACACCAGGGCCTTCCACTGCACCAGGGTGTGCAGCGGGTCGGCGGCGATGTGCTGGGCGTACACGAAGTAGTTGGCCGTGTCGGGCTGGCCCTGGGGGGTGTCCAGGAACAGCAGGTGCAGGGCGGTCGCGGCCGCGCCGAGCACCAGCAGCGGGCGGGGGAGCGTGATCCCGGCTGCACGAAGGCGGTCCGCGGCCAGGGCGGCGGCCAGGCCGGCGGCGATCGCGAGCGCGAACCCGGCCGTGCCCGCGTGCGCGGCCACGCGGAACCAGGCGAAGGTGGCGTCCTTGTTGCCGCTGCCGAGCAGCCAGCCGGCCAGCTCGGCGGCGACCGCGGCGGCGGCGAGCAGCAGCAGCAGGCGCGGGCGGGCCATGACTCAGCGCGTCAGCCAGGCCGGCGCGGTCACCACGTCGGCGACCGGCGCGGTCTCGCCGGTGAGCAGGTCCAGGGCCTGGGTGGCCTCGGCCGGCACGGTCGGGGTGCCCGAGAAGGCGAGCCAGCCGTCCGCGGTCTGCAGCAGCATGCCGTCGCCGCTGGTCACCCCACGCATGTCGGTCAGGTCCACGCCGGCGAGGCAGGCGGTGAGCCGCTCGTACACGTCGCCCGCGGGCTTGCGTTCCCAGCGGGAGGCGCCCTCCTGGGCCACGGCGCGGTACAGGGAGTTGTGGCGGAACCCGGTCGGGCCCTGGCGCCGGGGTGGATCGACCAGGGCGTGCCAGAAGATGCGGTCCGCACCCTCGGCCAGCAGCGCGCCGTGCAGGGCCACCACCATCGAGGCCTGCCAGTCGGGGGACATCCATGCGCCCTTGCCCGAGGACGGCACCGAGGTCTCGGTGATCCAGATCGGGTGGTCCGGGGCCAGCTCCCGGGCCGCCTGCATGGTGATCGGGATCACGTCCAGCTGCTCGGCGGCCAGGTAGCAGTGCAGGCTGATCGCGTCCACGGCCTCGGGCACGCCGGGCACGGCCAGCACGTCCTCGAGGTAGGTGCGGCCCTTGGGCGCCATCGGCCGGTAGATGCCGCCGGAGAGCACGAACGCCTCGGGGTCGGCGCGGCGGATGGCCGCGGCCGTGGCCAGCAGCACCTCGGCGTACTCCTGGGGGGTCTCGAATGCCCCCTGGCGGCGGCCCGCCTGCTGGCCGGCGCGGGGGGGGAGGTCGTGGTGCAGATCCGGCTCGTTGTCCACTTCCCACAGCCTGACCGGCCGCACCAGGTTCGGGGCGTCGAGGTGGCCGTCGCCGTCGTAGCGCTCGACCACGGCCTCCACCCAGTCGGTGTAGGCCCCCATGTCCTCGGGCACGTACTGGCGGGTGAACATCGAGGTGCGCGCGCCGGGCCACGGTCCGATCACCGCGACCACATCCAGGTCGGCCTCGCCGATGGCGGCGAAGAAGGTGTCCGCGCCGGTGAAGTCGGCCGGGCCCTCGCGGGCCATGTCCTGCCAGTTGAGGCGGGGGAAGGTGTGGCTGCCGGCGCGGACCAGGGTCGCGCCGAGGTCGGCGACGAGGGTACTGCGGCGGGTCAGCACGTGGTGGTCCAGCAGGCCGCCCTGGCCCGAACCCATGGTGGTGCGCGGCAGGGCGACGCCCTCGTTGATGCCGAACACCTCCGCGCCGGTGGTGGCGGTGCGGGGGTTGAGGGCGACCGGGTGGGTGGTGTCCTCGAAGGAGAATGCGATCGGGACCGGCGGATCGGCCTCGTCCTTCGGCGGTCGGTGGTCGGGGCGTTCGGGAGGCGCGGGTTGCAGGGCGCGCCACAGCAGTGCCGCGGCGATCGCCAGCACGACGAGGGCCGCGGCCGCGGCCGCGAGCCGTCTAGGCGTCATGCGCCGGCAGGTCCACGGTGAGGGGGGGGGAGTCCGGATCCACGCCGAGAGCCTCGGCGATGTCCTGCAGGACCTCCAGCAGCGCCGCCGGGGTGGGTGGCCGGTGGCGCGGGGCCTTGTTCAGCAGCCAGTAGATGCACTCGGCCACGCGGCCCGGGATGTGTCGCTGGAACATGCGGATCGGCGGCGGTGCGGCCGTGAGCTGGGCACGAAGGACCTCCGTGGGGCTGGCCCCATCGACCGGGGGGCTGCCGCAGGCCAGGTGGAAGAACGTGGCGCCCATCGAGTACAGGTCGGCCCGACAGTCGAGCCTGGGCTTGCCACGGGCCTGCTCGGGGGACATGTAGTGGGGCGTGCCCACGACCATGCCCTTGCCCGTGAGGCGATCCTCTCGTCTAGCGGTGCGGCGTACGATCCCGAAGTCCGCGATCTTGATGGTTCCGTTCAGCCCCAGCAGCAGGTTGTCGGGCTTGATGTCCCGGTGTACCACGGCGTGCCCGCGCCACAGGTGATCGAGGCCGCGGGTGACCCCGATCATCCAGTGCAGCAGCAGCTCCGTGGACGGCACGCCGTGGCGCTGCAACCAGCGCGAGACCGCGCCGCGGGGGCAGTATTCGGTGAGCATGTAGAGCAGGCCGCTGTCGGTCTCGTCGACAGCGAGGGTCCTCACCACGTTGTCGTGCTTCAGGGCCAGCGCGACCTCGCTCTCGCGCCGGAACCTGGCGCTACAGATTCCGCCGTCCACCGGATCACATCTCAGGGCCTTCAGGGCAAGCTGCCGACCCTGCGCGTCCTCGACCATAAAGACCTGTCCCGAACTCCCACGACCCAGCAGCCTCACCCGTGTGATTGCAGGGAGGGAGGTCGCATCGAGATCGTCGAGGTCGGGCTCGGCGAGCGGGTGAGGGGGGGCGAGATCGCCCTCCTCGTGGAGCACCAACAGGGTGAGATCGTCGCGGTGGGCGCGCGTGGCGCGGATCCGGTACCGCACCGTGTAGGGCCTTTCGTCGCCCTTCAGCGTGAGTGTGCATTCGGCGTCTACCGGCTCGCCCGTGTCCTGGCTGGCCAGGATCGCCTGCAGGACGCCGCAGTGGGCGCACGCGCGCGACGTGCCGCAGCCGTCCTCGCCGCCGTCGGCGTGAACGCAGCCGAAGGCCTCCCCGGGCCGCGCGCCGACCAGCTGCTCGATGTCCTCGAAGCCGGCGCGCTGCGCCTTGGCCTCGTCCGCCACCAGGATCTGGCGCTGCCCGTTGAGCACCACCACGAACCCGTCCAGCCACTGCAGCACCGCCTGGAACAGCGGGCTGTTGCGGGCGTCGGTGACCATGGCCTCGAGTTCGACCGCGTCGGCCCGGCCCGCCGGCCCGCGTCGGAGCGGGCTCACCAGCATGGCCGACGTGTCTCCCTGGTCGTTCATCCCCCGTACCTCCAGGCCGCCGATTGTACCCCTGGCGGGCGTTGACAGTTTGTCACAGCCCTCGCGCGTGCTTCTGTCCGTTTGCCAATTTGTCCCCCGCGGGGGTTCCCGTACGGGGGGATGTGGACCATGTGGTGGGAATCACGGGCGTTTCTCGGTGTCCTCGCAGCTGGCCCGGATCTTGCTTTTCTCGGACACCGGAGCAGAAGGCTCACATGAAGAGACGAACACTGATCGCTGTTTTCGCTGTGGTGACGGTCCTCGCCGGGGGATTGGCCATCGCCCTGACCCGGGTGATGGCCGCGAAGATCCGGCCGCCGGAGGGGACCGAACTGGTCGAGCTCGCCGAGGGCGAGGGCGGGGAGGCCGTGGCCGACGCGGGTGAACCCGCCGAGGCCGGCGGCACGCCGACGGGCCGGGGGGGCAGGCCCCGGGGCGGCAAGCAGAACCGCCGGGGCACCTCCCTGGACCAGTTCATGCGCCCGATCATGGACCGCTCGCTGTTCGACAGCTCCAAGGTCGGCAGCACCGGCGAGGCCATCGTCGGCGAGGAGGGGCAGGAGCGGGAGGCCACCGACCTGGGCGCCACCCTGATCCTGACGTCGGTGGCCGGGGATCGCGCCTGGTCCACCGCCCTGATCCTGGTCGACGCGGAGGACGACTACCCCCACGTGTTCCTCGAGGGGGACGCCCTGGCCGACGCCAAGATCGACCTGATCGCCAGGCGCCGGGTGTACGTGGTGCGCCAGAACGGCTCGCGGGAGTACATCGAGATCGGTGGCCAGGCGCCCAGGAAGAAGAAGCGGGGCAGCGCGGCCGAAGAGCGCGAGGGCAAGCGCCAGACCCGGGGCCGCATCGACTGGTCCGAGGGCATCACCAAGATCGACGACACCCACTACCAGATCGAGCGGTCCTCGGTGGACAACGCGCTGGCCAACCTCGACCGGCTGAGCCGCGACGCCCGCGTGGTACCCAACTTCGTGGACGGCAAGTCCAACGGCTTCAAGATCTTCTCGATCAAGCGCAACAGCGCGGCCCGCAACCTCGGCCTGCGCAACAACGACGTGATCTCCGGCGTCAACGGGGCGGCCCTGACGTCTCCGGACAAGGCGCTGGAGCTGTACTCGTCGATGCAGAGTGAATCCCACATCGAGCTCGATATCATCCGCAAGGGCGAGCCGGTGACGTTGGTGTACGACATCCTCTAGGGGACGTAGGAGAGCGACGTGCGAACTCCGAACCTGAACATCATCATGCTGCTGGGGCTGCTGCTCGTCGCCCCGTCCGCGTCCGCTGCCGACCCCGAGCAAGAGGGGGAGGCCACTGGCGACGACGCCGGTGAGGGCGCCGACGACGGCGAGGACGCCGACGAGGTGGACGCCGAGACCCAGGCCGCGGCCCCCCGCGCCATGCTCGACCCGGTGCGCACGCCCGCCATGGAGCGGCGGCTCGATCCCGCCTCCCGCGAGCGCAAGAAGAAGGACCGCTCCGGTCCGACCGCGGACCGCGAGAACAAGGACGACGGCGACGACGACGACAACGAGGGCGACGACTCCTTCCTCGGCGGCGTGGCCGGCCAGGACGGCGACGTGCCCGGCGGCGGCGACGGCCAGTGGTCGACCGAGGCCAGCGTGGATCGCCGCGGCATCACCACGCCCCCCCCGCGCGACACCCTGGTCAACATCGACTTCGTCGAGACCGAGCTCAAGGACGTGGTCAAGTACTTCGCCGAGCTGACGGGCCGCAACTTCATCCTGGCCGACAAGCTCAGCGGCAAGATCACGATCATCTCGCCCACGCCGGTCACCGTGGCCGAGGCCTACGAGGCGTTCCAGTCGGCGCTGGACGCGGCCGGCTTCACCACGGTCACCGAGGGCCAGGTGACGCGTATCGTGCCCAACAAGAGCTCCATCCGCGAGCCGATCCGGCTGTACTCCGACGACTACCTGCCCTACACGGCCAACATGGTCACGCGCATCATCCGGCTGGAGAACATCGGCGTCGACGACATCACCAAGATCGCCTCGAAGATGGTGGGCGACGGCGGCGACGTGACCGCCTACACCCCGACCAACGCGCTGATCATCACCGACTCGGCCAACAACATCCGCCGCATCGAGGAGCTGCTGCTCGAACTCGACGTGAGCGCGCCCACCCAGCAGCTGGAGATCATCGAGCTGCAGTGGGCCGACGCCACCGACATGGTCGAGAAGATCAAGACCGTGTTCGGCGTGGACCAGGCCCAGCAGCAGACCCCGGCCGCCCAGACCCCTGCCGAGCGGCGCCGCTCCAAGCGCAACAAGCGGGACCGCGACAAGCCCTCCACGCCCACGCCTTCCACCAGCACCGACCAGGTGGGCTCGGAGAGCTACATCGGCAACGTGATCGCGGACGAGCGCACCAACTCCATCATCCTGATGGCCACCGAGCAGGCCATCGAGGACGTACGGGATTTCGTCCTGCGGCTCGACATCGATATCGAGCCACGGGACGGCGACATCCACGTGGTCTACCTCGAGTACGCCAACGCCGAGGAGCTGGCCCAGGTCCTGTCCAACCTGACCCAGGAGGCCAACCAGCGGGCCCAGCAGCAACAGCGGGGCAGCGGCGGCCGGCGGTCGTCCACCAGCCAGGGCGGCAAGAAGCAGGAGGGCGGCGGTGCGGCCGGCGGTGGCGGCGGCAGCGTGGCCCAGTTCGAGGGCGGCGTGAAGGTCACGGCCGACGCGGCCACCAACTCCCTGGTGATCACGGCCAGCCGCGACGACTTCCTGCGGCTGCGGCGGGTGATCGACATGCTCGACATCCGGCGCAAGCAGGTGTTCGTCGAGGCGGTGATCATGGAGATCACGGACAACAACGAGCGCGACACCGGCGTCGGCTTCCACTCCGGCTACGGCCGGGAGGAGCTCGGCGAGTCGGGCATCGGCCTCGGCGGCATCGGCAGCGTGGGCGGCGGCTCGCTGCTCAGCGCCCTGTCCGGCGAGGCAGGGCTGGCCATGGACCTGTCGGGTGTGGCCCTGGGCATCTTCGGCAGCTCGTTGCCGATCCCGTTCCCCGGCAGCGAGACCGGCACCCTGGAGATCCCGGCCTTCGGCATCGTGCTGACCGCCATCGAGTCCGACACCAATACCGAGGTGCTCAGCGCGCCCAACATCATGACCCTGGACAACGAGGAGGCCGAGATCGTGGTCGGCCAGACCATCCCGTTCTCGGCCGGCTTCACCACCACCACCCAGGGCATGCCGATCGCCAACTTCTCCCGCGAGGACGTGGCGCTGACCCTGAGGCTCACCCCGCAGATCAACGAGAGCGACACGGTCATGCTGGAGGTGTTCCTCGAGATCACCGAGGTGGTGCCCGAGTCCCAGGGGACGGACCTGCTCAGCTCTGGCGGCGTGACCACGACCAAGCGTTCGGCCGAGACCATGGTCGCGGTGCTGAACAACCAGACCGTGGTCATCGGCGGGCTGATGCAGACCAACCAGACCCTGGACGAGACCAAGGTGCCGGTCCTGGGTGACATCCCGCTGATCGGCAACCTGTTCCGCTCCAAGAAGGCCACGGACAAGAAGACCAACCTGCTGGTGTTCCTCACCCCCCACGTGATCGACGGGCCCGAGGACCTGCAGGAGGTCTACCAGATCAAGATGCTGCAGCGGCAGGAGTTCATGCGCATGTTCTACGGCAAGTCGCTGGAGGAGCAGCAGGCGGCGCTCAACGGTCTGCTGATGTACTCCATGAACCTGCCGGACATCCCGCCGGTGTACCGCGAGCGCCGCAGCGCGCCGCGCTACGACTCGGTGGACATCTACGACGCCGAGGGCGGCCCCACCTACTCGCCGCCTGTGTTCCGGCCCCACCCGGACGACGAGCTGATCGAGGACGAGTACCCGGCCGAGGACGAGGCCTACGACGACGGCTACTACGAGGGCTACGACGAGGCCTACGACGAGGCCTACGAGGACGGCTACGACGAGGGCTACGACGAGGCCGAGGACGAGTACTACGAGGACGACGAGGAGGAGGACGACGAGGAGGACGACGAGGAGGAGGAAGGCGACGCCCCGCCCGCGGCCGGCGCGTCGGGCGGCTCCTCGTTCGCGCCCGGTCCGGGCGAGGTGCTGATCACCCCGGGCGGCGGCGAGATCCGGATCGAGGGCGTCACCGAGGAGGACCTCGAGGAGGTCGATCCCTACTCCGGGCAGGGGGCCTGACCATGGCGGTCGCCCGACGCCAGCTGGCCGAGATCCTCGTGGAGCACCACGGGGTCTCGCCCGACCAGATCAAGGCCGCGGTGGAGCTGTCCCAGCGCAACAGCATGCGCCTGGGCAGCGCCCTGGTCGCCCAGGCGGCCATCGACGAGCTGACCCTGGCGCACGCCCTGTCGCGCCAGCTCGGCCTGCCGGTGATGGAGGTCATCCCGGTGGAGGAGCTGGACCTCGACCTGGTGCAGGACCTCCCCATCGCGTTCGCCAAGGGCCACGGCGTGCTGCCCGTGGTGCGGCGCGAGGACGGCTCGGTGGACGTGGTCGTGACCAACCCCATGGCCCTGTCGCCGGTGGACGACCTGCGCGCCTTCCTCGGCGCGCCGGTCAACGTGTACCTCGGCGGCCACGAGGCCGTGCTGGCCGCGATCAACTCCGCGTACGACCGCGTCGCCCGCAGCGCGGGCGAGGTGATGGACGAGCTCGAGGACGCCGAGACCGGCCAGGACGACAACGTCCAGGAGATCGTGGACATCCTCGACGCCACGGACGACGAGGCCCCGATCATCCGCTTCGTCAACACCCTGTTCACCGAGGCGCTCAAGGAGCGGGCCAGCGACATCCACATCGAGCCGTTCGAGCGGGAGCTGGTGGTGCGGTTCCGCATCGACGGCGTGCTGTACGACAAGTTCCACCCGCCCAAGCGGGCGCAGACCTCCATCGCCAGCCGCGTCAAGGTGATGGCCAACCTCGACATCGCCGAGAAGCGGCTGCCCCAGGACGGCCGCATCCGCATCAAGGTGGCCGGCCGCGACGTGGACATCCGCACCTCGACCGTGCCGGTGGCGCACGGCGAGCGGGTGGTGATGCGGCTGCAGGATCGCTCCGCCGGCCTGCTGGGGCTGGAGGAGGTCGGCATCACCGGCTACCAGTTCAACGAGTGGAACAACCTGATCAAGCGGCCCCACGGCATCCTGCTGGTCACCGGCCCCACCGGGTCCGGAAAGACCACCACGCTGTACGCGTCGATCACCGTGATCAACGCCCCGGACATCAACATCCTCACGGTCGAGGACCCGATCGAGTTCCAGATCCAGGGCATCGGCCAGATGGCGGTCAATCCCAAGATCAACCTGACGTTCGCCAGCGGGCTGCGCGCCTACCTGCGCCAGGATCCGGACGTGATCCTCGTGGGTGAGGTCCGCGACCTCGAGACCGCGGACATCGCGATCCAGGCGTCGCTCACCGGTCACCTGGTGCTGTCCACCCTGCACACCAACGACGCGGCCGGCGCGATCACGCGCCTGGTCGACATGGGCGTGGAGCCCTTCCTGGTGGGGTCGTCCCTGATCGGGGTGATGGCCCAGCGCCTGGTGCGGCGGGTGTGTCCGACATGTCGCGAGGAGTTCGCGCCCACGCCCGAGCAGCTGGCCGAGATCGGGCTGGCCCCGGACGCGCTGTTGGGCGGCCAGCGTGTCTACCGCCCCCACAGCGGCGGCTGCGAGGAGTGCCTGGGCACCGGCTACCGCGGCCGGACCGGGATCTACGAGCTGCTGACCGTGGACGACGCCATGCGGCAGCTGATCGTGACCAACCCCACGGCGGGAGCGGTCAAGAAGGCGGCCCTGGCCAAGGGGATGATCACCCTGCGGGACGACGGCGCGCGCAAGGTGCTGCAGGGGCTGACCACCATGGAGGAGGTGCTCCGCGTGACCCAGGAAGAGGCCGTGGAGCTGATGGGCTAGCCGATGCCGGTCTTCGAGTACAAGGGACTGACCAGCGCCGGCAAGAATGTCGGCGGGTTCGTGGACGCGGAGAGCGCGCGCTCGGCGCGGTCCAAGCTGCGCCGCGACGGCGTGTTCCCCACCGAGCTCAAGGAGCAGCGCGGCGGCAAGGGGCCGGCGCCTGCGAGCAACGGCAAGGCCAAGAAGAGGAAGAAGAAGGCCGAGATCGAGGGCGCCGAGGAGGCCGAGGAGGCCCCCAAGAAGGCCACCTTGAACGTGGAGGTCGACTTCGGCCGCTACTTCGAGCGGATCAAGATCGCGGACGTGGCCATCGTCACCCGGCAGCTGTCCACGCTGCTGGGCGCCGGGATCCCGATCGTGGAGGCGCTCAACGCGGTGGCGGATCAGACCGAGAGCGACAAGTTCCGGGTGGTGTTGACCGAGATCAAGGAGAAGGTCAACGAGGGCTCGTCCCTGGCCGTGGCCATGCAGGGCTACCCCAAGATCTTCAGCGACCTGTTCCGCAACATGGTCGCCGCGGGCGAGCAGTCCGGCACCCTGGACCTGGTGCTGGTCAAGCTCGCGGACTACACCGAGGGCCAGGTGGCGCTGCGCTCCAAGATCATCGGCGCGCTGGTCTACCCGCTGATCATGGCCCTGGTGGCCATGGGCCTGATCACCTTCCTGATGATCGGGGTGGTGCCCAAGATCGCCAAGATCTTCGAGGACATGGACGCCACGCTGCCGCTGATCACGCGCATCCTGATCGGCATCAGCTCGTTCGCGGCCAGCTACTGGTACCTGGTGCTGGCGGCGCTGGTCGGTCTGTTCTTCCTGCTGCGCTGGTGGGTGCGCACCCCGGACGGCCGCCAGATCGTGGACCGCTACTCGCTCAAGGCGCCAATCTTCGGCAAGCTGCTGCTGCTGGTGTCGGTCTCCCGCTTCGCCTCCACCCTGTCCACCCTGCTGTCGTCGGGCGTGCCGATCCTCACGGCCATGACCATCGTGCGCAACGTGGTCGACAACGTCGTGCTGCAGGACGTGCTGGACAAGGTCAAGGAGTCGGTCAGCGAGGGCCAGAGCATCGCCATCCCGCTGCGTCGCAGCGAGCAGTTCCCGCCGCTGGTGACGCACATGATCGCCATTGGCGAGCGGTCCGGTGAGCTGGAGATGATGCTGCAGAAGGTGGCCGAGTCGTACGAGCAGCAGGTGGACCGCACCGTGGGCGTGCTCACCACCCTGCTGGAGCCGATCATGATCCTGCTGCTCGGCGGCGGGGTGGGATTCATCGCGCTGTCGGTGTTGCTGCCGATGCTGCGCATCAACCAGGTCGTGGGGTGACGAGATGATCGAGGTCGGAATGACGGCGTCGCGAGCAACCCGAGCAATGCAACCGCGCGTACGCGCGAGGGAGATCCAACCGATGCACGAGCCCAACAAGTCGCTCAAGGCCGAGGCCGCGAGCTTCCACCGCGCACAGGCGGGCATGACCCTGGTCGAGATCATGGTCGTGATCGCGATCCTGGGCATCCTGATGACCATCGTCGGCGTGGCCGCGGTCAACCGGCTGGAGGAGGCAAAGGTCGACTCCACGATCGTGCAGATCGGCAACCTGGAGGGGGCCCTGACCCAGTACCGGGTCAACTACGGCAAGTACCCGACCACGGCCGAGGGCCTGGAGGCGCTGATCAACCCGCCCGCGGACCGTAGCGGTCGCAAGCGCTCCTCCTACCTCGACTCCGAGACGGTGCCGGTGGACGCCTGGGACACGCCGTTCCTGTACTACTCGCCCGGGATGAGCGGCAACCACGACTACGAGATCGTGTCGCTGGGCGCCGACGGCTCCGAGGGCGGCGAGGGCAAGGACGCGGACATCAAATCCTACGAGATCAGGTAGAGGTGCTGCAGCCATGACGAGGGGGAACCTCATCGCCGTGGTCGTGATCCTCACCTTTGCGGTGGGCACGGTGGGGTGCGCCATGCTGGTGCGTTCCGGCGGCGAGTCCAAGGTGCACGCCACCCAGCTGATCCTCAAGCAGGCCGAGACCGGGCTGGTGCGCGACCGCACCGAGCATGGCGCCTGGCCGCGCACGCTGACCCCCAGCCCGCTGGACGGCTGGGGCCATGCCATCGAGCTGCGCGTGCCCGGTGAGGCCGGGCGGCCCTACGCGCTGGTCAGCTACGGCGCGGACGGCCTGCCCGGCGGCCGCGGCCGGGACGCGGATTTCACCAACTGGGAGTTCTGATGGACTTGCGGGATCGCCGAGGACTGACCCTGATCGAGCTGGTGGTGGTGATCGCCATCGTGCTCGTGATCGGGTTCGTCGCGATCCCGTCCATCGCCCGCTGGATCGACGGGGACCTGCGCTCGGCGACCCGCAAGCTGGGCTCCACATTGACGGTGGCCTACGACGAATGCGCGCTGCAGCACGTGCCGCTGCGGGTGGCCTACAACCTCGATCGCCACGTGTACTGGGTCGAGGCCGCCACGGGCACGGTGCAGCTGTTCCAGGACCAGGAGGCGCGCGAGGAGTGGATCGAGTGGGAGGATGAGCGGCAGGAGGAGATCGAGGAGTGGCAGGACGAGGAGGAGATGGCCCGTGACCGGCTGCGCACGCAGCAGCAGGACAAGGTCGGCGACGAGGACAGCCCCCTGGCCGGGCTGATGGCGCTGCTGGGCGTCAGCCTGGAGACAGGTTCGGTGCAGCCCGCCCCCCGGATCAACGAGTTCGTGCCCCTGGAGGAGGAGGTGTTCAAGGCGCGCGCGCTTCCCAACGGTGTGGCCTTCAAGGGGATCTGGTCGCCCCAGTGGGACGACGTGGTCGAGCCCCAGGAACCGCCTCCCGAGGAGGAGGAGGAGGAGCTGATCGTCTACACCCACATCTTCCCGGACGGCTACATGGAGGACACGGTCGTCTACCTGGTCGACCGCGACGAGGCCGTGATGTCGCTGACCGTGGAGCCCCTCACCGGCCGCGTGGTGGCCGAGTGGGGCGAGGCCGACCCCCCGGATCGGGAGGACCGCCGTGTCGACTGAGCGCCCCACGCACCGCACGGGCTTCACCCTGCTGGAGGTGATGGTCGCGTTGGCCATCCTGGCCATCTCGGTGATGGTGCTGATCGACGCGCAGACCGCGGCCGTGGAGATGCGCGAGCAGGGCGACGAGATGGTGGTCGGCACCCTGCTGGCGCGGGACGTCATGACCCTGGTCGAGCTGCGCATGGAGAAGGAGGGCTTCGGCGAGCTCACCATCGCCGAGGACGGCGACTTCCGGGCCGAGGAGTACCTCGACGGGTTCGAGGACCACCGCTGGGAGTACGAGGTCAGCCGCATCGAGCTCGATATCGGCCGCATCCTCGACATGGTCAACCAGCTGATGGGCATGGCCGAGGACGAGGGTGCGATCGAGGACCAGGACATGGCCACCGGCGGCTTCTCCATGGAGAGCCTGGGCATCGATCCGACCATGTTCACCGACGAGCTCTCCCGCTTCGTGCGCGAGATCCGGGTGCGCGTGTACTGGTGCGGGGAGGAGGCCCGGCGCCAGGAGGGCTATTGCGGCCCCGACGAGGTGGTGCTGATCACCCACATCATCAACCCCACCGGCAGGGTGGCGTCGGCCGAGGACCAGGAGATCGGCGGGCTCGGCGGCATCGGCGGCATCGGCGGGGGCGCCGCCGCGGTGGGTGCCGTGGAGGGCGGGGGCACGGCCACGGGCGGTTCGTCCGGCATGACCCCGGCCACCGGCTCGATCAGCGGGGGGCGGAAATGACGTTGCGCTCCCGGAACGGCTTCACCCTGATCGAGGTGATCGTGGCCATCGCGATCTTCGCGGGCATCACGGCCACGCTGTTCGTCATCTTCCGCAACTCCGCGCTGATCCAGGAGGCGGTGGACCACCGCGGCGAGATGACGTCCATGGGGCGCATCGCCATGACCCGCATGGAGCGGGAGCTCGGCCAGGCGTTCCTGTCCGCGGAGAAGTCCAGCCGGCCCGGTGGCGCGGGGGACAACTTCGAGGACACCTTCGAGACGATCTTCATCGGCGAGGACTCCGACCCGGTGGACAAGCTCGACTTCACCACCCGCTCCCACCGCAAGCTCTACCGCGACAGCAAGGAGTGCTCGCTCACCGAGATCGGCTACTTCGACGAGATCGACCGCGAGACCCACTACTTCAAGCTGATGCACCGGGAAGAGGACCGCATCGACGGCGAGCCCACCGAGGGCGGCGAGGTGATGGTGCTGGCCCGCGGCGTCAAGAAGTTCAACCTGCGCTACTACGACGAGGAAAAGAACGAGTGGCTGGACGAGTGGGACACCACCGGTCCAGACCAGCTCAACCGACTGCCCCGCTCCGTCGAGGTCACGATGATCATCGCCGACGAGGACGGTGAGGAGTGGACCTGGCACACCAAGATCCACGTGGTGGAGCTGAACTGATGGGTGTGCTGCGCTGGCTGGGCCGCGTGTTGCGGGACGAGGGATCCGGGGATCCCCGTCGACGCCGGCGTGCGGCGGCCCCCGCGCCGCCCTCGGCCGCGCCGCGGCGCATGCCCCGTCCGCGTCGCCGCGGGTCGTGGAAGGGCCAGCGGGGCATCGCCCTGGTGATGTGCGTGGCCATGGTGGTCTTCCTGACCGCGTTCATCGTCGAGTTCGCCTACCAGTCGCGGGTGCAGTACCTGCAGGGCGCCAACTACCGCGACTCGGTGCGCGCGGTGTACCTGGCCAAGAGCGGGATACGCATCTACACGCTGTTCATGGCCTTCACCTCGCAGATCGCGTCCAACCCGCTGGTCCAGCAGATGCTGGGCAACTTCGGCGTCAACGCCACCGAGAACCTGTGGCAGCAGCTGCCGTGGATCGACACCGCGTTCCTGCGCATGGCGCTGGCCGGCGGCATCGACGACATGGAAGACGAGCAGCTGATGGCGCTGCAGAGCGGTCCCCAGGACTTCGAGTTCGACGAGGAGATGGAGGAGCGCATCGACCGCGCCATCGCCAAGGACAGCACCGCGCTGACTCGATCGTTCCTCGACTTCGAGGGGGACTTCCGCTCGGAGATCAACGACGAGGACGGCAAGATCAACATCAACTCCCTGGCGGACGTGACCACCGAGGACATCCGGCTCAACCCCATGGCGCTGGCCATCTACGGGCTGATGGCGGACGAGCGCTTCGACGAGATGTTCGACGTGCGCAACGAGTACGACCGCTGGGAGACCATCGGCAACATCAAGGACTTCATCGACACCGACGGCATGCGGTCGTCGTTCCTCGGCGGGTACGAGGACTCGCTGTACGACGACAACGACCTGTGGGGCCGGGAGTTCGAGCCCAAGAACATCAAGTTCGACGCCCTGGACGAGGTGCAGCTCGTGGCCGGGGTCAACGACGAGATCTACGAGACGTTCGGTCCGTACTGGACGGTGTACGGCTCCAACAAGGTCAACATCACCACCTGCAACCCCCGGGTCCTGTACGGGCTGATCCGCGCGTTCACCGACTACTCGGTGTCCGACCAGGTGATCCAGGAGATCGTGGGCGAGCTGCAGGTGATGCGCCTGCTGGGCATGCTGACCACCGAGAGCTTCATGTCCACGATCCAGGGCAAGGGGATCACCCTGACCGACCAGTCGGGACTGCAGGGGCTGATCAAGACCAACTCGCGGGTGTTCACCATCTCCTCCACGGGCTACGTGGGGGACGTGGAGTCGACCGTGGAGGTGGTGATGAGCTTCGACGGCGGCCGTTTCAAGACGTACGCCTGGAAGGAATGGTGAGGCGACCATGGCGAGCAAGGTGATCGGACTCGACCTGGGCCGCTACGAGATCAAGGCGGCCGTGCTCAAGGGCACGTATCGCGGCTACGAGGCCGTGGACTTCGTGTCCCGGCGGCTGCCGCTGCACGAACTCGAAGGCGAGGAGCTGGAGGAGGCCACCGGCACGTCGACGCTGTCGGTCTCGGACGTGCCCGAGGACGCGGACGTGGCCGACGACGACGGTGACGAGCGCGCCCCGGGCGTGACCCTGCGCGACCTGCAGTTCCGCGAGGCGCAGGCCCTGCTCGGTGAGCTCGACACGGACGACGCGACCATGGTCGCGGCCATCCCCTCGGCCCAGGTCAGCTCCTGGGTGGTCGAGCTGCCGTTCACCCAGACCAAGCAGATCGGCGCGGTCCTGTCGGGCGTGCTCGAGGAGCGCATCCCCTTCGACATGGACGAGGTGCTGCTGCACCACCACACCCTGGAGAGCAGCGCCACGCTGCTGGACGGAGACCCGGGCACCCGCCTGTTCTGCGCCATGGCCCGCAAGGCCGAGCTGCGGGCCCTGCTCAAGGAGTACGGCGGCATCGGCGTCGACCCCCGCTACCTGCCGGTGGACGCCAGCGCCCTGGGCAACCTCAGCCGGTTCCTGCCCAAGGAGGGCGCGGGCCAGACCGTGGTGCTGCTGGACGTGGGCCACCGCGACACCAAGGTCTGCGCGATGGTCGACGGCGTGCCGTTGCTGTTGCGTACCCTGGACTGGGGTGGGCGCAACATCGACGCGGCCCTGCTGGAGCGCTACCGCTTCGAGCCGGGTGAGGTGGCCGACTACAAGGCCCGCATGGCCACCCTGTCCGGGGTGGGCGGGGACGACGACGTGCAGGCGCTGGCGGATGTGGTCCAGGAGGCCACGCGCCCGCTGATGGCCCTGCTTCGCACCACGCTGGTGGCGTTCGAGGACGAGCAGCACAAGGAGGTCGACGCGATCTACGTGTGCGGCGGCTGCAGCGAGTTGCGCGGGTTCTGCCATCACCTGCAGACCGATCTCGGCGTGCCGGTGCAGGACCTGCCGCTGCCCGCCTCGCCGGGCAACGTGTCCGAGTCCGGGGCCTCTCACGCCCTGGCCTACGCCCTGGCCCTGCGCGGCCTGGGCTCGGGCAAGCTGCAGCAGGTGGGCTTCCGCATCGGCGATTTCGCCTATCGCCGCGACATCGTGCGCATCCAGCGGCTCGCCCTGGGCGTGGCCGCGCTGGTGCTGATCGTGGCGCTGGTCGGCATGGCCTTCGCCGTGTACAACGCCGTCAGCCTGTCCGCCCGCGAGCACTCGCTGATGGACGAGATCCGCACCACGGCCAGGACCACCTTCCCGCACGCGGCCGAGTCCTCGATGGTCAGCTCCAGCCAGACGCTCAACATGTTCATCGGCGAGATGGACAGCCTCAACGCCATGGTCGAGAAGATCGACCCGGCCAACCAGGTGACCGCGTTCGACCTGCTGCGGGAGATCTCGCTGGCCGTCCCCAAGGAGCACAAGGTCGACGTGGACTACCTCGAGATCACCCCCGAGGCGGTCAAGCTGCGCGCCAACACCGACAAGTTCGAGACCGTGGACAAGCTGGAGGCCGCGGTGCGGCGCAACCCCAAGTTCCAGCAGGCCTACGCGCACGACAAGGTGATGAACCAGCGTGAGAGCACCATCCGGTTCGAGATGACGATCCCGCTCGGCGAGCCGGCGGAGGAGGAGAGCTGATGGGCCAGCTCGGTTCGTTGTGGAACACCCTGTCGCGGCGTGACCGCCGGCTGCTGGTGTTCATGGTGGTGTCGTTGACGCTGTTCGTCGGTTACTTCGTGGTGACCGGCGTGCGGGGCAAGGTGCGCAGCCTCGAGAACTCGGTGGCGGCCAAGCAGCGTGACCTCAACACCATGAACTCGATGCTGGCCGACCTGGAGGACAGCCGCACCCGGATCGCGGACATCGAGAAGCAGCTCGGCGGGTTCGCCGACTTCTCCGTGTCCGGGTTCCTGCAGACCGCGGGCGAGGAGACCAAGATCTCCGACAACATCAAGGGCATCAACGACGAGGGCCTGTCCGACGGCCTGTTCTTCGACGAGCACGCCTACGAGGTGGTGCTCAAGAAGGTCACGCTCGAGCAGCTCGTCAACTACCTGTACAAGGTGCAGTCCGCGCCCCAGCCGCTGCGCGTCTCCCGCCTGGTGGTGCGCGCCAACACCCGCAACCGCGAGGAGCTGTCGGCCAACGTGACCGTGGTCTTCTCCAAGCTCAAGGCCGAGGAGGGCTGAGCCATGAGGATGGCCTTGCAGATCGGCGGCGTGTTCCTCTGGGCGCTGTTCTTCTTCGCCCTGGTGTTCTACGTCAGCTTCCCGTCCCGGGCCGTGTCCGAGCGCATCGCGCTCGAGGCGCAGGAGCGGCTCTCGCTGGCCGTGGACGTGGACAAGCCCAAGCCCAAGGGGCTGACCGGCGTGCGCTTCAAGTCCCTCGGCGTGGGCAGGATCACCGGGGACGACGAGCCCCAGCCCCTGCTGTCCATGGGCCGCACCTGGATCAAGATCAGGCCCCTGGCCGCGCTGCGCGGCAACTACGACGTGCGCTTCGACGGCGTGGTCTACGAGGGGCACGCACGGGGCAACGTCAAGTACAGCGAGACCGAGATCGTGGCCGACGTCGACCTCGACGAGCTCGAGGTGCGGTCGTGGCCGCTGCGGGGCGAGACCTGGAGCATCGACGGTGCGGGCACCTTCGACTCGGAGATCGACCTCAACCTCGACCAGGAGGACATCACCAAGAGCGAGGGCGAGGTCAGCTTCTCCTTCGACGGCCTCGGCTTCCGCGAGGGCTCGCAGATCTACGGCATGGACTTCGAGACCGTGTTCGACGAGGCCGGTGGCCTGATCACGGTCGCCGACGGCCGCGCCACCATCGAGTGGGCCCGGTTCAAGGGCGACAAGATCGAGGCGGAGATCACCGGCTACATCTCCCTGAAGGAGGACCTGCAGAAGAGCCGGCTGGCGTTGAAGATCCAGTTCAAGCTGGTGGACGAGACCCTGGAGCAGCTGCTCGCGCTGCGCATGGGGGACAACCCGGCCCACCGGGACGGCCGGGGCAACTACCACTACACGGTGATCGGTTCGCTGGACAACCCGCGGCCCCGCGAGGACCGCGCCGGCGCCCGCCGCTCCAACCGGGGCCGCAGCCGGACCGAGGACCGCGACGACGACGACGCTGGCGACCGCCCGCCCGCCCGCTCCAACCGGGTGGACGAGATGAGCGACGAGGAGCGCGCCGAGTGGGAGAAGCAGCGCGAGGAGCGCCGCGAGCAGCTGCGCAAGAAGCGCGAGGAGCGCCGCGGCGAGGTCGAGGGCCGCCGCGACGAGTCGTCCCGGTCACGTGCCCGCGCCGACGGCACCTTCTCCGACGACATCCAGACCGGCAGCTCGGTGCGCCGCCGCGCCCCGTCCGACGAGGACGAGGTCGACGAGGAACTCGACGAGGAGGACCTCGACGAGGAGGAGGACGACGACTTCGACGAGGACGAGGACGAGGAGGGGGAGGAGGACCTCCCGGTCGACTCCGCCGGCGAACCCATGGAAGAGTTCTGACGGAAGGCCCATGGACCCCGGCGCCCGCGCATCCCTGCTGATCGCCATCCTGGCCGCCGCCGCCGTGCTGGCCAGCGCTGCCTTCCTCGCCCCGCTCGCC
Organism: uncultured Rickettsiales bacterium; assembly: GCA_964639985.1. Lineage (GTDB taxonomy): Bacteria > Myxococcota_A > UBA796 > UBA9615 > CAYRNR01 > CAZXHG01. Next base: position 25,273 of record CAZXHG010000073.1, read on the forward strand.
CCGTTGATCGCCCTGGCCGCCGGGCTGGCCGCGGGGTGGGCCTACATCCGCTTCACCCGTCGCGAGCTGCCCGCGCGCGCCGGCCAGGGCGGCCTGGTCGCCGCGCCGCCGATCGTGCTGGCCCAGGGCCTGGGCACCGCCCTGAACCTGTTGCTGCTCGGCGGCGGCTACCGGCTCGGCGCCCGGCTGACGATGCTGAACGACGGCGGCGGCTCCCTGGACCTGCCCCTGCCCATGACCCTGGCCCTGATCGTGCTGGCCATGCTGCTGGACCTGGCCCTGGTGCTGGTAGCGGCCGAGTGGGCAGCGCGGCGGGCGGTGGCCGCTCGTTGACCCGGATCCTGGTCCCGATCTGCCCCCTGTCGTGGCACACCCCTTGCTGTTCTCCCCCACGGGTGACGGCGCGCGACAGGGAGTCTTCGACATGGGAGCTACCCGTGCGCTCTGGGCAACCTGCGTCTGCCTGCTGATCACCCCCGGCTGCGGCGACTCCGGCCACGTTCGCTTCAGCGATTCCATCGACGTCACCTTCGACCTGCTGCCGGGCGAGCCGCCCGGCGACGCCCTGCACCAGCCCTACGCGCAGGGCGCGGAGTTCCGCGTCACCGCGGCCAGCCGCCTGTGGCGCGAGGACGTGTCCGACTGGGAGATCGAGTCCACCGATGCCGAGGTGCTGCTGATCGAGAGCGAGGACATCGACGAGGACTCCGTGTCCGTGGAGGTGCGTGCCCGCGGCGACGGCGCCTGCCGGCTGGAGGTGTTCGACGCCGACGGCCTGCTGATCGGGGCCACCGACATCGAGGTGGTGATGCCCGACAGCGCGGCCGTCACCCCCCACGGCGCGTTGCTGGTGGCCGAGGCCGCCGTGGCCGAGGACACGACCACCTTCCAGGTGCTGACCGGCGGCGAGGCCACGTTCCTGGTGCAGTGGTACGAGGGCCCGCGCCAGCTGTATGGCCATGGCGTGCTGGGCGTGGAGCACGACGGCGGCCTGAGCGCCGACGCCGAGCAGTCCTTCCTGATGGAGGACCGCGACTGGCTGCAGGTCCGACCCGAGGAGGTGGGCGAGGCCGCGGTGCGGCTGCTCGCGGCCGGGCAGCACGTGGACGAGGTGACCATCCTGGCGGTGGACAGCGAGCATGTGGCCGCGGTGCAGCTGCACGGCCAGGACGAGCGTGGGGCGGCGCGGGGCGAGACCCTGGAGCTGCTGGCCCAGGCCTACGACGAGGACGAGCGGCCCGTGTACGGCGTGGCGTTCGGCTGGGAGATCGACGGGCTGATCGACCACGACACCGGCGACCTGTACACCTACCGCTACGATCCCACCCTGGAGGAGCTGGTCCAGGCCACCTTCGACGGCCTGTCCGACGCCGCACTGGTGCATGGCGAGGGGGAGGTGGGGTCCACCAACAGCACGGGCTGCCAGGTGGGCGGCGGTGGCCCGGCTGGCCTGCGGGCCGCGCTGACCCTGCTGGCGCTCGTCGCGTTCTGCCGGCGCCGCTGACCCCCTGTCCGGCATCCCGGACATCCGCTCCGAATCCTGTTCGCTCACCCGGACACCCGCGTGCGGGCCGATCCGTGAGCCGGCTCGCTGTGCATCGATCGCCAGTTCTGGCACGCCCCCTGCAATCCTCCTCGGTCGAACACGATGGCCCGGACGATAGGGGCCGGAAAGGGTGGAACGATGATGGGCACCAACATTCAGCGGATGACTCTCCTCACCTGCACGATCGTCCTGTTCAGCGGCTGCACGCTGACCCGCACCACGCGGCCGGACGGCATGAGCGTTCGCACCACCCCGGACCCGGAGCTGGGCCTGGTCACCTACACCGGCGACGACGTGCTGCGCATCGCCGAGCAGGCCTTCGAGGCGTGCGAGTACTCCCGGGCCTATGCCCTGTACATGCGGTACCTCGCCGAGTTCCCCAGCACGGACCGCGAGGCGTTCGTCACCTTCCAGGCCGGGCTGGCCGCGGAGCGCGCCGGCCTGTTCACCCAGGCCATCACGCAGTACCAGGCGTTCGTCGAGAGCACCGAGGAGGACCGCGACCGGCTGACCGCCCGCTACCGGCTGGCGTCCGCGGGCATCGCCGCGGAGCGCTGGGAGGTGGCCGACGAGCAGATCACGAAGCTGCTGAACCGGGCCGACACATCGGCCGTGGACCGCTTCGAGCTCAAGGTGCAGCGGGCCTGGGTCCAGGCCAACACCGACGACCCGGCCGTGGCCGAGCACGCCATCCGCAACCTGACCCGGCGCTACCGGCACGACCGCGGCCGGACCCTGGGCGCGTACCAGGGCGGCATGGCCAACCACTACCTCGGCGAGATCTGCCGGCTGCAGGCCGAGGCCGTGCAGGTGGTCAGCGTGGACGACCTCGACGAGGCGCGCGCCGAACTGGAGCGCAAGGCCGAGCACATCCTCGACGCGCAGGAGGCGTACCTCGAGGCCGTGCGCATCGGCGCCCACCACTGGATCCCGCGGGCCGGCTACTCCCTGGGCGGCCTGTACACCACCTTCCGCCGCGACATCCTCACCGCGCCCCACCCCGCGAGCGTGACCACGGACACCGACCGCGAGCTGTACGCCGAGATCCTCGACGAGGAGACGGCCGTGCTGCTGCTCAAGACCCGCATGGTCTACGACAAGGTGCTGGGCAAGGCCGACGAGATCAGCCTCAACGACGAGGCCGTGGCCATGATCCGCGAGTCCCTGGTGGTCGTGCAGATGGAGCTCGACGCCAGCGGCGTGGTCGCCGAGCTCTGAGCCCCCTCCCCGGGCCGATGCTCCCGCATCGGCCACCCCCTGGGCCCATGCTCGAGCATGGGCCCTTTTTCATGGCGGGAAGTCCACGTAGCCCACGCTGAGGATCGGACCCACGCTCACCACGGGCTCGTCTGCCGTGATGTCGCGCGCATAGGCTGGTACGAGCAGCCGCGCCCCGGCCTCCAGCCGCAGGCCGGAGCGGAAGTGGAAGGCGAACGCGGCGCGGACGTCGAGCGCGACGTCGACCGTCGGCTCGGTGCTGCTGCTGTCGGCGCAGAAGCCACTGGCCACGACATCGTCGAAGCAGTTGACGCTCTCGCGCCGTTCGCCGAACGCCACGTCCAGCGCCTGCAACAGCGAGGCTCCCATCCGGTGACCGTGGCGCGTGGAGCCCGCCAGGAACTGGCCGAAGCCGAGCACGGCCGAGACGTAGACCAGCAGGTCGTGGTCGGCCCATCCCGCGTAGTCGTCCCCGGATTCCAGGCGCTCCGAGCCATTCCACCACAGGTGCCCGGCGTTGGCGCCCACCGCCACCAGCAGCGCGCTGTCCCGGCGCCAGGTCCGGGCCGGCTGTCTCAGTGGGAACACGAGCTGAGCCAGCGCCTCGCCCCCGTACTGCGGTTCCCCCTCGTGCCAGGCCAGCCAGCCCGTGGCCAGGCCGCCGAAGAAAGGGCCCTCGCGGTCGGCGTGTCGGCGCGCCCGCCGGGCCATGCGCAGTCGCGGGATACGTTCCCCCTGCTCCAGCGGACCATACCGGCCGATGAACTCGCCCAGCCGCGCGGCCCGGTGCTCGGCCTCGGACCGCTCCCACAGCAGGTTCCAGTCCTCCTTGGCGGTCAGCGCGGTCGACGCCTGGCCCTGCAGGCTCTCGATGCGGCGGATCCGCATCTCCGCGTCCTCGACCAGCCCCTGCAGGGTCGCGCGCCGGTCGTCGTCCAGGCCCTCGATGAACGGGCGCAGGTCCTCCAGCGACCGGTCGGGCTGACCCAGGCAGTGGGCCAGTACCCCGCGCCAGTACAGCAGCACCGGGTCGGCCTCGACGGCCAGCGCGTCGTCGATGTCCCCCCAGATCGCGGTCACGTGGCGGTACCCCTCGATGGCCAGCTGCACCTCGGCGGTGTAGATGTCCGCGCAGTACTGCTGATTGACCTCGTTGGCCCGCATGGCCAGGTCGGCGTGGTCGGCGGCCGTGGCCCGCCCCCACGGTCCGACCGCCAGCCCCAGCGCCAGAAACCCCCACAACCTCGTCGCCCGGCCCGCCATCACCGTCCTCCGCCGCACCACGATAGCGCACACCTTGTGCGCCGTGGGAGCCGTCGGCCCCTGTATGATGGCCGGCAGCGGGAGGAACCCATGCCCGAACGTACCTTCTCGAGCGCCCTCGGCGCCGCCGTCCTGCTGTGGGCGATCGCTCTGCTGGTCGGCTGCCCCACCGAGGAGATCGGGGACGATGACTCCGCAGAGCCCGAGCCCTATGTGGCCCCGACCTGGGACGCCGAGGCCGACGACATCACCTGCGCCCACGGCAACGTGGACGCCACGCTGCTGCAGGCTGCGGTCGACGACTCCGGCCTCGGCGGCATCGACGAGGTGGGCTACACCGAGGAGCACTGGGGCCACGCCTCGTACTCGGGCTACCTGGATGACCCGTTCCTGCTGCCGTGGTTCTACGACCACCAGTGGGAGCCGTTGCTCTACCCGTGCCTGGGCGGACAGGCCTCGGCCGATCTCGATCACGGGGCGTCGACCGCTCACCCGGTGGCCGTAGCCCTGGGCGAGGCCATGGCCCTGCTCGACGAGGAGCGTGTGCTCGAGCCCCTCGATCCCGTGGAGACGAACCAGGACCTGGTCGACCTGTCGGATCTGCCGGTGGACCTGGCCGAGGCACTGACGCCGATCCTGGCTGCGATGCAGCTCGTGGCCGACGCCCGGGAGACCCTGGCCGCAGCCGCGCCCGACGACCTCGATACCCTGGTGCGCTACGGCCACGGTGGCGTGGTCATCGACTACGAGGCCGCGCCCGACCTGTCCAGCAGCGACGTGCAGGACTGGGTCCTGTCCGACAGCGGCCCGCGGGTGCTGTACGACCCGGCCCGGGTGCTGGCGTTCGCCGTCGAGCACGCCGACCTGCCCCGGTTCGCGGGAACGGACGCCACCCTGGACGTCGAATCCGACCTGGGCCGCATCCTGGTCGCCGGTCCTGGCGACGATGAGCCCGGTGAGATCGATCCACCCGCGCTCTACCTCGACCTCGGCGGCAACGATACCTACGTGCACCCGGCCGGCGCCTCGTCCGACGTGGTCCCGGTGGCCCTGCACATCGACCTCGACGGAGACGACGTGTACGGCTACGTCGAGCACGACGAGGGCTCGGACGGGCTGCTGCCCGCGGACGAGGCCGGCCGCTACGGGGGTGACCAGTACTACGGCGAGTTCTCGCTCTCCCGCATCGGCCGGCAGGGATCGGGGCGTGTGGGCGTGGGCATGCTCTTCGACCTCGGCGGCGGCGCGGATCGCTACCAGTCCCTGCGCATGAGCCAGGGGTGGGGCCACCTGGGGGTGGGCGTGCTGCTGGACGACGGCGGCGACGACACCTACCTGGGGGAGGAGGCCGTGCAGGGCGCGGCCAGCATGGGCCTGGGGCTGCTGATCGACCTCGGCGAGGGCGACGACACACACCAGACCTTCCACGGCAGCCAGGGGTTCGGCTACCTGCAGGCCGTGGGCATCGCCTGGGACGGCGGCGGGGACGACACCTGGTTCGCCAACCCGGGCAAGGAAGAGGACGGCGGCCTGTCGGTGTACTACTCACCCCAGCTGCCCAACAACGGCAACAGCAGCTTCTGCCAGGGCGTGGGCTTCGGCATGCGCTCGGACTCCAACGCGACCTTCCTCTCCGGCGGGGTCGGGGTCCTGCGCGACGCGGCCGGCGACGACACCTACACGGCCGGCACCTTCGCCCAGGGGTCGGGGTACTGGCAGGCCGTGGGCCTGCTGCTCGACGGCGACGGCGCGGATCAGTACGACGCCTACTACTACGTGCAGGGCGGCGCCGCGCACTATGCCGCGGGGGTGCTGCTGGACGACGGCGAGGGCGACGACGCCTTCAACACCCTGCTGAGCCACAACTACATGCAGGTGGGAGCCGGCCACGACTTCTCGGTGGGCGTGCTGGTGAACGAGGCGGGCGACGACAGCTACGTCTACTCGGGGCTGGCGGGCGGAGCCTCCAACTGCCAGGGCATCGGCCTGTTCGTTGACAACGACGGCGCCGACACCTACCTGGTGGGCTCCGACTACTCCACGGGCCTGGGCAACCACTCCGGCGAGTGCGAGGACTGGCCGCGCACCAATGTCGCCAGCATCGGCCTGTTCATGGACTCCGGCGGCGACGGAGACAGCTGGGACTGGCCCGGCGGAGAGCATCCCGAGCCGGCCGACGACAGCAGCTTCGGTCACCAGGAGCACTCCACCGACGACGAGCACGGCGGCGCCGTGGACGGTGACGGCGAGACGGCCCTGCATGCCGGCGGCGAGGTCCCCGATGTCTAGCCCGTTGTTCGCCTTGCCACTCATGTTTCTGGGCTGCGAGCAGCCGCCCCCTCCCGCCATCGACGAGGTGGACTGGGCGGCGGCCAGCGGCCAGGCCGTGGTTCGCCTCGAGGCGGGCGCGCTGTCCCTCGACGGCCAGCTCATCGGCGATCTGCGCCAGCCCGGGGTGCTGCGGGCCTCGCGGCATCGCAGGCTGCTCAAGGCCCTGAAGATCCGCTCCGGACAGGACCCGGACTCCTCCGATCCTCCCGAGCATGCGCTGCTCTCCGAGGGCCGCACCGCCACGGTGCGGGTCTCCGCCGACACCCCCTGGGAGGATCTCTACCCGGTGCTGGCCACCGCGGCCTGGGCGGGCTTCGGCCCCTTCAGCCTGGCGATTCTGGACCAGGGTGCTTCGGCGCCCGTCGGTCCCCTGTCGGTGGATGCGCGGCAACCCGCTGCCTGGGGAGGTGAGCCGATCCTGGGCCCCGCTCCCTGGCTCGACGTGCACCTGGAGCCGGATCGCGCCTGGGGTCTGCTGGGTTTCCACGCCTGGATCGCACCAGAACAGGGGGAGCGCGAGCGGCGACAGCTCCCGCAACATCTCCGCAGCATGGGCAGTGAGCCCCTGGTGGACTGCCAGCAGCTGTTCGGTGATGCCCCGGCCCTCGCCGCCATCTGCCACGAGGGCGCCCGGCCCGTCGCCGAGCGCTACCTGGAGCCCTCGGAGCCGCCCTGGCCAGCCGGGCTGCCCGCGGGGCAGCGGGCGCTGCAGGCGGGAGGTCCCTCCGGCTGCCTGGTGGCGCCCCCTGACTCGCCCGACGCCCAGCCGGCCTGGGGAAGCGAGCTGGCCGGCTCGCTGCGCGCGCTGGAGCTGGACCGCGACGTGCACCTGGGCCTGGTGCCGGGACAAGCGGTCCCTGCCCGAACCCTGCTGCAGGTCCTGGCGGCGTTTGGGGAAGCAGGACTGGAGCTGCCGGTGCTCTCTCTCACCAAGCCCCGGGAGCGCGCTGCCGCCAGCTGCGATGGGGCGAAGATCGTCGCTGCGGTGGGTGTTCAGACAGCGGGTGCTCGCTGGCTCGGTGAACATCGCCTCCCCCCTCGCTGAAGCACCGCCCTGGAGCTGCTCGTATGATGGATGACAACGCCCTGTTCGATGAGATCGGAGCTACGCGGGAGCGCTTCCAGGCAGAGGTGGCCAAGGTCATCGTGGGCCAGGAGCAGGCGGTGGAGCTGCTGCTGGTCACGCTGCTCGCGGGGGGCCACTGCCTGTTCGTAGGCGTGCCCGGGCTGGCCAAGACCCTGCTCGTGAGCACGGCCGCGCAGGTGCTGGGCCTGCAGTCCGGGCGGGTGCAGTTCACCCCCGATCTGATGCCCGCCGACATCCTGGGCACCGAGGTGCTGGAAGAGGACCGCGCCAGCGGCCGGCGCAACCTGCGCTTCCTGCCGGGGCCGGTGTTCACCAACCTGCTGCTGGCCGACGAGATCAACCGCACCCCCCCCAAGACCCAGGCGGCGCTGCTGCAGGCCATGCAGGAGCGGGCCGTCACGGTGGCCGGGCAGACCCGGGTGTTGCAGCCGCCCTTCATGGTCATGGCCACCCAGAACCCCATCGAGCAGGAGGGCACCTACCCCCTGCCCGAGGCCCAGCTGGACCGCTTCATGTTCTCTGTGGACGTGGACTACCCCAGCGAGGACGAGGAGCTGGAGGTGGTGCGGCGCACCACCACGGGGGAGCTGGCCCAGGTGCAGCCGGTGGTGGATCGCGACACCCTGCTGCGGCAGCGGACGCTGGTGCGGCGCCTGCCCACCAGCGACGCGGTGCTGCGCTACGCCGTGCGCCTGGCGCGGGCCACCAGGCCCAACGAGGGCGGCGCCGCGGTGGCGCGCCGCTGGATCCAGTGGGGCGCCGGGCCGCGCGCCAGCCAGTACCTGGCGCTGGGAGCCCGCGTCCGCGCCGCCCTGCGCGGGCACGAGGTGCCCGACCTGGAGGACGTGCGCGCGCTCGCGCCCGCCGTGCTGGGCCACCGCGTGGTGCTCAACTTCGAGGCGGAGGCCTCTGCGGTGAGCGGCGGCCAGGTCATCTCCCGGCTGCTCGAAGAGGTCCAACCCCGGTGATCACCTGGGATCCCGAGGTCCTGGCCCGCATCCGGCGCCTGGCGCTCGTGGCGCGCCACGAGGTGGAGGGTGTGCTGGTGGGGCTGCACCGCAGCCGCTCGCTGGGACCCGCCGTCGACTTCGTGGACTACAAGGAGTACTGCCCGGGTGATCCTCTGCGGGACGTGGACTGGCGCGTGGCGGCGCGCAGCGACCGGCTCGTGGTCCGGCGCTACCGGGCAGAGTCCGTGCTGCCCTGCTGGCTTGCCCTGGACGCCTCGGGCGACATGTCCACCGGCGTGAGCAGCCCGGGTCCCGAGGGGGAGCGCCCCCCCCTGGATGGCAGCAAGATGGGCTACAGCCTGTGCCTGACCGCCACGCTGGCCTGGTACCTCTCGCTGCAGGGCGAGCCCGTGGGCCTGTTCCTCATGGGCGGCGAGGGAGCCCCCTGGCGGGTGCTGCCTCCGCGCTCGGGGCGCCGGCACCTGTCCCGCATCCTGGCCACGCTGGCCTCGGTCAAGGCGGGCGGGCGGGCGGAGCTGGGGTCCTCCCTCAGCTCGCTGGCAAGCCGCCTGCGCCGTCGCTCCATGGTGGCCCTGGTGAGCGACCTGATGGAGGAGCCCGACAGCTGGGCTCCGGCCCTGGAGCGCCTGGGCCGGCAGCGCGGCGACCTGCGGGTGCTGCACGTGCTGGACACCGGCGAGCTGGATCTGAGCTTCCCGCGGGTGGCTCGCTTCGTCTCCCCCGAGGGCGGCCCGGCGGTTCCCCTCGACCCTGCCGCGCTGCGCGAGGACTTCCGCGACGTGGTGCGCGCCTGGCGCGCCGAGCTGCAGCAGCTGGTGCGTTCCTGGCGCGGACTCTACCTGCCGGCCCCCACCGACGCGCCGCTGGCGGCGCCGCTGCTGCGGCTGGTCAGCGCGCGCCACCTCTCCGCGCGGGCGGGCTGAGCCGTGGGCGGCTCGGTGGGCTTCGGCTTCCTCGCCGGCGGGGCGCTGGTGCTCGGGGTGCTTGTGCTGGGCCCCATCCTGGCCCACCTGGCCCGCCGCACGCCCACCGAGCGCCAGCCCTTCGGCGCCATGCTGCTGGTGCAGCGCCTGCTGCGGCGCACGCGCCGTCGCCGCCGCCTGCGGGATCAGCTGATCCTGCTCCTGCGAGCCGGCGCGGTGCTGCTGGTGGTGCTGGCCGTGGCCCGCCCCGAGCTGCGCCTGCCCGACGCCTCGCTGCGCGTGGGCAGCTCGGGTCGGCTGGTGGTGGTGCTGGACAACAGCCTGTCCATGTCCCTTCGGCAGGGCTCGCCGGGCGCTCCGGTGGGCGCCAGCCTGCTCTCCCGCGCTCGGGAGCAGGCGCTGGCGCTGGTGGACGAGCTGCCCGAAGGCGTGGCGCTGGGCGCGGTGGTCACGGCGGGCAGCGGCGGTCAGGTGGTGGCGCTCTCTCCGGTGTTGACCGAGGACCACGAGCTGGTGTCCGCCGGCATCCAGGCGGTGGAGCCCAGCTTCCAGGCCACAGACCTGGCGGGAGCCTTGCGGGCGGCGCGCGCCCTGCTGGCCGGCGGACCCGGCGAGGTGGTGGTGTTCTCCGACGAAGCGGGGGAGGGCCCTGTGCGCGCGGCCGCCACTGAGCTGGAGCGCCTGGTGGCGGCTGGCTGCCGCGTGGTGCCGCGCACCCTGCGCAGCGAGCAGCCCAGCAACCTGGTGGTGCGCGCCGCCGAGTACGGTGACGGCGTCGAAGGGGGCAGCATCCGCGTGCGCCTCGCCGGCTTCGGGCCCGATCCCGTGGAGGCCGCCGTGACGGTCACGCTGCCCGACGACGGCCACATGACCGCCTTCGTCATGGTGCCGCCGTGTATCGACGCGCTGGCCGAGCAGCCCGGTGATGTGCTGCCCGCGGACTGCAGCGAAGCCGAGGTGCTGTTCACCGTTCCCCCCGAGGTGCCCGGCGGCGTGGCCAGCGTCGAGGTGGACGATGGCGTGCTCGCCGCCGACGACGTCTTCTGGTTCCACCTGCCCCGGGTGGGGGCGAGCCGGGTGCTGGTGGTGGATGGTGATCCCGGGCCCACGCCCATCCGCAGCGAGATCTACTTCCTGGAGCGGGCGCTGGCGCCCTGGGGCAGCCTGGGCTCCGGCATCAAGCCCGACATCACCGCGCCGGCGGGCATCCACGAGCTGGATCCCGAGCGGCATCGCGTGGTCTTCCTGGCCAACGTGGCCGATCCGCGGCCCCTGGCCGACGCGCTGTCTGCCTTCGTGCGCGGCGGCGGTGGGCTGGTCATCACCGCCGGCGAGAACCTCACGCCGGAGCGCTACAACGCGGCCTTGTCGCAGCTGCTGCCCGCTCCCCTGCGCCGGGTGCGAAACCTGGTGGATCTGGACGCTGAGGGCGGCGTCCCGGTGGTCATGCCCAGGGTGGACGATCCCAGCGGGCTGTACGCGCCCTTCGTGCGTCGCGGCATGCCGGCCTTCTCGGAGGTGCACGCGCGACGTCTGCTGACCTTCGAGCCCTTCGAAGACAGCGACGAGGTGCACACGCTGCTGGCGCTGCAGAACGGCCTGCCCTTCCTGGTGGACCGCCAGGTGGGCCCCGGCCGCGTGGTGGTGCTGGCGGGCACCGCCGACCTGGCCTGGGGCAACCTGCCGCTGCAGTCGGCCTTCCTGCCGCTGGTCCAGCGGCTCGTCACCTGGCTCGGGGCCGGCAGCGGCGGCAGCGTCGCGCGCTTCAGCGGCGTGGTGGGTCAGGCCCTCGACATCCCCCTGCCCGCCGTGGGCATCGAGCCCCTGGTGGCCGATCCCGAGGGGCGGGAGCTGCTGGCCGAGTACAAGCCGGGCCGGGTGAGCTTCACCCCGCGGCTGCCCGGGCCCTACACCCTGGCGCTGCCGGGCGCCCCGCCGCTGGCCTGGGTGGCGGTGAACACGCCGCCGGAGGAGTCCGATGTGAACCGCTATGCCGACCTGGCCGCTGTGGAGGCCGAGCTGGATCCGCAGCTGCTGCAGCGTCGAGTGGGGCTGGGCGCGGGCGCCCTGGCGTTGGCGCTGCTGCTGCTGCTGGGCCAGGCCCTGATCGCCCGCACCCAGGCGGCGTCATGAGCGCATCCCGAGACCAGCTGTCTCGCCGGAGCCTGCTGGGCCTTGGGCTGGGGACCGCCGCCAGCCTGGGGCTGCCGAGCACCCTGCTGGGAGCCCTGCTGCCCCGCGCTGCGTTCGCCCTTGGGGACGCCAACAGGGTGGATCTGGCGGAGCTCACGCTGAGCTCCGGCACGCTGAGCCGCAGCGCTGCCTGGGTGCGGCTGCTGTACGAGGTGATCCAGACCACCAGCGTGGAGGCCTTTCCGCGTACGGTGATCCTGGAGCCCGGTGATCCCCGGCTCTTCGAGCATCCCCTGGCGGTGATGGTGGGCAACGACGCGCTGCCCCCCCTGGCCGACGAGGCCATCGCCCAGCTCGCCCGCTACGTGCAGTACGGGGGCTTTCTACTGCTGGACGACGCCTCGGGCGTCGCCGCCAGCGCCTTCGACACCAGCGTGCGGCGGCTCCGCTCGCGGCTGTTCCCCACCCGGCCGCTGGCGCCGCTGCCCTCGGATCACAGCCTCTACAGGGCCTTCTTCCTGATCGAGCGACCTCTGGGCCGGCTCGATCTGCTGCCCTACCTGGAGGGCATCACCGTGGGCGAGGTCACGCCCATCGTCTACTGTCGCAACGATCTGTCGGGCGCCCTGGACCGCGGGCCCGATGGGCGCAACGCCCACCACGTCAGCCCGGGCGGCGAGCGC
>CAZXHG010000074.1:0-37322 GCA_964639985.1 uncultured Rickettsiales bacterium
CAGCACGACCCGGTCGTCGTCGATGGGGTAGATGCGCTTGAGGTGGCGCACCAGGCTGATCGACTGGGCGCCGCAGGACTCGGACAGGGACCAGTCGCACAGCTCGTCGCACGACGGGCAGGCGAGGATGAAGCCGTCGTCGTCCGCGGCCTGCTGGAACACCGGGTTGTTGCACCAGGTGGCGCCCGTGTCCGCTCCCGCGCCGTGCAGCCACACCACCAGGGGGACGCGTTCGCCCTCGGCGATCGCAGGCACGTACACGTGGTACTCGGCGGACTCCTCGTACAGCTCCACGAAGTACTCGCCGCTGGCCGTGCCCGGATCGGGCCAGGGTCCGTCCCAGGCGCGGATGGCGCCGGCCACGTGCTCGAAGCACACGTTCGCGTACTCGCCGTCGAGCTGATCGAGCACGGCGTCGTCGGGGTCCTCGGCGGTCAGGTAGTCGTTGACGGCGGCGTACAGCGCGGCGAGCGTCTGCTCGTCCGGGTCCACGCAGTCGGCGGCGGTGTCGTCGTCGTCCGCGGTGGCGTCGTCGTCGCCCGCGGCGCAGTCGTCGTCGTCGCCCGGGCTGGTGCCGCCCTGTTCGCAGCCGGGCACCACCAGCAGCCACGAAGCGAGCAGGATCCGTCTAGCGAGCATTCCGCCTCCGGTGCCAGCAGACCACAGCCAGGCACGCGGAGACCAGCGCGACGTTCACCTTCCACGCCGGAGCAGCGGGCCGCCGCGCCAGCGAGCACGAGCCCTCGTCGCAGCTGCCCTCCCCCCCCACGCACCCCTCGTCCCCGCCGCAGCCCGCGTCCTCGCCACCACCGCAGCCGGTGGCGCACGAGGCGGTCGGGTCCACGACCGCCGCGTCGACCAGGGCCCCGAGGTACTCGCCGTCGTGGCCGGCCGCGCCCAGGGTCAGCGACGTCAGGCCCACGCCACCGATCGCGACCGGGCCCACCTGCAGGTCGCCGAGCAGCGATTCCACAGCCGTGTCGAGCACGCCCAGCACGATCTCGCCGAAGTTGGCCTCGATCTGCTCGGCGTACGGCTCCACGAACTCGCTGTCGTACAGCCGCGGGTCCAGGTGATCGGTGTCCAGGGCCACGTCCAGGGTGAAGCTGCCGTCGCCCAGGGCGGTCACGTCCACGCCCGCGCCCACGTCCACGTCCACGGTGAAGATGCGGGCCATGCGGTCCTGGGTCATGGCATGGAACCCCAGGCCCATGTCCGGGGCGAGCAGCTCCAGGTCGTGGTCGCCGTCGTAGACCAGCTCGGGTTCGATGCGGGGCCGGGTGACGATGGCCATGGGCTGGGGCTCGCCCAGCCAGATGCGGTCCATGACATGGCGGTCGTCCTCGTCGAGCATCAGCGACAGGAACGACGTGTCCAGGGGGAAGCCCAGCTCGGCCGGGTCGACCGCGTAGCACAGCACGCCCCCGCGCCAGGCGTGGTACAGGCCGGATCGCACCACGTCGTCGGCCACATAGGCGCCCACGTGGTAGTCGGCCGTGGAGTCCTGGGGCGGCAGCGGGCTCTCCTCCAGGTAGAACCCGCCCGGGTCGTACCCTGCCACGCACGCGGCCTGCGGGGCGTCCAGGGCCAGATCGAGGGCCACGCGGATCCCCTCGGGCTCGAGCATCAGGTCCCGGGGCTGCACGAACAGGTCGAGCTCGGCGCCGGCCAGGTCGAGCGTCTCCTCGACCACGGCCTGGTCGAAGCCGTCCTCCACCGCCTCCTCCACGAGCGCGGGGATCTCGGTCTCCACCGAGGCGAACAGGTCGCCGATCTGCTCGTCGATCAGGGCGCTGACCAGGTCGGTTCCGAAGAATCCCAGGATGTCGTCCACCGTGGCGATCAGGCAGCCGCCGAGCTGCACCTTGTCGCCGGTGAAGGCGGTGTCGAGGTCGTGCTCGGGCGTGGCCACGATGGCGTCGAGGTAGGACGGCGAGCCGTCGGCGGGGTGGTGGATGTCCAGCCACATCTCCAGGGCGAGCGAGACGTCCATGGGATCGACCCAGACGTCGCAGTGCATGTCCAGCAGGTTGCAGCTGTCGAACAGCCCGCCCTCGGCGTCGAGGAACAGGTCGAAGGGGGCTGCGGCGCTGTTGACGGATATCGAGGTGGTGGCGTCCAGGTCGATGCCGTGGGAGATGGGCTCGATGGACAGGGCGTGCACGTCGGCGAGCACCTCGAGGCCGGAGATCTGCACGGACCACTCGCAGTTGTCCAGGGTGCCCAGGGGTTCGGTGATGGGATCCATGGGCACGCCGATGGCGCCCATGTCCTCGACCATGCGCTCCATGGCGTCGATGCCGGTGGGCGTGACGTCCACGACCAGGCCGTCTTCGATCAGGGCGCCGGGCTCGGCCGTGCCGGACCATCCGTCGAAGTCGTCGTCGTCGCCGTGGGGACCGTTCGGGCTGCCGCCGACACTCCCACCACCACAACCCGCGAGGGCGAGCAGGACGAGCAACGGGGGGGCGAGGCGCAGGCGCACGGGTGACTCCTGCTGGGAGTCTAGCGGCCGTTCAGGCGGTTGGATGAAACGAGGGGGGAACGGCCCGGCTCCGGGGAACCGGGCCGGAGAGGGGGACTACCAGTTGTAGGAGTAGCAGGTGATGCCAAGCAGCGCGCCGGTGTCCATGATCAGGTCCTGGCAGGCCTCCATCTCCTCGCTGGTGATGTACAGGTACTCGTAGTCGCTGCTGTAGATACGCTCGCCGGTCTGCCAGTTGTAGTAGTAGTAGTAGTCGTCCTGACCGCAGTAGTTGTAGTCGTAGTAGTAGTCGTACCCGTAGGACCAGAAGTAGTCGTACTGGTACTCGTAGTCGACCGGGTAGTTGTAGTTGTCACCGCCGAAGTACAGGTAGGTCTCGTCCCAGCCGTACCAGTAATCGTCGTACTCGTAGCAGTACTCGTAGCTGTAGGTGTACTCGCCCATCCACTCCTGGTAGTCCTCGTAGGCTGCCACGATGTCGTTGGCCGTGAAGCAGGGGCAGGCGCCGGCACAGGTGTCGTCCATGCCGTCGCAGTCGTTGTCGATGCCGTCCTCGCAGATCTCCTCCGCCTCCGGGTTGACCTCGGCGTTGAGGTCGTCGCAGTCCACGGCGATGCCGAAGCCGTCGTAGTCCAGGTCGTCGTCCGGGGTGCCCTCGGCGCAGTCGTCGTCCAGGCCGTTGTAGGGGATCTCCTCGACGCCCGGGTTCACGGCCGCGTTGGTGTCGTCGCAGTCGGTGTTGTCGTCCACGTAGCCGGCGTTGGGGCAGACGTCGGTGGCACCGGCCGGGTCGCCGTAGCCGTCACCGTCGTCGTCCCAGAAGTAGATGGCCGGGTAGCTGTCGCCGTGGTTGTCGAAGTGCCCGCGGACCGCGTTCACCGACACGTTGATCACGAAGAAGATGCCCTGGTCCTCGTCCCAGTGGCAGATGTCGACCTTGTCGCCGCCACCGCCGCCACGGGCGGCCAGGGCGGGTGTTGCGAACGCGCAGATCAGGGTTGCGAACAGGATGTTGCGGATGATGGACACCGGATTCCTCCTCAGTCGTCGGTCGAGGCGTTTCCGGCTGCTCGGCGCTGCTCCCGGGGGTGTTTCTACGCGCTGTTCCAAGCCCGATCAAGTGAAAAAGAAAAGAAAAGTACACTGGCTTGGTAGAATTTAAGGGGCCATCTCTATATTCTTGATTTTACTAGCTTTTCGAAATCCTCCCTTCTTGGCCTTTTCGGGTTTCTTTCGCACAGGGCGATCGATATCGGATCGCCCGTCAGGGCACCCGCTCCGCTTCGTCCGCCCCGCGCCGGAAGGTCTCCCGGTACTGCCGGTACTGATCGGCATCCAGGAGTTCCTCGGCCTGACGCTCGGCCTCGGCGCGGATGGCGTCGAGCTGGGCCTCCACGTCCTGCGCTTCGGGCTCCAGCCGCGCCGCGTCCAGTACAGCCCAGGTGTCCTCGTGCTCCTGCACGACCATTGCGGCGAACGCCTCCTCCTGGTCGGGGGTGAGCACGGCCTCGGCCGCAAACGTGGCAGCCGTCTCCCGCACATCCTGCAACGCCTGCTTGCGAGCCGCGTCCCGTTTCTCGCCCACGCGGCCCACCGCGTGTCGCAGCCCCGGCGGTCTCCTTGGTTCGGCCGAATCGTCGTCGTCACCCCGCTCCGTTTCGAGGGGTCCACGAGGCATTGCGGGCCGAGGTCTGCTCGGTCCGGCGGCCAGCTCCACCGTGGGATCCTCCGCGCTGGAGTGCGCGGGCTCGCCACCCCCTGCCACGCTCCGGCTCCCCTGCCACCACGCCACCCCGGCGATGCCGGCGAACAGGATCACGATGGCGAGCACGACCAGGGCGATGTTGCGGTTCATGTCTCTCCCACCAGCGGTTCGTTCCCCCCTCGAGCGGACGGATCCCCGACTAACAACGGTGATCCAGAATGGCGATAGGCCCAAAGTCCAACTAGGCGAGAACGGCCGCCTCGGGATAGACAGGTGTCGAACCCAGGCGGGCGGACTGAGCAATGGCTGCTCCCGCTGCTCCCACACGCGGCCGCCCGCCTGGGTTGATTCATTCTTGCCCCACGAGCTACCCCTGGGCCGACTCAGATCCCTGTCTCGACCTCCACGTCATCGGGCACGTCGTCTCCCCGCGCGCGCAGCCAGCCGCGGAAGGAGTCCTTGTCCAGCGCCTTCTCCAGCGCGACGCCGCCCTCCACGGTCTCACCCTCGACCAGCCCCTGCAGCGACTCGTCCATGGTCACCATGCCGTGGTTGCGGCCCTGGCCGATGTAGTTGGTGATCTGGTGGGTCTTGCCCTCGCGGATCAGCGACGACAGCGCAGGCGAACCGAACATCAGCTCCACGGCGGCCACACGGCCGCCCTTGAACCGCGGCAGCAGCTGCTGGGACAGCACCGCGCGGATCACGCCGGCCATCACCCCGCGGATCCCGTCCTGCTTCTCGGTGGGGAACACGTTGATGATGCGGTCGATCGTCTTGCCCGCGGAGTTGGTGTGCAGCGTACCGAACACCAGCAACCCGGTCTCGGCCGCGGACAGGGCCATGTCGATGGTCTCGAGATCGCGCATCTCGCCCACGAGGATGCAGTCCGGGTCCTCGCGCATGGCCGCCTTGAGCGCGGCCGAGAACGTCAGCGAGTGGTTGCCGATCTCCCGCTGGCTGACCAGGGACTGGTGGTTGTCGTGCACGAACTCGATGGGGTCCTCGATGGTCACGAAGTGCATGGACCGCGTCTTGTTCATCTCGCTGATGACCGCGGCCAGGGTGGTGCTCTTGCCCGATCCCGTCGGTCCGGTGACCAGGACCAGCCCGCTGTCGATCTGGGTCAGGCGACGGACCGGCTCGGGCAGGCCGAGCTGGTCGAGGCTCATGATGTGGGTCGGGATGATGCGGAACACCGCGCCGAACCCACGCACCTGCTTGAACAGGTTGACGCGGAAGCGGGCCACCCCGGGCACCTCGTAGGCGTAGTCCACGTCCCCGGTATCGAGGAACTTCTTCCACACGTGGGGCGGGGCGCAGGGCTTGATCAGGCCCTCGTAGTCCGGGTCGTTCAGCACGCGGTACCGGATCGGCTCCAGCCGCCCGTGCACCCGCAGGATCGGCGGCCGCCCCACCGACATGTGCAGGTCGGACGCGCCCCGGTCGTTGGTCAGCTTGAGGAAGCGGTCGATGCGGTTGCCGCCGCCCACCAGCGTCTGGGTGGCGTCCTGCAGCGGCTGGTCGTCCACGCTGATCTCGCCGCTGAGGCTGGCCTGGCTGTCGTGGCTGTCGCGGCTGTCGCGGCTGTCGCGGCTCATACCTCGATCTCCATCTCGACGTCCTCGTCCTCGTCCTCGTCCTCGTCGTCCTCCACCACCTCCATGGCCTTGGACTCGGCCACGAACTCGGGATCGCACAGGCCCTCGAACTCCGACGGGCTGTCCGCTCGCGACCAGGCCATCTCCGAGGTGATCAGCCCGGCCTCGACCAGGTCCATCAGCGAGCCATCGCGGGTCCGCATCCCCACCCGGTAGCCCAGCCGCATCAGGTTGTGCACCTGGTAGGTCTTGTCGTCGCGGATCATCGAGGCCACCGAGAAGGTGTTCTTCAGCACCTCGAACATGGCCACCCGGCCGTCGCCGTCCCTGCGCGGCAGCAGCGACTGGCAGACCACGTACTTGAGCGTCTCCGACAGGGTCATGCGGACCTGGGCCTGCTCCTCGGGCGGGAACGCCTTGATCAGCCGGTCCACGGTCTGCACCGCGTTGGTGGTGTGCAGCGTGGCGATCACCACGTGGCCGGTCTCCGCGGCCATCAGCGCCATGCGGATCGTCTCGGTGTCCCGCATCTCGCCGACCATGATCACGTCCGGGTCCTCGCGCAGCGCGGCACGCACCGCCTTGCCGAACGACTCGGTGTGGGCCCCGACCTCGCGCTGGTTGATCAGCGACGCCTTGATCGGGTGCACGAACTCGACGGGATCCTCCAGGGTGATCACGTGCACCGGCTTGCTCTCGTTGATCAGGTTGACGATCGCCGACAGGGTGGTGCTCTTGCCCGAGCTGGCCGGTCCGGAGACCACGATGATGCCCTGGTGGTAGTCCAGCAGCTCGGTGAGGTGGCCGGGCAGGCGGATGTCGGAGAACGACGGCGGCGTGTTGGGGATGGTGCGGAACGTGCCGCAGATGCCCCGCCGTTGCACGTACACGTTGCCGCGGTAGCGTCCGACCTCCGGGACGTGGTGGCAGAAGTCGACCTCGCCTGCCTGCTTGAGCTGGGCGCGGTGCCGCCGGGTCAGGGCCGTGACCACGAGCTGGCCCGTGTCGTTGGGACCCAGGTCCTTGTAGCCCTCCAGCCGCGACAGCTTGCCGTGGATGCGCACCATCGGCGGCTCGCCCACGGTCAGGTGCAGGTCCGACGCGCCCAGCTCGCGCGCCCGCGCCAGCAGCCGGTCCAGCGGTCGCTCCAGCTCGGTGGAGGCCAGCGCCATCTCGTCGCGCTCCGATAGCGCGACCTCGACGTTCAGCTTCGCCCCCAGCGCTCGCATCACCTCGCCGGCCTGGGTCCGCACGGCCGACGCCGGGTCCTTCTGCCGCACCTTCTGCAGCAGCTTCATCGCCCGGGGATCCTCGAACCGGCCCAGGGCACGCACCACCTCCACCCGGACCTCGACCCGGGGGTCGGCCAGCAGCTTCGTCAGCGGCGCCGCGGATTCCGGCTCACCGATCTCGGCCAGGGCGTCGATGGCCGCCCAGCGGGTGTCGTCGTCCTCCAGGGACGCGACCAGGGAGGGCACGGCGCGCACGTCCTCGAGCCGGCCCAGGGTGTCGCAGGCCGCGATGCGAAGCCACCAGTCCGGCTCGCTGAGCAGCTTGCACACCGGCTGCACGATGCGCGGGTCGTCGAACTGCTCGGCCAGCACCAGCGCCTGGGTCTGGATCGACTCGTCCGGGTGCTGCAGCAGCGCCAGCGCGGGCTCCAGGATCGCGTCGCCGAAGGTCTGCAGGGTCTCCAGGATGCGGGTACGCAACCAGCCCACCAGCTCGCCGGAGAACTCCAGGACGTCCAGCAGCACCTCCTCGCGGGAGCCGGTGCTCAGCAGGATCTCCACGGCCAGCCGCCGCGTGGCGTCCTCCCCCTCGCCCAGCAGCCGCCGCATGCGCTTGCGCATCTGCACCGGCTCGTCGCCCGCGACCTTGCGCAGGTAGCCCACGGCCGTGGCGCGGGACGTGGCGTTGCCCTTGGCGAAGCGGTCGATCATCAGCTCGACCACGTCCGGATCCTTGACGCGGGTCAGGTGCTCCAGGGCCGCGTCGGCCACGGTCGCGTCCTTGTCCCGGGCCGCGGTCAGCAGCAGGTCCTTCACCTCGGCCGGGTCGTAGCGCTGGCCCAGCCGCTGGATGGCCAGGCCGCGGATCGAGGCCGGCGCGTCGTCCAGGGCGCGCCGCACGTACTGGATACCCAGCGGGCCGGTCATGGCCAGGGCCACGTCCCAGGCCAGCCGGGGCTGGGTGACGCGCTTGTGCCCCTGCCGCTGGTCGTTGCCCGCGGCCACGTTGTCGTTGGCCACCCGCGACCCCACCCGCGCGCAAACGGCGCGCACCGCGGGCCGCTGCGTGGCCAGGTGCAGCAGCAGCGCGCGGACGTCGTTGCGCGTGGGCTTGACCAGGAATGCCTCGACGCCGACCGTCCGCAACGCGGTGTCGCGGTGACACATCAGCTGGATCGCCGCCGGGTGCGCGATGCTCCTGTTGCGGAGCTCCGCGAGCAGGTCGTCGCGCTCCTTGTCGTTGCTCCAGTCGGATTCGAGCAGCCGGTCCAGGATCTTCTTGCGGCCGAACAGTGCCATGGGCTGTGTCGCTCTCCTGCGCAGAGCCGACAGTATGCCATACTGGCCACCCCCAAAAACGGGATCCCGATGCGCACGCTGGCCACCGTCGACTACGTCGTGATCGTCGTCTACCTCGGCGCGGTGTTCGCCATCGGCATGGTGCTGACGAAGCGGGCGGGCCAGTCCATCGAGCACTTCTTCGTGGGGGGCCGCGGCATGGCCTGGTGGCTGGTGGGTGTGTCCATGGCCGCCACCAACTTCTCCATCGACACCCCCATCTCGATCACCGGCTACGTGGCCAAGGAGGGGATCGGCGGGGTGTGGTTCTTCTGGGCCAGCGCCATCTCCGCGATCCTGGTCACCTTCCTGTTCGCCCGGCTGTGGCGCCGGTCCGGCGTGCTCACCGACGCCGAGCTGATCGAGCGGCGCTACAGCGGCCGCTCCGGCGCGGCCCTGCGCCTGTTCAAGGGCTTCTACTTCGGGGTGCTGTTCAACGCCTTCATCATGGGCTGGGTGTTCCTGGCGCTGGCCAAGGTGATGGAAGGGGTCACGGACCTCGACACCACCACCGTGCTGGTGGTGGCCACGGTGCTGGTGTTCGTGTACACGGTCGCGTCCGGGTTCTACGGCGTGGTCCTGACCGACTTCTTCCAGTACTTCATCGCCTTCCTCGGCTCGATCCTGCTGGCCGTGTTCGCGGTAAAGGAGGTGGGCGGGCTGCGCAGCATGGTCGACCAGCTGGGCAACCACCCGGACATCGACCCGTCCGTGCTGCAGTTCTTCCCGCGCATGGACGGCGACTCGATCATGCCCGCGTCGGTGTTCCTCACCTACCTGTGCGTGCAGTGGTGGGCCCACAAGTACGCCGACGGCGGGGGCAAGCACATCCAGCGCATGCTGTCGACGAAGGACGAGAACCACGCGGTCGGCGCCAGCTTCATGTTCGCGTTCATGAACTACGCGCTGCAGATCTGGCCCTGGATCCTGACGGCGCTGTGCGCGCTGCTGCTGTTCGGCACCGGCGGGGACGCGGAGATGGGCTACCCACGCATGATGGCCCTGGTGCTGCCGCCCGGGCTGCTGGGCCTGGCCGTGGTGTGCCTGATCGGCGCGTTCATGTCGACCATCGACACGCACCTCAACCTGGGCGCGTCGTACATGATCAACGACATCTACAAGCGCTTCTGGATCAGGCACGCTTCCGACCGCCACTACGTGCTGATGTCGCGGGTGATGATGGCCGTGCTGCTGGGGCTGGCCGTGCTCATCTCCCTGCAGATGGAGTCCGTGGGCGGGGCGTGGAAGTTCCTGCTGACGTTCGCCAGCGGCGCGGGCCTGACCTGGATCGTGCGCTGGTTCTGGTGGCGAGCCAACGCCTGGACCGAGTTCTCCGGCATGATCACGTCGGGCGTGATGGCCACCGCGATCCAGCTGGTCCGGCCCGACTGGCTGTACTCCTACAAGCTGCTGCTGACCGTGGGTGTCACGACCGTCGTGTGGGTCACGGTCACCTACCTCACCCCGCCCGTGGACGAGGAGCGGCTGGCAGGGTTCGTGCGCACCATCCGACCCGGCTCACCGGGATGGAACCGCATCTATCGCCGCCACGGCATCGAGCCCACGCCCTTCCTCGGCCAGGCGCTGGTGCTGTGCGGCCTCGGCGTGGTCGGGCTGTTCTCGCTCAACTTCGGCGTGGGCAGCCTGCTGCTGTGCCGGCCCGGCCAGGGCGTCGCGCTGCTGGCGCTGTCCGCGGTCGTATTCGGGCTGCTCGCGTGGCGGATGAGGCGCTCCGCCACCCTCGCTCGGGCGCGTGAAACGCAGTAGAGTTCTGCGTCACAGCCACGATCGGGATGGGCAGATGAAGCGATTCGATCCGACCAAGGGCCAGCCCAAGGGCACGCCCGGTCCGCGCAAGAGCCTCGGCGACGCGGGCAGCTCGAGCACGCCGGGCACGATGAAGGCCGTCAGCTCCGACACCCTGGGCAAGCTGCTGCTGCAGGCGGGTCACATCACCCGCGGCCAGCTCGACGCGGCTCTGGCCGAGCAGAAGACCCAGGAGGGCTACCTCGGCGACATCCTGCTGGGCCAGGAGGCCATCGACCAGTCGATGCTGTACTCCACCCTCGCCGACCAGGCCGGCCTGCCGTTCGTCAACCTCGAGCCGGCCTACCAGGACCCGGCCGTGGCCGGCATCATCCCGTTCGCGCTGATCAAGAAGCTGCGCGCGATCCCCCTGTTCAAGGTCGAGAAGAACGTGACCGTGGCGATGGACGATCCCACGGACCTCAACCGCATCCAGGAGCTCAGCTTCGCCACGGGCTGCCGGGTCAACGGCGTGTACACCACGGCCGAGGCCATCGACGCGGCCATCGAGGCGCGCACGGGCAACCTGATCCAGGTGGCCGGACTGCAGCGCTCCGAGCTCGAGGACGCCGAACACGTCGACGAGGCCTACGGCTGGCACGAGGACGACGTCAACGACCCCAACCGGCTGGGCAAGCTGTCGGCCGTGGTGGACCTGATCGACAACCTGATCGTGGACGCGCTGAGCATGCGCGCCTCGGACATCCACCTCGAGCCCAAGGCGCGCCACCTGCGCGTGCGGTTCCGCATCGACGGGATCCTCAACGACCGGCCGTCCGTGCCCAACGGCTACAAGGCCGCGGTCATCTCCCGCTGCAAGATCATGTCCCACATGGACATCGCCGAGCGGCGCATCCCCCAGGACGGGGCATTCTCGGTGCGGTTCCGCGGTCGGCGCATCGACTTCCGCGTGTCCACCTTCCCCACCCGTTATGGCGAGGTACTGGTCATCCGGATCCTGGACCGCTCCGGGCTGAAGCTGGACCTCGACCGGCTGGGCTTCCCCAAGGGGCTGGCCGACAACATGCGCGAGGTGGTCAAGGCGCCCAACGGCATCCTGCTGGTCACCGGGCCCACCGGCTCGGGCAAGACCACCACCCTGTACTCGCTGCTCAAGGAGCTGGACGCGGCGCGCAAGAAGATCATCACCCTGGAGGACCCGGTCGAGTACGACCTCGACGACGTCTGCCAGGGCCAGACCCACGTCAAGGCCGGCTTCACCTTCGCCACGGGCCTGCGCGCCATCCTGCGCCAGGATCCGGACATCATCATGGTCGGCGAGGTGCGCGACGTGGAGACCTCGCAGATCGCGATCCAGGCGTCGTTGACCGGCCACCTGGTGATGTCGACCCTGCACACCAACTCGGCGGCCTCGGCCATCGCCCGCATGCTCGACATGGGCCTCGAGCCGTTCCTGCTGGCCACGTCCCTGTCCGGGATCCTGGCCCAGCGGCTGGTGCGCAAGCTGTGCCCCAACTGCAAGGAGCCCTACGAGCTGAGCGTGGAGGAGCAGGAGACCCTGGGGCTCGACTTCCCGGGCGAACTCGAGCCGCGGCAGCTGTACCGCGCCGGCGCCTGCATGTACTGCAACGAGCTGGGCTACCGCGGCCGCACCGGCATCTTCGAGTACATGGTGGTCGACCAGCTGGTGCAGTCGCTGATCATCCGCCGCATCTCCGGCCGCGAGCTGGAACGGGAGATCGCGGACAACCGCACCTTCCGCACCCTGCGCGCCGAGGGGCTGGACAAGGTGCTCGAGGGCGACACCACGCTGGAAGAAGTGCTGCGGGTCACGAACCTGTAGGTCGGGTCGAGCCGAAGGCGGACCCGACAAGGAGACAGGCATGGACATCGTCGAACACCGGGACGCCCAGGGCATCTGCCTCAGCATCAACCGCACCCTGGACCTGACCAACTGCACGGACCTGGAGCAGGCCCTGAAGAAGCTCTTCGACGGCGGCAACGACGCGATCTGGATCGACGTGTCAGGCCTGCTGTCCGTGGACTCGGCCGGCCTGACCCTGTTCCTCAAGTGGCACCGCAAGGCCCTGGCCGAGGAGCGCCGCTTCGCCCTGGTCAACACCTCGAGCTACCACCGCAAGCTGCTGGAGATCACCCGCCTGGACCAGACCCTGGTGGTGTACGACCTGCCCGGCGGCAAGCGCATCCCGCCCAAGCCCCTGCGCGGCTTCGCCCGTCGCACGTCGCCGTTGGACGACTCGGACGTCGAGATCGAGCTGATCTCCAACGACATGGACTGAGCCCGGCACCCTTCGAGCCCGGGGCCCGGATGGTATCCTGCCCCTTGATGGGGATTCCATGACACACCTGCTGCTCGTCCTCTGCCTGGCTACCGGGATCGCCGGGCCGCCCACAGCGCACGCCCGCGAGCGGTTCGTCCAGGTGGTCGTTGGTGACGCCCACACCTGCGGGCTGCAGGACGACGGCGAGGTGGTCTGCTGGGGTCGGAACGAGGACGGCGAGGTCACGCCTCCGCCCGGGCCGTTCACCCGGATCCAGGCCCACGGCCACTACACCTGTGGACTGCGTGCGGGTGAGGCGATCGAGTGCTGGGGTCGTAGCCGTGTCGCGCGTCGGGAGCCACTGGCCGGCGAGTTCGTCGCCTTCTCCGTGGGGGCAGCCGGGCTGCTCGCCGAGGACGCGGCAGGCGAGGTGTTCGCCTACCGCAGCAGCCGAGGCGATCCCGTGGACCTGCCCGGCGCCGGGGCCGCGGCCGTGGGCGAGAAGTTCGCCTGCGCACTGGATTCCGATGGCGGCGTGACCTGCGCCGACCTGCAGCGCAGCAAGATGACGGCGCCGACCACCACGTTCACGCGCATCGGCGCGGGCGACCACCACGTATGCGGCGTGCACGCGATGGACGGATCCCTGGCATGTTTCGGGGGCGGTCGCCAGACCATGCGGCCCCTGCCCCGCGGCCGCTTCGAGGCCATCGCAGTGAGCGAGGCGCTGGCGTGCGCGGTCCGCGACGACGGGTCGCTCACCTGCTGGGGTGACGACACCTGGGGGCAGGCGTCGCCGCCCGCCGGGCGATTCGAGCAGGTGGACTGCGGGGACCGCCACGGCTGCGCCATCGATCGCAAGGGCCGGATCGAGTGCTGGGGCGACGACCGCTGGGGCCAGGTGAGCCGCGGGGAGGAGGCGCTGGTCCAGGCGGCCCGGGACACCTGGAAGGACCGGGTGATGGAGGCCATCGGCCACCAGATCGGCCTGTCCGCGCCGCGGTTCTGCGAGGGACTGGTCGAGAATCCCGGGTGGAGCGGCGAGATCGCGACCACCGGGACCGTGGACGAGGACGGTCGGCCCCAGCGACCGAGACCGCGGCCTCGGCACCCTCGCGGGGAGCCAGCGCCGGCCGAGGTCGAGGCCGCCCCGGCCCAGGACGCGGTGCCCGCCGAGATCGCCCGCTGCTTCGACGCCTACGCATCGACTCCCCCCGGGGGAGAGCCGTTCGAACTGGCCTGCCGCTGGACCGTGAACCCGGAGCACGCCGAGGCCGGGTACGACTGCACGGCATCGTTCTCCGACGAGGAGCGCACCATCAGCGGAACGCTGCCCCTGACCCATCGCCGCCCTCCCGATCCGATGAGCGGAGGCAGCCTGGGAAACAGCTGCTCGGACGTGCACGCCTGGTCCACGCCACCGGACGGACCGTTCGACGCGGTCGCGGCCGGACACGGGCACAGCTGCGGGCGGCGACCCGACGGCACGCTGGCGTGCTGGGGAGCCTGCTACGAACCCCTGTCGCACCCGGTCCCCGGGCGCTTCACGGTGTTCGAGACCTCTGCGGGTGGCAGCTGGGGACTGCGGGACGACGGAGCGCTGGTCCAGTGGGGCCACTACATCCAGGGCCTGATCGTGTTGCCCGGTCCCTTCCAGGCGGCGGCCGTCGGCTCCCGCACCCTGTGCGTGGTGCTCGACGACGGCCGCCTCGAATGCCACGGCAACGACGGGCTGCTGACCACGCCACCCCCGGGCAGCTACCGGGCGGTGGGCCTGGGCATGACCCACGCCTGCGCCCTGACCGCGGGTGGCGAGGTCGTGTGCTGGGGCGGCAACGACTCGGGGCAGTGCGACGCGCCCGAGGGGATCTTCGTCGACCTGGTCGTGGGCCAGCGCTTCGGCTGCGCCAGCACGGAGGAGGGCGAGGTCCGGTGCTGGGGCTGGATCCACCACTCCCGCGAGCGGAGATCACCCCCCGGCACCCTGCACGGGCTGACCGCGGGCGGGGACGTGGCGTGCGCCCTGCGAGACGATGGCACGCCCGTGTGCTGGGGCGGCTGCGGCGGCCAGCAGTCCGGACCGGGCCAGACCTGCGAGTCGGCCTGCCGCGCGCCGGCCGGGGTGCTGTTCGAGCAGATCGGCACGGACGGCTCGGTCACCTGCGGCCTGACCGCGGACGGGGGGGTGCGA
Organism: uncultured Rickettsiales bacterium; assembly: GCA_964639985.1. Classification (GTDB taxonomy): domain Bacteria; phylum Myxococcota_A; class UBA796; order UBA9615; family CAYRNR01; genus CAZXHG01. Next base: position 14,602 of record CAZXHG010000074.1, read on the forward strand.
TGCTGGGGGTACTCGACTCGCGGTGGGCCGGGGCCGCGGTTCCATTCCGGCGGAGCGCACGACCGATGCTACTCACCACCGCAGTGAGGCACGGCGCCGCCGCCATCACCCTGGCGGCCGCGTTCACGTTCGTGCCGGCCACGGCCGGAGCGCAGCCCTACGTCCAGGTCGCGGTCGGCGACAGCCACACCTGCGCGCTGCGCCAGGACGGCACCGCGGAGTGCTGGGGTGACGACGCGTTCGGCCAGTCCACGGTCCCGGAGGGCGAGGTGTTCGTCCAGCTGGCCTGCGGAGGCGCCTTCAGCTGTGGGCTGCGCGAGGACGGCAGCGTGCTGTGCTGGGGTGAGGGCGGTTTCGCCGCACCCAGCGGCCGCGACGCCGACCTGCGACCGGGGCCGTACTCGGCCATCGCCGCGGCCGGGGAGTCGTACGGCGGGCTGGGTGGCAATGGCGACCTGGTGGTCGAGCAGCGGAGGCAGAAGGTACCCGGTGCGGTCGGCATCGCGGTCGGGCCCCGCCATGGTTGCGCCGTGCGCGAGGACGGCGCCGTGCTGTGCTGGGGGTACCGGGCCGACGGCCAGGCCGATGTGCCGGAAGGTGAGTACCAGCAGGTCGCGGTGGGCTCGGCGCATTCGTGTGGTCTGCGAAGCGACGGTTCGATCGTGTGCTGGGGCGACGACGGCCTCGGACAGCAGTCGGCACCTGGAGGCACGTTCACCGCGCTGGCCGCTGCTGGCGCGCGCACGTGCGCCCTGCAACCGGACGGCGTGGTGGGCTGCTGGGGGCCGCCCTGGCCGGGCGAAGGGCCTGACGGCGCCTTCGCCGCCATCGCCCTGGGGCCCGAACACGGCTGCGGGCTACGCGAAGACGGCACGCTGTCCTGCTGGGGCGACGACCGCTGGGGCCAGCGCACGGGCCGCTCGACGGCGATCACCGCGGAGGAGCGCGAGCAGTGGACTGCCTGGCGGGAGGGGCGGATCGCGGCGATCCAGCAGGCGGGTGGTGGTCAGGGGGAGTACCTGCAGGTCTCGGCAGGCGAATACCACGCCTGCGCACTGCGCCGTGATGGGGAGATCGTGTGCTGGGGCCGGAACGCCCATGGCGAGACCACGCCGCCACCCGGGCCGTTCGAGGACGTGGCCGCCTACCGCTCGCTGACCTGCGGGCTGCGGCCCGACCACCAGCTCGAGTGCTGGCCCGTACCCGGCGAGGAGTGGGACGGCTGGCGCGACGGTGTGCCCTCGGACCGCCATGTGTCGTTGCTGCCGACGTACGATCCGTGCGCCCGGCGGGAGGACGGCTCGCTGGAGTGCTTCCATCCCAGGACCCCGACCGTGCGCCTCGAGCCGGACGTCCTGGCGCTGGACCGGCCGACGGGCCACTGCCGGCTGACCGCGGACGGGGCGCTCGGCTGTGCTCCGGGATCGCACCGACACGGCTTCTCCAGCGCGGGGCTGGTGGCAGCCAGCTTCGGCGGCAAGGAGACGTGCGGGCTCTCCCCCGAGGGGGAGATCCGCTGCTGGGACCGCCGGGGAGAGCCACGGACCACCCCGGATGGACGGTTCGTCCAGCTCCAGGCCGCCCCGAACCAGACGTGCGCGGTGCGAGACGACGGAGTGCTCCGGTGCTGGTTGGGGGTGCCGGCGACGACGCGGAATCCAACGGGCCTGGTCGAGCGCGAGGTGCCCGAGGGACGGTTCACGCAGGTCTCCTGCGGCGGGAATTCCTGCTGCGCGGTGACCGACAGGGGCGGGATCGAGTGCTGGGGCCACGACGAGTTCGGCCAGGCCGATCCGGTGGACGGCAGCTTCACCGGCGAACGCCGCGAGGCCTGGCAGCAGGCCGTGGTCGAGAGCTTCCGGCGCGAGGAGACCCGGGGCAGCTGGCGATACGACGTGTCCGGAGATTTCTCGGCCAGGGCCCGCAAGCACCACCTGCTGCAGCTGTTCGAGCAGGAACCCGAGCTGGCGGTCTCGATGACCGCACGAGGCACGATCGGAGCCAACGGGCAGGTCGTTGCGTTGACATGGGATCCCGAACCTGCCGAGGCTCCGTCCCTGAGGTTCGGCCTGGAACGCGACTGGCGCTTCAGCCGGGGCCAGGAGCCGATCCCGTTCGCCTGCACCTGGAACCTGGAAGCTGACTCCCCGACCTACGAGTTCGGCTGCCGGATTGATTTCGTCACCGGGACGTATGAGTTCGAGGACACCATGACCTGGGAGAACCCGGGCTGGCCCTGATCACGGGACCGACGATGCTGCAGTTGATCTTCGAATTCGTCTTCCAGCTGGTCGCGCGGGCCGTGGGCGTCACGATCGTGGCGGCCGTGACCTGCATCGCGTCGGGTTTCCGCAAGAGCTACATCGAGGAGTGGAAGCGACTGTTCATCAGCCACTCCGCTGCAGCCATGCTGATCGATCTGCTGGGCCTGGCCGTGATCGTGGCGGTGCTGGTGGCCATCGGAGTGGCGATCTTCCTCGCAGTGGGCATCGCGATCTGATCCCTCGGCCCGCCCTGAGGGCGTAAAGACGTCGTTCTCTTCAGCCAGAAGGAACAGATCGCCATCCTGGGTGACCGCGGCTTCAACCGTCTCCGCCTCCCCACACCGCCCTTCCCGGCCGCAGCTGCTTCAGGAACTCCTCGCACGGCACGCACAGCACTCCGTCGCGCTCGAACCGCTCCTCTCCCCGGTACAGCAACAGCCGCCCTGCCTCGGGGAAGTCCTGGCCGAACGTACGCAAGCCACGCAGGTCCTGGGGCCTCACGGTCCGCATGTTCTTGACCTCGATGCCCCAGAAGTCCGTGGGGCCATACACCACGAGGTCCACCTCGGATCCTCCACGAGTGCGCCAATACGCGATCTCGCATCGCGCCCCGCCATAGCCGTTCCAGGCCATCAGGTGCTGGGTCACCAGGCCCTCCAGCGCGGCCCCCTCGATCTCCTCGGGCCGGTCCAATGGCCCCGCTGGCCTCAGCGAGCGGAACACCCCTGCGTCGAAGAGGAAGAGCTTCGGATGCACCGTCATCGTCCGGCGCGCCCGGCGAGTGAACACCGGCAGCCGATACGCCAGCAGGAGGTCCTCGAGGATGGTCACGTAGTCCTGCACCGAGCGCCGGCCCACACCGCACTCCCGGGACACGTTGCTCACGTTGAGCACGCTGGCGTGGGAGAAGCTCACGGCCTCCAGGAAGCGGGCGAATCCAGCGAGATTGCGCACCAGCCCCTCGGCCTGCACCTCCTCGCGCAGGTACAGCGCCGCGTAGGCGTCAAGTACGTCCTGCGGATCGTCCGCGTCCAACACGACCGGGACCAGGCCGGTCTGCAACGCCTCGTCGATGGAGAAGCGATCGCCGAGTTCAGCGGCCATGAACGGGTGCATGGTCCGCAACACCGCCCTGCCGGCGAGCAGGTCCACGCCGGTTCGCCTGAGCTTGCGGGCGCTCGAGCCGGTCAGGACGAACACCGGTGAGTCGGGTTGCTCGAGCACGGAATGCACGACGTCCAGCAACGCCGGCACCTTCTGTATCTCGTCCAGGACCACGTGCGAACACTCCGGATTGCCGCGGATGACCTCCTCCAGATGGCCGGGGTCGGTCTCGTAGCGACGGTACGTTCCGGGCTTCAGCAGGTCGATCCACAGGGCGGACTCGTACCTCTCGCGGACCCAGGTGGACTTGCCGGTGCCACGGGGGCCGAACAGGAAGTAGCTCCGCTCGGGAGGACTGAAGAATCGAGTCAGCTTTTCCATTTTATGTCGAATTCTGGAATTACGTTTTCCATTTTTAGATCCAGGCGAGCATCCGTCAAGGGCCAGCCGAGCTGTCGGGGGAGTTTCGGGGTGGCTCGCACTCGGAGCCGCGGGAGTCGGGATCTACGTGCTGGTGACGCGCCTCGTCTGAGGAATCACACGTCCCGCTCGCTGGCCAGCGTTCGGCAACCGCTTCACTCCCCCTCGGCCGGCGCGGGCAGCTCGATGGTCATGAACCGATCCTCGAACAGGGGCTCCCCTTCGGGTATCGCCAGCAAGGCCAGGATGTCGCGGCACCAGTTTTCTCGCCGTGTCGACTCGCCGGTCGGGTCTGCCCGGTTCGTGCACGTCAGCGACTGCGGCAGGCCCTGGGCGTCCGGATTCGCCAGCAGGAACTGGACCATGGGCAGTCGTTCCGGGCCGGTGTCGAGATCCTCCCTCAGGATGGTCAGCCGCCGGGTCCCGAGGGTGGCCTCCTCGATGGCGATCGACCGTCCCTGGTCCACGTAGCTCTTCATGGCATCGTCGACCAGCCGGTCCTGATCCACGGGCTGGATGGACCTCGTGTCGAGCACGGCGCCGAGATCACACACCAGCAGTTGCATGAGGATGCCGTCGGGCTCAGCACGGTAGGCGTCGCAACCGGCGAGCAGCGGATTGGTGGCGTCGTAGAGGTCGGTCAGCGGGACCTGCTTCGCACCGTCGATCGGCAGAGGTACCGGCTGGCTGCGCTCGGGCTCGACGGTCGGAGTCACGGTCCGGGAGGTGGATGCGCAGGCCACGACGAGCAGGGGGAGCACGAACGGGAGCAGGAATCTCAACGGTCACCTCGCCGGGGGATCGTATCGCAACGCCGCGGTTCGCCGTCGACGGCCTTCGCTCCTTGGGCCGACGGGGCGGCCTCCCGCCTACGAAGCCATGCGGCGGCGGAGGCCCAGGCCGATCAGCACCAGCATGGTCAGGGGGATGGCGTCGTACTCGTCCGCGCCGCACTGGCAGCCGCCGGCGCCGCCGTTGTTGCCCGGACCGTTCGTGCCGTCGTCGTCGTCGGCCTGGGCGTCGTCGTCCGACGCATCGTCGTCGCTGGCGTCGTCGTCATCGGAGGCGTCGTCGTCCGAGGCGTCGTCGTCATCGTCGTCGTCGGCCACGTCGTCGTCGTCGGCCACGTCGTCGTCGTCGTCGGCCACGTCGTCGTCGTCGTCGCCGGTCTCCTCGCAGTTGCCGAGCGTCTGGATGATCGACTGGTAGGCGTAGTACGGGTCCTTGGGATTCAGCGACGAGTCCAGCAGGCCGTAGGTCATGGCGCTGTCGTCGTTGACCAGGTCGTACCAGAACATCTTCTCGAGCTCGGGCCACGGCTGGTTGGCGCCCCACGGGTTGGTGCCGTTCCACACCTGGTCCAGGCCCGTGAACGTGTCCTCGAGCTGGTCGGCGGCGTACGCGTCGGTGTGGTCGCCCAGGGGCTGGGACTCCCAGCCGAACTCGGTGATCCACACGGGCTTGCCCGGCGCGTACGTGTCGGTCACCTCCTTGATGCCGTTGACCAGCTGGATGACGATGAACTCCCCGTCCAGGGCCTCGCCCCACCACTCGGACGCCGGGTCGGCGTACTTGTGGTGGGTGACGATGTCGATGTACGAGCCGGCGTCGGCCAGCACCTCGATCAGGGAGTGGTTCCAGCCGTTGAACGCGCACTCGCAGTCCATCAGCGGCACACACGTGCCCTCGCACTCGTCCCACTCCGCGCCCCGCAGGTGGGCCAGGTCGGGACCCAGCACGTAGCAGTCCGAGCACGCCGCGTGCACCGCGTTGCTGCCCGGGATCAGGATCTCGTTGGTGTACTGGTCCCGGGTGCCCCGGTAGAAGCTGCCCAGGTTGGGCTCGTTCCACAGGCCGTAGTGCTTGACCGAGCCGCTGTAGCGCTGCACGACCGCGGTCACGAAGTCCGTCCAGTAGGTCTGGGACGCCGGGTGGGCGTTGCGGCACCAGTTCTCCCAGTTGGCGTCCGCGTCGTTGCACGCCGCCCCCACGGCCCACGACGGGGTGTAGCTGACCGTGAAGTACACGTGGATGCCCAGCTGGTCGCACTTGTCCACGAAGCGGTCGGCCTCGGTCCAGTTGTAGCTGTTGTCCGACGGCTCGAACTGGAACCAGTTCAGGTCGAACCGCACCCAGCCGATGCCCGCGTCCGCGACCTTCTGCAGGGCGTCGTCCGACGCCTGGTGGGCGTTGACCCCGTAGGGGCACTCCTCGGTGAACGACCAGGCCGGGCCGGCGATCAGCAGAACAGCCAGGGCGGTGACGATCCGGGGCATGGGCCCTCCTCCTCCTGTGGGTCTCGCGCACGAGTATATGTTGTAGGATGCTGCACAGAGAGGGGTTTCGGTGACCGTCAGGACGACCAACGCGCTGCTCGCGCTCGCCGCAGGGCTGCTGCTCGCCGGCTGCCCGGCCAAGCAGTTCGAGCCGTCCACGGCCACGCCCGTGGACACCATCGAGGTGCTGCCCGCCGAAACCGAGGTATCGGTCTCGCCCGGAGCGCCCGCGACCCTCGAGTTCACCGCGGTGATGACCCGCGAGGACGGCAGCACCGAGGAGACCACCGGCGTCGAGTGGGACAGCTCCAACATCACCGTGGGCGGCATCGACGCCGACGGCGTGTTCACCACCGGCGACACCACCGGCGGCCGGACCAACGTGCGCGCCTCCTACATGGGTGCCTGGGGCGAGACCACCCTGACCGTGGTGTACACCCGCGAGATGGTCGAGGAGGGGGCTCCCGCGGACGCGCCGGGGCTGTTCGACGACGGGCTGACCGAGGAGGACATCGACGCGCCGCTGATGCTGTACCCCCTCGACGGCGTGCGCATCCCCCGCAACACCCCCCGTATCACCTACATGTGGGGCTCGGGGCCCCAGTGCAACCTGTTCCGGCTGCGGTTCCGCAGCGAGGTGACCCAGGTGGACGTGTACACCACCGACGTCTCGTGGATCCCGGACGACGCGGTGTGGCACACCATCGCCGCGGCCAACGCCGGGGGCACCACCACGCTGGAGCTGACCGGCATCGGGTTCCACGACGAGGCGGGCACGTCGGTAGCCGACACGGCGCCGCTGACCATCGGCGAGCCGATCACGATGCACATCTCGCGGCTGGATGCCACGGGCTCGATCTACTACTGGACGACCTCGTACGACGGCGCGGTGTACCGCATCCCGTTCGGCGAATCCGAGGCCACCGAGTTCTACGGCATGGGCAACTACGGCCACTGCGTGAGCTGCCACGTGATCAGCCCGGACGGCGCGTCCATGGCCGTGACCTATGACGGCGGCAACCAGACCATGGGCCTGGTGTCGATGGACGATCCGCTGAACGACGACGACGCGATCATCGCCTACGAGCGGGACGAGCGCGGCAACTTCAAGACGTTCTCGCCGGACGGCGACCTGATGGTCAGCAGCTTCTGGGGCACGCTGTCGGTGTGGGACGCCCGCACCGGCACATTCCTGTACGAGGTGGCGCTGGACGAGGCCGCGGCCATGCCGTCGTGGTCCCCCACCGGCGACTACCTCGCGGTGGTGCTGATCGACGAGGAGAACTGGACCCCCGAGTGGGTGGCCAGCTTCACGGGCAGCCGGATCGCGCTGCTGGAAGTGGACGAGAACGGGGACATCGACACCGTGCCGCACACCCTGGTGCAGGCCGAGGCCGGGGAGACGCTCTACTACCCCGCGTTCAGCCCCGACGGCCAGTGGATCGCCTACAACCGCTCGTACGACTCGGACGGCACCACCGAGAGCTGGAACACCTACGACGACCCGTCAGCGACGCTGCACGTGGTCAGCGTGGACGGCAACACCGGCTACGAGCTGCTGGCGGCCAACGGTGAGGGCCTGCTGACCAACTCCTGGCCCGGCTGGGCGCCCATGCCCGACGCGGACGTGCTGTGGCTGACGTTCAGCTCCAAGCGCGACTACGGCTTCCTCAACTCGCTCGTCGATGGCCGCCCCCAGATCTGGGTCACCGCATTCGACACCGAGGTGGCGAACAGCCCGGGCGCGGGCGACCCGTCCAGTGCACCGTTCTGGTTGCCCTTCCAGGACGTCGAGACCAGCAATCACATCCCCGCCTGGGGACCGGAATAGAGGATCGCCATGACCCGCCTCACCCTGCTCGCCGCGCTCACCGGCTCGCTCCTGTGGCTGGGCTGTCCCGACGACGGCACGGACGACGACACCGCGCCCGGGGACGACGACTCCAGCGCTGCCGACGATGACGACTCGGCCACGCCGGCCGACGACGACGACGTGGTCGACGACGACGACGTGGTCGACGACGACGACAGCGGGGCGGACGACGACGACAGCGCGGCAGGAGATGACGACGACACCGCGCCGGCCACCGTGGCCGAATGCTTCGACGGCGTGTTCGCCAACTCCCCGCCCATCGGACCGGACTACGACCAGTTCGGGCCGGTGGTGGGCTCCCATTGCATGGGCACCGACCACCAGACCATCGACGGCATCGAGCGCGTCGTGTTCTTCGGCGACTCGGTGACCTCGGGCACGCCGCCGAACTGGCACACGCAGTACTACCGCAACCTGCTCGCCGGCGAGCTGGTCACCCGCTTCGGGCTCGACGCACCGGACATCCTGTGGCAGACGGTCAATCCGCTGGACGGCACCGTGTTCTCCCGGGACTCCGGCGACTTCTCCTGCTGCTCCAAGTGGGGCGCCCGCACCGACGACCTGATGCAGGACAACGACATGATCCTCGACTGCTTCCCCGAGGAGGAGCGGACGAAGCGCACGCTGGTGGTGTTCACCATCGGCGGCAACGACATCTCGTCCATCACCTCCGACGGCATCGACGGCGTGCCGTACGCCGAGATCTGGATCGACGTGGAGGAGTTCATCGAGCTGTTGCGCGAGGCGGTCCAGTGGTTCTTCGACGACCCCCACCGCTTCCCCAACGGTGTGTTCGTGGTGTTCGCCAACATGTTCGAGTACACGGACGGCACCGGCTGCGTGGACGCCTGTCCGCTGGCCGAGCTCGCGGGCTTCGGCGCGCCGTGGGACGATCCCGACGAGCTGGCCGACATGGTGATCTACGCCAACGAGCAGTTCCTCAGCATCGCGGTGGAGACCGGCACGGACATGATCTTCATGCTGGAGAACTTCTGCGGCCACGGCTTCTACCACGACCACCCGGGCGCGCCGTGCTACCGCGGCAAGGGCAACGACTGCTGGTTCGACCTGACCTGCATCCACCCCAACCCGGACGGGCACGCGGCGATCGCGGAGATGTTCACGGCCGTCATCGACGAGTAGCCTCTCCCGCGCTGTCGTCGTCCCCCGCGCTGTCGTCGTCGTCCCCCGGCGGCGTGATCTCGACCATGTCTCCGCCCAGCGGCACGTTCACGATCGGTGGGGTGCCCGGCAGCGGGATGGACTGGGGCTGCATGCCGAGCCAGCCCTTGACGGTGTCACACCCTGCCAGCCCGCCCAGGGCCAGGGCCGCACCGCCGATCGCGAGCAGGCGCAGGACGCGTTGCCGATCCGGGCGGAAGGTCGTGTAGTCCGGATAGCCGGCCTCGCGCAGGCCGTTCACGGGTCGCTTCTTCAGGCGTGCCATGGTTTTGCTCCAGCGCAGATCAGGCCACGTTCCGAGGCCCGACGCAAGAATGCCAACGAATTGTCAAGAACCCGAACATCCACCCATGCTTCTGCGATAGAATCGGGTGGTGGGGAGAAAGGACGAGGGCGATGACCCCGGCAGAGGTCGAGGCCATCGAGCAGGCGATCCAGAACGGTGTGGAGGCCACGTTCATGCACCTGCTGAGCGCGGCGTCCATCCAGCGGAGCCGGGAGCGGCTCGCGGTGGCGGAGGCCATCGAGCGGGCATTCCGGGCGGGACTCGAAGAGGCCGTCGAGAACTGCCTGGTCAATCCGTTCCCCCGGCGCGGGGCACCCCGCGCCGTGCTGGGCAACGCCCGGCCGCGGATCCGGTCCGCGATCGAGGAGGAGCTGGACGACCTGCGAGGATGAGGGGCGAGGGGTGAGGGGCCGAGGGGGTCTCTCAGGGTGTCGGTCGTGGTCGACGCCATGGCCGGCACCCGAACCTCGCGTCACCGGACGAAAGCGCGTATCGCCGACTCGCTGGGCTCGTCGCCCGACGGGCTGATCACCACCGCCTTGTTCCCGCCGATCACGATGGTCACGTGGTCGCCCAACGCCGCGTAGGAGCGCAGGTCGGGCAGCTGCCGCAGCAGCTCGAAGTAGGCCTCGGACAGGTAGCGCACCGACAGGGTCTGCATGGAGGAGCTGTACTCCTCGTCCACCCAGTGGCCGTTGCGGTACTGGAACAGCTTGTCGCGCACAACGCGGACCAGGGCGTCCTCCTCCTGGGTCTCGCGGTCGCGCAGGTCGCTGATCGCCTCGGAGGCGTAGACCGCGGCCTCGCCGCTGCTCTCGGCGAACCCGTCCATGCGGATGGACTGCTCGGCCGCCTTCTTGCGGGCGCGGCCCGCGCTGCCGCCGAGGCTGCCGCGCGGTCGGGCCAGCTCGGCCTCCTCGGCGGGCTCGGGCGCGAACCTGGCGCCATCGTCCTCGTCGGAGTCCCAGCCGCCCGCGCCGCTGACCGCGTCGAAGTCACGGGACGAGCGGTCCTCACGGCGCTCCGCCCCACGCGCGGCCGTGGCCGGCATGGCGATGGTCGGCATGTCGTCGGGCTGCGGTGCGGCCGCGATCGCCTGGTCGTCGACCACCAGGAAGGAGGTGTACGGGGTCATGATGCCGAAGCGCTTGCTCAGCCGGATCACCTCGTCCACCAGCTCGGGGTTCTCGCCGTTGCGGCGGATCTCGTCGAGCAGGAAGCCGACCTTGCGGCTGGCCCACATGCGCGGGATGTACTCGCGGTCCGTACGCTGGCCCTCGAAGTCCACGGTGGCGGTGTACGCGCGCTGCGAGCCGCCGGCCACGCCGGACAGCTCGACCGAGTGCTTGCCGCGGCCCTTGTAGCGGCCCATCACGATCAGCTGCGTGCCGCTGAACAGGTCGGGCAGCTGGCGGGGGTACACGTCGTAGGCCTGGGAGCCGCCCAGGGCCAGCTCCACGTCGGCCAGCGCGGGTCGCGAGACCTTGCGGTAGAAGGCGCTGATCTTGACCTCGAGATCCTCGTCCGGCTTGAGGTACTCGGCCGTGCCCCGGTTGTCGTAGGCCAGCGTGTCGAGCAGGTCGGTGTTGACGTCGAAGCCCACGCCGAAGGTGAAGAACCGCACGCGGCCCGCGTCACCCACGCGCCCCTGCACCTGGTTCAGGATGGCGTCGGGGCTGGTCACGCCCACCGTGGGCAGGCCGTCGGTGAGGAAGACCACGTAGTACGGCCGGTCCGCGGACGGCGTGTGCTGCAGCGCCGTGTCCAGCGCCTCGGAGATGTTGGTCCCGCCCAGGGCCTCGAACCGCTGCACGAACGACAGGGCGCGGCCCACGTTGTCGCCGTTGGCCGGCAGCAGCTGGCCGGAGAAGGGCTCGACCCCGGTGGAGAACCGCACCACGTTGAAGCGGTCCTCCGGGTTCAGCGACTGCAGGCAGAAGCGCAGGGCGTCCCGCGCGCCGGCGATCTTGTCGCCCGCCATGCTGCCCGACGTGTCGATGACGAAGGTGATGTCCTTGGGGATGGGCGCGGCCTCACGGTCCTCGCCCGGGGCGGCCATCAGCAGGAAGTAGCCGTCCTCGCCGCCCGTGCGGTAGGTGACCACGCTGACGCCGACCGGCTCCTCGGTGAGGGTGTAGTACAGCTCGAAGTCGCGGTCGAAGGACGCGCCGTGCTTCTCGAAGCCCGCGAGGGTGACCTCGCCCTCGCGCACCACGTCCACCGGGTGGGTGGGCGAGTACACGCTGCGGATCGGGATCGACGAGGCCAGCTCGGCTCGCACCGTCAGGTCGCTGGTGGTGCCGGTCATGCCCGCGGGGGTCTGCAGCGGGTAGCGCACCTGGGCCAGCTGCCCCTCCACCTCGACCAGGGACTCGAAGCACACCTGGATCCGCTGGGTGCCGTTGGCGGGGATGGGGAAGATGCGCGCGCGGATCAGGTCGCGCCCCACGTACTCCAGCACGCCCGGGTCGATCATGCGCCGCACGATCTCCTCGTAGACCTGCACCGCCTGGTTGCGCTCCAGGATCTCCCCCTTGGTCTTGACCCCGTTGATCCACATGGCGAACTCGCTGAGGCTCGCGTCCTCGGGCAGCGGGAAGTAGAAGGTGGCCTCCAGCTGGCTCGAGGTGTTGTTGCGGAACACCTGCTCCACCTGGTACGAGGCCACGCCCTCGTCCACCGAGATCAGCACGCGCTGGGTCTCGAGGCTGAAGGTGCCGTTGGACATGTCCTGGGGCGGCACCAGGAACCCCTGGGCCGAGGCCGCGCCCGGAAGCGCGAGTGCCAGCAGCGCGAAGGTGGCGATCATGCAGCGAGTCATGGTGAATCCTCCCGGTGCGTGGAACGAGTGAGGGCGTTCGTCGTTTCCATGTCCGGTTTGGACACGGGTCGTACACGAGGGTTCCGCAGAAAGTGGATCAGGGCAGATATTCCACGACGAGCCGCACGGTGATGCGGTCCGCCGGGCCGGCCAGCGCGATGTCCTCGGAGTGCACCAGCAGGTTACCCAGCGAGCGCATCCGGGACTGCAGGGTCGCATAGCCCGCGCGGGCCAGCGTGAACTCCACCTGCTGGTAGTTCTTCTGGGCATTGAGGCTCACCGGACCGCTGTTGGGTGATGTCCACACGCAGGCGAGCCCGGTGTCCCCCGCGCACAGCTCCAGCAGCTGGAACAGCACGGCCGGATCCGTGGTATGCAGCCGCCACTCGGCCTGGTTGGGCGGCGCGGCCGCCGACAGGTCCGCGGTCGTGTCCGCGGCCCGCTCCTCGGTCACGGCGATGGACTGGGCCGCGCCCGCGGGCAGATCCTCGGGCTCGGCCGGGGCCTCGGCCACGGCCGGCGCGCGCTCGGCAGCCTTCTTGCGAACGCTGGAGCGGTCGCGCGACAGGCGGCCGCTGGGGCGGCCGCGCGTGGCCCGCGCGGCCTCCACGGTCTCCTCGTACACGGCCTCCTCCTCCTCGGACCGGTCGAAGTCCATCTCGTCGGAGACCGCGTCGCCGAGGAAGTCGTCGGCGTCGTCGCGCCGGCCGTAGTCGGCGTCCTCGTCGTCCTCGGCGGCGAAGGCCAGACCCGCGGCGCTGCGCGACTGGGCCTGCTGCTCCCGCCGATCGCTGTCGCGGTACTCGTCGGACCAGGCGTCCTCCCCGGCCTCCTCCAGCGGCTCGGCGTCGACCAGGGCGTCGAGCTCGACGCCGGAGTCCTCGCCGTACATCGAGCGCAGCGCCGCGTCCTCCTGGGCCAGGCGCTCTCGCTCGCGCTTGCCCACGGTGCCGGCCGTGCGGCCCAGGCCCTCGCCCGTGCCGGCTCCCGTGGCCGAACGCGTCGGAGAGGCCGTGCTCGGAGCGATGCCACCTGTGTCCGCGAGCGCGTCCCCCTCGCTCCGCTCCCAGGGTGCGAAGTACGCGCCGTCGCTTCCGCCCGCGGTCGCGCCGGCCAGGGCCGCATCCGCCGGGGGGGCGGCGGGCTGGGGTCCGATCACCGAGTCGGGGCTGGGCGCGGCCTCGGCCAGCCGGCCCTCCTGCTCGGCGACCGGCTCGTCCAGGGACGTGAAGTCGTCGACCAGGCCGTCGTCCTCGAGATCTCCGATGAATCCGCCGGCTCCGATCTCCCGGGAGGCCTCCTCCTTGGACTCGCTTCGAGCCCTTGCCGGCTCGTTGGCCGCCAGCCCGTCCCCGTCGGCCCGGCCGTCGAACGCCACGTCCTCGGCCTCGGCCACGGTGAGGGGCTGGTCCGCGCCGCTGGTGGTCACGTAGCGCCACGGCGCCGTCCACCACACCACGCCCACGACCAGGACCGCGGCCGCGGCCAGCGCCAGGGGCGCGGCCACGAGCGCGGCCCGGCGCGCCCGGCGGAACGGGATCACCTTCGCATCGGACCGTGCCCCGGCCGCGGTCGCGACGGTTGGCGCCTCGGCCTCGACCCGGTCCAGCACCGCGTCGGCGAACCCCGCGGGTGCCTCGATGTCGGGCAGGTCGTGCAACGCCTCGACGGTCAGCTCCAGCAGGGCCAGCTCCTCGCGGCACTCGGCGCACCCCTCCAGGTGAGCCTGGACCTCGTCCCGCTCGTCCGGGCGCAGGTCGCCGTCGATGTAGGCCGACAGCAGCTCCTGGATCTGTTCGTGCGTCATGTCGCCGGTTCCAGCTCGGCGAGCAGGCGGCCCACCTTGTTCTTCAGTTCGTTGCGCGCGCGGTTGAGCCGTGACTTGACCGTGCCCGGGGCCACCCCCAGGGTCTGGGCGATCTCGTCGTAGGGCATGCCCTGCAGGTCGCGCATCACGATCACCGTGCGATGGTCCTCGCCCAGCTTCGCCAGGCCCCTTTCCAGCAGGCGCCGACGCTGCACTGCCAGCGTGGCCTGCTCCGGACCGGGATCGGGACTGGGCAGCTCCCGCTTCACCTCGCCATCCTCTCCTTCGCGGCCCACGTCCAGGGACTCGTGCCGCTTGCTGTGGCGGCGGGCCAGGTACGCATTCTTGTTCTTGCAGTGGTTGACCACGACCCGGTACAGCCAGGTCCGGAAGCGTGCGTCGCCCCGGAACTTGTCCAGGTTGCGGAACACCGCGATGAATACGTCCTGGGCCACCTCCTCGGCGGTCTCGCGCGAGCCGACGATGCGCACGCACATCGCGAACACCGTGTTCTGGTGCCGCCGTACCAGCGTGGCGAACAGCTCGCGATCCCCGGTCTCGAGGTACCGGCGGATCAGCGCCTCGTCCGACAGCTGCGCATCCTCGTTCGCTCGTCCGTTCATCGGTATTGACAACACCGGCGCCGCGCGGTTCCCGCCCTTGTCCGAAAAAAAAGGCGGATCAGTCGTCGGCGCCCCCTTCGTCCTCGCTGCCGCCGGTCTCCCGGCGGCGGTATGCGGCCAGCGGATCCTCGCCCGGGATCATCTCACGGGTGGTCCGCATGGCATCGCTGGGTTCGGATGGTTCGTTCTCCGTGTCCTCGTCGACCTGCCGCCCGTAGCCCGGGTCGCGGTAGGTGTCCGACGACGGGGCACGCGACGCGCCGGTGGCGAACTCGTAGGTGTCCTCGCTGCGGTCGTCGTCCGCCGAGTCCGCGCTGGAGCGCTCGCCGTCCACCCGCGTCACGCGCCGGTGCTCGCCGCTGCGGTACATGGGCAGCTGCTTGGTGGTCCCGGGCGTGTTCTCCAGCGACTCGTCGTCCTGCGACGTCGAGCCCACCGAGGCCTGCACCACCGGCAGCGAGACCGTGAACTCGGTGCCCTTGCCCAGCTCGCTGCGGACCTCGATGGTGCCCCCGTGCTCCTGGATGATGTTGTGGGTGATCGACAGCCCCAGCCCCGTGCCGTGAGCCTCACCCTTGGTGGTGAAGAACGGTTCGAAGATCCGGTACAGGTGGTCCTCGGGGATGCCCACCCCGTTGTCACGGATGCGCACCCGCACATAGCGGCCGGTGCGGCGCACCTCGATCCACAGGTCCCCGTCCCCGTGGATGGCCTGCGAGGCGTTGCTCAGCAGGTTCATGAAGACCTGGTTGATCTGGCCCGGATTGCACTCCACCAGCGGCACGTCCTGATAGTCCTTGTGCACGTGGATGCGGTTCTTGAGGTGGTGCGCCAGCAGGCTGATGGTGATGTCGAGGCCGCGGCGCAGGTCCACGGACTTGAACACGGTCTGCTCGGTGCGGGAGAACACCCGCAGGTTCTCGACGATCTGCCCGGTCCGCTCCGCCCCGTTGCAGATCAGGTCCAGCGCGGAGTCCATGTCCCCCAGCACCGTGTCGAAGGCCATCTGCTTCTTGTACAGGTGGATCTTGCGCATCCGCTCGGCCAGGTCGACCCCGCCGAGCCCCTCGGCGCTCTCGTACAGCCGCAGCACGTTCTCGATCTTGGCGGTGACCTGGCGCAACGGCCGCACCGAATTGATCAGGAAGTTGACCGGGTTGTTGATCTCGTGGGCGATCCCCGCCACGAGCTGGCCCAGGGTGGCCATGCGCTCGTGCTGCACCAGCTGGCTCTGGGCCGCCTTGAGCTGCATGTACGAGTGCTCGGCCTCCTCGTACAGCTGGTTGAGCTCCTCGTTGCGCTGCGACAGCTCGCCCGTGCGCTCCGAGACC
Source organism: uncultured Rickettsiales bacterium (assembly GCA_964639985.1). Classification (GTDB taxonomy): domain Bacteria; phylum Myxococcota_A; class UBA796; order UBA9615; family CAYRNR01; genus CAZXHG01. The sequence continues at coordinate 30,589 of CAZXHG010000074.1, forward strand.
CGCTGCTCCAGGGTACGGTTGTGTTCGCGGAGCTGATCCCGCGTGCGCCTCAGCTGCTCGGTCATGTCGTCGAACGCGCGCGCCAGCTCGCCCAGCTCGTCGTCCCCCTGGTGGCTCATCCGGTGCTCGAGGTTGCCGGTGGAGACCACGCGGATGTCACCGATGATGCGCTCCACCGGTCGACTGAACCGCCAGCTGAGGGTCCAGGCCACCACCAGCATCACCACCGCGCAGATGAACACGATGCTGACCATGAACCAGCGGCCAAGGTCGGAGAGCCGCTCGTCCGTGGTCTGCTGCGCCTGGTCGAAGGCCGACGCGATCTCCGCGCTGTTGGTGCGCTTCATCGCCGCCAGCGTGGTGTTGGGGTAGACCAGCACCAGGTTCCAGTCCACCGTCGGGATCGGCGAGTAGGCCAGGTAGTTGGTGCCGTCCGGGCCGGGCACGGCCTGCACCCCCGAGTGGAGCGCGGCCAGGTCGCCTCGCAGCTCCGGGTTGGCCGCGTCGAACGCCACGGGCTCGAAGTCCTCGTCCCAGCTGCCGCTGTGGTGGGAGTACGACTGCTGGTGCACCACCTCGAGGTCGCGGTCCACGAGGTAGGCGTCGAGGTCGTCCTCGCCGGCCAGGCCGCTCAGCCAGCTCTCGAGGAAGGCGAGCGACACATCCACGGCGACCACGCCGCGCGGCGCCCCGTTGCGCCCGCGGAAGGCCCGGGAGCATGTCACGGTCAGTCGGCCGGTGGCCGCGTCGAGGTAGGGCTCCTGCCACACCGCCCGCCCACCCTCGTAGGCCATGGCGTCGCTGTACCACAGCCGCTGCGTGGGATCGAAATCGGCCAGGCCCGCGAACGAGGCGTTGCCCGGGGCGATGATCAGTCCGCGGGAGGGGAACGCGACGTAGGCGAACACCAAGTGCCGCTGGTTGCGGCACAGGGCGACCATCGGATCCCGCAGCAGCGAGAACCGGCGCACGTCCGCCGTCACCTCGGACCGGCTCGCCGCGGCTGGCGCGTGCCACGTGGGGTAGGCCCACGAGACCTCGACCCCGCGGTCCGCATCCAGCGCCATGTCACGGGGCCGCCGAGCGCGGTCGGCGAATGAATCCGCGTGCAGCACCTCGACCTCGCCCCCGTAGCCGGACGCCGCGTAGCGGGTGGCAAAGTCGGCCAGCAGGTCGACCGCGGCCTCCACCTGCACGAGCAGCAGGTCCAGGCTCTGGGCCTGGCCGCGCGCCTGCATCGCATACGACTCCTGGGCCTGCTCCTCGATCACGTCGTCGGCGCGCTCGGCGATCTCGCCGCTCAACTCCTCGGTGTCGCGGGCGAACCGCTTGCTCATGCGATCGTTGTACGTGTCGGTGAAGACCAGCAGCGCCAGCAGGATGATCGCCACCACGCCCAGCAACATCAGCATGATGCGCGACGACAGCGTCAGGGCACCCGTACGGCGGGGTGGACGTCCCGTGGGCCCCGCCTCCGAGGAATGCTGCGGAGGGATGGGTTCTCGCAGGGTCATGCCTGGGCTAGAATTCGCTGGAATTGACGGGGTCGATTGTATAACCTCTGGCGTCTTCGTCGCAATCGCGCGCAATCGCCGGGTTCGAGCCCACGGACCCCGAGGAGGATGAGATGCGCACCACCTGGATGCTGATCGCCCTGGCCCTGTTCGTGGCCGCCACGGTGGGCTGCCAGGCCCCCTGTGATCGGATGTGCGACTCCAAGGCCGCCTACATCGCTGCCTGCGTGGACTACACCAAGAACCAGCTCGACGGTGGCCTCACGGCCCCGGCCGGCTGGGACGTGTACGACAACGCCGAGGACTGGTGGACCGAGGCCTACGGCGTGGCCGGCGAGGAGGCTCTCGCCACGGCCTGCAAGGACGACGCCGCCGGCGTGGTCGACGCCCAGGAGGGCGAGGACCGCCAGATCCTCCAGCAGGAGTGCGAGGACGACGCGCTGCTGTTCGAGACGGCGATCCTCGAAGAGGGCAACCCCTCCTGCCACATCGTTCCCTGACCTCGACCCCCCCGAACCCCACCGCCATGCCCGCGCGTGGCCGCGCCACGATCACGGCCAGCGGCAGGTACTTCCCTGCCCGCCGCCTCGGCAACGACTACTTCTACGAGACCCTGGGGCTGGATACCACCGAGGCGTGGATCCGCACGCGCACCGGGATCGAGGAGCGGCGGATGGTCGATCCGGCGGCGGGCGAGAGCACGGCAACGATGGCCATCGCCGCGGCCCGCGACTGCCTGGAGCAGCGGAGCCTGCCCGGCCCGGACCTGGACTGCATCATCGTGTCCACGGTCAGCCCGGACCTGGGCTTCCCGCCGGTGGCGTGCCTGGTCCAGGAGGCCATCGGCGCGTCGAAGGCCTGGGCCTACGACCTCGAGGCCGCCTGCAGCGGGTTCCTCTACGGCCTGTCCACGGCCGCGATGATGGTCGAGTCGGGCCGCTGCCAGCGGGTGCTGGTGATCGGCTCGGACACCATGAGCAGCATCCTCGACTACACCGACCGCAGCACCTGCGTGCTGTTCGGCGACGGCGCCGGTGCGGTGCTGGTCGAGGCCCTCGCCGACGAGCCCGACCGCGGGTTCGTGGACTGGAGCCTGCACGCTGACGGCGCCGGCGTGCGCCACCTGTATCGCACTGGCGGGGGCATGCTCCACGCCTGGGATCCCGCCCACAGCCCGCTGGCGCAGCGCGAGTTCGTGTACCAGGAGGGCAACGCCGTGTTCCGCTTCGCGGTCCGGCGCATGGTCGAGGTGCTGACCACGCTGCTGCAGCGCAACGGCATGGCCGCCGACGAGGTGGACCTGGTGGTGCCGCACCAGGCCAACGTGCGCATCCTCGACGCCGTCCGCGCCAAGGTCGGCATCCCCGAGGACCGCTGGGTGCTGACCCTGCAGCGCTACGCCAACACCACGTCCGCGACCATCCCCACCTCCCTGGACATCGCCCGCGACGACGGCCGCCTCGCGCCGGGCGCCGCCGTGGTGCTGTGCGCCGTCGGCGGCGGGTTCACCTGGGGGGCCACCCTGCTCCGCTGGACCGCGTGAAACGGCCGGAAACCCACCGCCGGAGGGCCACGCCTTGAGACCGTTCGAGCTGACCACCGACCTCGTCCCCGCCGGCGACCAGCCCACCGCCATCGACGCCCTCGTCAACGGGCTGGACCGCGGCGACCCCAAGCAGGTGCTGCTCGGCGCCACCGGCACGGGCAAGACCTTCACCATGGCCCAGGTGATCCAGCGAGTGGACCGGCCAGCGCTGGTGCTGGCCCACAACAAGATCCTGGCCGCGCAGCTGTACGGCGAGTTCAAGGCGCTGTTCCCCCGCAACGCGGTGGAGTACTTCGTCAGCTACTACGACTACTACCAGCCCGAGGCCTACGTACCGGCCACGGACACGTACATCGAGAAGGACTCCCAGATCAACGACCGCATCGACCGGCTGCGGCTGGCCGCCACCCGCTCGCTGCTGTCGCGCCGTGACGTGATCATCGTCAGCTCCGTGTCATGCATCTTCGGGCTGGGCTCGGCCGAGGCGTACTACGGCATGATCGTGATGCTGGAGCCCGGCATGGAGGTCGAGCGCGACGCGGTGCTGCGCAAGCTGGTGGACATCCACTACGAGCGCCGCGACCTGGACTTCCACCGCGGCACCTTCCGCGTGCGCGGCGACACGGTCGAGGTGTTCCCCGCGTACGAGGACCAGCAGGCGATCCGCATCGAGTTCTGGGGCGACTCGGTGGAGCGCATCTCCGCCATCGACCCGCTACGCGGCAGCACCATCGAGGAGCTGGGCCGGGTGACCGTGTTCCCCGCCACCCACTACGTCACCCCCGAGGAGGAGATGGCCCGCGCCATCGGCGCCATCCGCGATGAGCTGGGGCCCCGCCTGCAGTGGTTCAACGACCAGGGCAGGCTGCTCGAGGCCCAGCGGCTGGAGCAGCGCACCCTGTACGACCTCGAGGCCATGGAGGAGTTCGGCCGCTGCCACGGCATCGAGAACTACAGCCGACACCTGACCGGCCGGGAGCCGGGCGAGCCGCCCCCCACCCTGCTGGAGTACTTCCCGGACGACTTCCTGCTGTTCGTGGACGAGAGCCACGTCACCGTGCCGCAGGTGGGCGCCATGTACCGCGGGGACCGCAACCGCAAGCTGACCCTGGTCGATCACGGCTTCCGGCTGCCGTCCGCCCTGGACAACCGGCCGCTGACGTTCGAGGAGTTCGAAGGGCACCTCAACCAGGTGATCTACCTGTCCGCCACGCCAGGCGACTACGAGCTCGAGCTGACCGAGGGCGAGTTCGTCGAGCAGGTGATCCGCCCCACCGGCCTGGTCGACCCGACCGTGGAGATCCGACCGGCCACGGACCAGGTCGACGACCTGCTGGCCGAGATCCGCGACCGGGCCGACCGCGGCGACCGGGTCCTGGTCACGGTGCTGACCAAGCGCATGGCCGAGGATCTGACCGAGTACTACGCCGACCTGGGCGTGCGGGTGCGCTACATGCACGCCGAGGTCGACACCCTGGAGCGCATCGAGATCATCCGCGACCTGCGCAAGGGGGAGTTCGACGTGCTCGTGGGCATCAACCTGCTGCGCGAGGGCCTCGACCTGCCCGAGGTGTCGCTGGTGGCGATCCTGGACGCGGACAAGGAGGGCTTCCTGCGCGCCACCCGCTCGCTGATCCAGACCTTCGGCCGCGCCGCGCGCAACGTGGACGGCCACGTGATCCTGTACGGGGACAAGGTCACCCGGTCGATGCAGGCCGCCATCGACGAGACCGACCGTCGTCGCACCCGGCAGCTGGCCTGGAACGAGACGCACGGCATCACCCCCGAGACCATCCGCAAGGACATCTCCGACATCATGGCCAGCGTGTACGAGGCCGACTACGTGACCGTGCCGCTGCCCCCGGACGAGGAGCGGCCCGACCAGGTGGCTGCCGAGGACGTACCCCGGCTGATGAAGGAGCTGCGCGAGCGCATGGACCGACTGGCCGCGGATCTGAAGTTCGAGGAGGCGGCCGAGGTACGAGACCGGATCCTCGAGCTGGAGCAGCGCCACCTCGGCGTGGACGCGGCCGGCCCGATGGCAGGCACCATCCAGCGCGGGGCGCTGCCCAAGATGAAGCGCAGGCGGAACGGGCCGGCCGGCGGCCGCAATCCCCGCTGGCGACGGTGATACGATGCGCATTCGGGAGGGCTCCGGATGCGCGATACCCCTGCACTCCTGATCCTGGCGCTGGGCCTGTGCCTCACCGCCTGTGATCCGGCGTACGACGACGACGACACCGGCCGGCCCGACCTCTCCGATGACGACGACGACGACGACGCCACCCCCACCGACGCCGACCCCTGCGACGGCATCGACAACGACGGCAACGGCGTGGTGGACGACGGCCACGCCTGCGCCGCGGGCGAGGTGATCGACTGCACGGCCCACGGCGCGTGCACGGGTACGGCCGTCTGCTCCGACCAGTGCATCCCCGGCGAGTGCACCAACCCGGCCTGGGAATGCACCGAACCGGGAGCCACCGAGGTCTGCGGCAGCGGCGCGTGCGGCGACACCCGCGAGTGCCTCGGCGACTGCACCTTCGACGAGTGCGCGACCCACTGCGGCGCGGACGAGGCGTGCTGCCCGGACGGCTGCGCGGACCTGACCGCGGACGTGGGCAACTGCGGCGAATGCGGGCGCGCGTGCACCTACGGCGACTCACCCCGCTGCTATGGCGGCGGCTGCTGCGTGGACAGCGCGCGCAACGGCTCGGAGATCTGCGACGACCAGGTGTTCGGCGTGCCGTCGCCGTACCGCCGCATCTTCCTGGGCTGTCAGAACGACAACGGCGGCGTGGGCTACGTGTCCATCAACACCGGCCCGGCCCAGGACGACGGCGTGACCCGCTGCCAGGGCTGGGAGGACAACGGCCAGGACGCCTGGGACCACCTGCAGTACGTGGCCCAGCTGACCTGCGACACCGAGGGGCAGTGGCTCGAGGTCGACCTGTCGATGTACGAGGGCGACACGATGTGGTTCGGCTCCCACGACCTGCCCACCGGCGGGGGCCACATGACCGACGTGTGCCTGGCCGAGGGGCCCTGAGGGGAGAGGGAGGGAGTGATGAGGGGAACGATCGCGCTGGCGTTGCTGCTGCTGCTGGGCGCCTGCAACGAGACGTGGGACGACGACACCGGGCCGCCGGGCGCGGACGACGACGACGACTCCACGCCCACGGACGACGATCCGTGCGACGGCGTCGACAACGACGGCAACGGCGTGGTCGACGACGGGTACGACTGCGCGGCAGGATCGACCGTGGAATGCACGGCCAACGGCACCTGCGCCGGCACCGCGCCGTGCTCCGACCAGTGCACGGTGGGCGAATGCGCCAACCCGGCCTGGCAGTGCACCTCTCCGGGCGCCACCGAACCATGCGGTGACGGCGTTTGCAACGACGCGGCGGAGTGTCAGCCGGACTGCACGCTGGGTGAGTGCGCTCCCCACTGCACCGGGGACGAGGCCTGCTGTGCATCCGGCTGTGTGGACCTCACCTCGGACGTGAACAACTGCGGCGCCTGCGACCGGCCGTGCGAGGACGAGCTGTGGGGCAACCCGCCGGAGTGCTTCGGCGGCGGCTGCTGCCTCAAGGGCTGCCGCAACGGCTCGGAGGTGTGCGACGACGAGCGCTTCACCGTGCCGTCGCCGTACGTGCGCATGTTCCTGGTCT
>CAZXHG010000075.1:0-37023 GCA_964639985.1 uncultured Rickettsiales bacterium
GATCTACCTGCGTTTTTCGGATCCATGTGCGTAGCACCTGTCAAACAGGGGTTTGACCCCCTCCTTTGACCCCCTCCTCGACGTAGGAATCCCCAGCCTTCCACTGATGTTTGGCGGCTTCGTGCGCCCTGGCGTTCGTCGGAGGTAGAATCGGACGTCCATGGTTGCCGACGAACGTGAACAGCATCCGACTCCCGGCGCGCGACTGATCTCTCCGGACACCGGGCAGGTCGTCGAGATCGAGTCGTCGCTGTCCATCGGCAGACACCCCGACAACGACCTGGTGATCGACGATCCACGGGTCAGCTCCCGGCACGCGGCAATCGAGTTCCGTGATCAGCAGTGGCGGATCATCGACCTGAACTCATCCAACGGCACGTCCGCGGACGGCAAGCGATTCAAGGGCTGGCGGGCGCTGCGCAACGGCACGCTGATCCGCCTGGCCGGCGTGTCGCGGTGGCGGGTGGAGGGCCTGGAGCCGAGCGCCGAGAACCCGACCATCGACAGGACCGAGCGGGAGATCGGCGACGACCTGATCGGCGATTTCGAGCTGCGCCTGGAGACGGTGCAGCCGGGGGAGGGCCGGATCCGGATCAGGCACAGCGCGGGCGAGTGGACGTGCACCACCGGGCAGCGCTTCCTGCTGCTGTATGTGCTCGCAGGGCGGCCCGGGGAGTGGATCGACGACGACGAGCTACGCGTCAAGCTGTGGGGCCGGGCCACGGCCACCGAGGGCGATCCCAACACCCTGCACAAGGTGATCTTCGACACGCGGCGGATGCTGATCGACGAGGGTTTCGACGGCTGGGCGATCAAGAAGAACCGCGGGAGGACGAAGCTGGCCCTGCCCGCGGACCGGGTTCATGTGATCGGATCGTAAGAAGCGAGTAAGACGGCGGCCCGCGGATTCCGACTACACTGGTGGACGATGGCGGCACCTACGACCGTAGCCGCCGGACACGACGATGAACGATCGGACCACAGACCAACTGCGCCAGGCCGGCATGTCCTTCCTCGTGGCCCTCGACCGGGTCAAGGGGGTGACCTTCGCCACCTCGCTGAGCATCGGCCGTCACCCGGACAACGACCTGGTGATCGATCACCCCATGGTCAGCAGCTGGCACGGGGCCATCGAGTGGGACGGCGAGCGCTGGCGGCTCAAGGACCTGGGATCGAGCAACGGCACGTCGGTCAACGACCGCCGGCTGCAGGGCAGGCGCGCGATCAACGAGGGGGACGTGCTGCGATTCGCGGGCGTGTCCCGCTGGAGGGTCGAGGTGCTCGTGCCCCCGCCGGCGGACGTGGGCACCGGGATCACGCAACGGGCCGAGGATCGCCCCGGGGAGAAGGACATCCACCTGCACCTCAGCCTCACGACCAGTGGCGAGGGGATCATCCGCGTACAGCAACCGGGCGGGGAGTGGTCCCTGGAGACGGGTCAGCGGTTCCTGCTGCTGTACGTGCTGGCGCGGCAGAGTGGCGTGTGGATCGACGACGAGGAGCTCAAGGTCCAGCTGTGGGGTCGCAGCGGCGCCAAGGGCGTGGATCGCTCGGCGCTGCACAAGCTGATCTACGACACCCGCCAGCTGTTCCTGGGGCACGGCGTGGACGGCTGGTTCATCGAGAAGGCCGGGGGGCGGACGCGGATCGCGCTGCCGCGAGGGCGGGTCCACGTGGCTTCGTAAGACGCGCGTAAGACACAATCCCGATGCACTTTGTTATGCTCGGGAGCGTCGGCAAGGGGGGCGGTCAGTCGAGCGACGGACCGCCCTTCGACCCTCCGGGGCCCGCCCGTAGGGAATCATCTGACAAGGTTCATGGGCATGCGGGACAGGGGACGCCCGGGGGGGGGACCCCTGTCCCTGCCCGTGGCAGCCCGAACGGGCCCTCACGGCCCGTCAGAGGTCGACTCCCAGCCGTCCCAGCTGTCCGCGTAGGCGGCGCAGTCCCCCAGCAGGAGGCGCTGCTCGGCGCACGTGGCCTCGATCCGCTGCTGGCCGTCGTGCAGCCCCCAGCGGGTGGTCGCCAGCTCCAGCTGCTCGTCGATGAAGGTGGCGCACCAGTTGGCATGGTCGGCGGGGTCTTCGTAGCCCAGGGTCTCGCCCCACGACAGGCCCCAGGTGTCCAGGCAGGCCTCGACCGTGTCCAGGGCCTCGGCGCACATGGCGTCGCATTCCGGGGGTCGCGGCGAGCAGCCGGCGACCAGGATCACGATCAGCAGCCACGGTTCAGGGCGACGGCGCATCGCTGCCCTCCCCTCCCCCGCCCGGGACGCGGCCGAAGCTGCCGCCCAGGGTCACGAGGATCGTGCGCCCGGGCAGCGGGTAGCCCACGAAGTCGGTGAGCGGCTGCACCACGAGCGCGCCGTCGTCCGGGTTGAGCGGATCGCGCGGCACCGCCTCGGTCGTGCGGTCGGTCAGGTTGCGCACGTCCACCTCCAGGAACGGCCAGGCCGGCCCCGGCTGCACCCGCAGGCTCAGGCCGTGCAGGGTGCGCGGCGCGGCCAGGTACCAGCTCGTGGCGTCCCAGTAGTTGCCCGCCGTGTGGCTGAGCTCGTAGCCCAGGCGGACGTGGTCGCGCCAGTGCACGGCCGCGGCTACCCGCACCTCCCAGGTAGGGACCCGCGGCAGGGGATTGCCCAGGTAGGCCTCGCGCTCGTCGAGGTTGGTGCTATGGATCCACGTGAGGTCCGCGCGGAACTCGAGCAGGCCCGCGACGTGCGTGTCGACCGAGCCCTCCACGCCGTGCAGCTCCGCGCTGCCGAGGTTGATCGGGATCTGTGTGCGCTGGGAGTTCTGCACATACACGATCGCGTTGCGGGTGCGGCGGCCGAAATAGGTCACCGAGGCCGACCCGCGGAGGACGTCGCTGCGGGAACACGCCAGGTGCGCGCCCCCGTCCCAGGCGATCCCGGACTCGGGCACGAGCTCCGTGTTGCCGATCACGGCGCCGCGGTCGCCGAACAGCTCGCTGAAGTCGGGTGGCCTGAAGCTGCGCGCCACGTTGGCCTTGAACGCCACCAGCGGCGCGGGCCGGATCAGCATCCCCAGCCGGGGGGTGAACGCCGCGTGGTGCTGGCGGCCGTCCGGCGCGACGGGCGAGTCCGCGAACGGCACGGTGCCCAGCAGGCGGTTGTCCAGCAGGTGCAGCTGCAACACGGGCGTCAGGTGGACCCGCTCGCCGGCGAAGACGAGCTCGTCCGCGAGACTGAACACGGCCGCGACCCGGGTGCGCACCCCGTCGGTGCTGTCGTCGCGCAACAGGTCCACCGGCTGGTAGCCGTCGACGCGCAGCTCGACCGTGCCGTCGAGGGCGGTCCAGACCGCGGGCACCCAGCGCACGCCGATCTGGCCGCCGGCCGCGTGGTGGCGATCCCGGCTGTCCTGCAGGCCGGTGCCGAGTTCGCCGTGGGGATCGCGGTAGCGCTCCTGGCGGAGCCGGTACGAGACCCGCCCTCGCAGGCGTACGGTCGCGCCAGGCCGCCCGTCCAGCGAGGTCACCACGGCGTTGTCGAGGGTCCCCAGGCGGGCCTCCTCGGCCTGGTCGTGGCCGATACCGGGCAGGCCCTGGTCGCGCACGTGGAACGTCTCGGACAGCACCAGCCGCAGCCGGCGGTCCCCGACTCGCAGCCGGGCGCGGGCGTCGAAGTCGGCCTTGTCGTTGTTGATCCGGCTCAGGGTGCGGTCGTCGAGCAGGTTGTACGGCGTGCCCGCGTCGTCGAAGAACTCGAAATCCCCGGTGGTGCCGAAGGTGTCGGCTCCCAGCAGCAGGTCCACGGGCGTATCAGCTGCGCCGGCGCGCCCGGCCACGCCCGCGGAGGCCGACAGGCGGCGGGTCCAGTACGATCCGCCGCTCATCTCCAGCCGGGGCGGTGCCACCTCGCCCGGGGCGGTGACCAGGTTGACCACGCCGCCCATGGCGCTCGTGCCGAGGTGGGCGGGCGCGCCGCTGCGGTAGACCTCGACGCGCTCGAATGCGTCCAGGGGCAGCTCGGACAGGTCCACGGCGGTGCCGCCGTAGGGGTTGAGGGGCACACCGTCGACGTACACCTCCACCTGGCGCGCGGAGCTGCCGCGCACGGTGACCACGCTGTAGTCCCCCAGCCCGCCCAGCCGCTGCAGGTGCACGCCCGCGGCCGCGCCGACCACGTCGGCCACGTCGGCCGAGGCGCGCACGCGTTCGTCCAGGGTGATGACGGTCACCGAGGCCGCGGTCTCCAGGGGATCGGGCTCGCCCGGCGCTCGCTGGCCGACCACCTCCACGGTCTCGGTGGGAGCGCGCACCTCGCCGCCCTCGTCGTCCTGCTCGGCCACGGCCGGGCCGGGCAGGACGACCGCCAGCAGGGGGAGCAGCCAGCGGCGGACGGCGGTGGGCACGCGCTCGCTACCGGCCTCAGTACATGAAGGTCAGCTGATATGGCTCGCCGCCCAGGTCGAGCACGGCGCCGCCCAGGTCGGCGCAGGTGGCCAGGTCGTACACACTCACACCGAACGGGCCGGCGTAGGGGCTGACCCAGGAGGAGCGGTTGAGCACGTAGGCCTCGCCGCGGTCGTTGGCGTCCACGGCCGGGATCCAGCCCAGGTCCTGCGCGATCGTGGTCTGGGTACCGGCGTTCAGGTCCACGCACAGCAACGATGTGCCCGCGTCACCCGCTGCTGCGACCAGGCCCTGGCCGTTCGGACCGAAGGCGAACACCGGGATGTTGGCCAGCAGGTCGCTCTCCAGGAGCAGGTCCGGCCCGAAGACACCCGTGTCCGGGTCGAAGGTGAAGATCGAGCCCTCGTAGAGGTTGGCCCAGGCCGCGTCCAGGTCCACGCCCTCGTGACACACCAGCTCGTCCACGCCGGGGAAGGCACGACAGGTCAGCGCGCTGTCCGTGCTCCAGTGGTCGGCGATCTCCTCGAGCGCGGGATCGATCTCCAGCAACAGCCCGCCCTCGACGGCCGGCTGCCAGGTGGGGTCGAGGCGGTGACAGCTGACCCACACGGACCCGCCGTGCTCCTCGACCCAGCCGCACTCGGGGTTGCCGTCCGCGTCGGCCAGCGAGTCGGTGTGGATGGTGGCGTGCCACGCGCCGGTGGCCGCGTCGAACACCTGGATCTCGGGCACGCCGTACAGCGCGATGAAGGCCTTGCCCTGCACGACCACGCCGGCGCGCGGATTGTCCCCCAGGTCGAACGCCTCCTGCCACGCCGGCGTCTGGTAGTCCGGGTACACATACGCGGTGACCACGTCGTGGCCGTAACCATCCAGGCGCAGCGACACGCCCTCGCCGAATCCGAGCCAGGGGTCGGTGGTGGCGTCGCCCACGGCGGTCGTGACCGCATGGTCGTCCAGCGCCACCGTGGCCAGGGCGCCGGTCAGGTAGAAGTCCGTGGTGCTGACCAGGGCGTGGGTGAACCCGTCGTCCACGCTGTCGTCGTCGTCGGCCGTGTCGTCGTCATCGGCCGTGTCGTCGTCGTCCGCGGTGGTGTCGTCGTCCCCGGTGTCGTCGTCGCCGCTGGTGTCGTCGTCACCGGTGTCGTCGTCGGCGGTGGCGTCGTCGTCGTCGCCGCTGGTGGCGTCGTCGTCGCTGGTCGGGCAGCCCGCGTAGAGGCCCAGGGACAGGCACAGCAGTGCCAGCCACGGCAGGTGGATCGTTCGATGGCTCATGGTTCGTCTCCGTCGTGGATCGTCCCGGCGGGTCAGGGGAGACGGTGGTACCGCGCTCCAGCCTGGCCCCGCACCCCGGGGACCAATCCTGCAGTTGGGCGATCAGGCAGGTTTCCTGGCTCCCGGATCGTCCTACTGACGGGCCCTTCCCACGCGAATCCGCGCAGTGGGAGCTCCCCGTGTTCGTCCCCGGTCACAGTGGCGGGGGCCGCGCTGGTCTCGCACCAGCTTCCCTGTTCGGCGCCTCCCGGATGGGTACGCCGCACCTGCCGCCCGGTGATTCCGCGCCATCTTGGCGATCGGACGGACCCGAGTCAACCGCCGCATTCGACGAGCGGGTCGGGATCGTCGCTGCCGTCAGAGCTGAACGCGTTGCAGCGCACCTCCCACAGGGTGGGGCGGGTCCCCTCCCCCACCAGCAACAGCGCGCGGCCGTCCGGGCTGAACGTGACCGCCTCGCCGTCCTCCTCCGGGGCAGGGGCGAACGTCGGGCCCACCTCCAGGGCCTCGGCCAGCGATTCGCCGCCGGAGAGGTCGTACAGCAGGAGGTCCTCGTCCGTACGCAGGGCCAGCCGCAGGCCTCGCGGGGAGAAGTCGGCGGCCGTGACTTGCGCGTCGTCGGCGTTGACGGCGTCCAGGTCGATCCACCCCAGCTCCACCAGCTCCGCCGGGTCGGCCTCGGTGGATAGGGCAGGTGGCGTGTCCGGAAAGGCGAACACCCCGGTCATGCCGTCCACGCCGGCCTTGGTGATCACCAGCACCTGGCCCGTGAGCGGGTGCACGGCCACGGACTCGGCGTCGTGCGGACCGTCGGGGTAGTCGAACCACAGCTCATCGAGGCCGGTCACCTGGCCGCCCGATCCGTCGAGGTCGTCGGGCTCGACGAAGCGGTACAGCACGGCGCTGTCGCGTGAGAGGTTGTTGTCGCCGATGTCGCCCAGGTACAGGCAGGAGCAGTCCGAGGCGCCATCCCCACAGGGGCCGGCCGCGAGGTCCTCCCAGTCGCGGTTCTCCGCGCCGAGCAGGGTCCAGGTGCCCAGGCGCTCGGCCTGGGCCCCCACTGCGGACACGGCCGCGGTGTTGTCCCCGTCGTTGTGCACCCAGGCCACGTCCACGAACCGCCGGCTGGCCGCGATGCCCGACACCTCGTCCAGGGTGCCGGTGTCGACCTGACCCAGGGAGCGGGCGCCGAGCCAGGACTGGCACGCGCCGTCCCCGTGTTCGACCTCCCCCTCCTCCGGCCCGTCACAGCCGACGCCGACCGAGAGCACGAGCAGCAGGGTCGCGGGGAGGGTCCGGCGCATCCACGGCATGGTACCGCAATTACGCGCTCCCACCCCGGGTCGAGTACAGTAGAGCCCATGTTCCCGGCGCCCCAACGCTGGCTGTTGCTGCCCTGCCTCGCCCTGCTGACCTCGGCCTGCGGTCGGGCAGCCACGCCCGAACCCCCGACCGAGCCGACGGCCTCGCCATCGACGGATGTGCCCCTCTGTGAGGCGATCGAGGCCGCTCCCTACCAGCCACTCCCGCGCAGGATCGCCGGCAACCAGTTCGACCCGTCCGGCATGGTCGTGGTCGGCAAATACGGCTGGCTGGTCAACGACCGCGAGGGCCGCAAGGGCGTGCCCGAGCACGGCAACGGCATCGTGCGGCTCGATCCGGGGACCGGCGAGGCGACGCACATGGCCGTGCCCGGGTTCGACGACCGCTCGCGTAAGTTCGAGGGCCTGGCGTGGGACGGCAGCGAGCTGCACGCCATCGGCAACGTGGGCAACCGCCGCGACAACACCTTCCTGGTCAGCATCGCGCTCGACCCGGTCACCGGGGCATTCCAGGGGGAGGCCCGCTACCACGACCTGGCCACCCCCCTGGGCGCGGCCACGGGCCTGGGTGACGAGCCGTGGGGCCACGGCATCAAGATCGAGGCGCTCGCCGCGACCGGCCCGGGTGAGCTACTGATCGGACTGCGGCGCACGGGTGATGGACGGGCCGCGCGGTTCTACCGCGCCGTGGTGCCGGCTCCCGGCGATCCCGCGCCGCTTCGACTCGAAGCGGTGCAGGAGCTGCAGTCCCTGGAGCTCGGCACGGCCACACACGACAGGACCCCCCGCTGGTCGATGGCCCGCGAGGTCGCGGGCCTGTCCGAGCCCGTCTGTGACGCCGACGCGGTGATCGGCGTGGCATCCGCCGAGTACGAGGAGGGGGACGACGTGTGGGAGTTCCTGTCCAACGGCCTGTTCGTGTGGTGGCAGGAGGCGGGCCACGCGGCGGTGCTGTGCACCTTCGATCCGGGGTTCAAGGTCGAGGGTGTGCATGTGCAACCCCGACCCGAAGCACCGGGCCAGGGCACGCTGTGGCTGCTGTACGACAACGACTCGGCCGCGGCCGGAGGCTGGAAGCGGGTTGCCGGCGTCTCCCTGCCCTGTTCCCCTCCCTGAGCTGCCACGGTTCGACCCGACCGAATCGCGCGCGCAAGCAAAGGCCGCGGAAATGTGACACGATTGCTCTCGGGTGACCGGCTCGACCGCAGCTGTGCGTGCGTGCTGACCAGACTCGCCGGAGGAAGAAGATGAACCGGATGCCCATCCAACTGATGTGCGTGATCGCCGTGACCGTGCTACTGGGCAGCAGCGGCTGCGATGCGGCCGGGGGCCCGGAGGCGGACCTCGTACTCAACGAGTTCATGGCCGACAACGAGACGGTCATCCCGGACGACACCAACGAATACTCGGACTGGATCGAGCTGTACAACGGTGGCAGCTCGGCCGTGCAGGTCGGCGGCCTGTTCATCACCGACGACCTCAAGGTGCAAACCCAGTGGCAGCTGCCCGGCGACATGGAGATCGACGCGGGCGGCTACCTGGTGCTGTGGGCCAGCGGCAACGCGTCGCAGGGCGACCTGCACCTGCCGTTCAAGCTCGGCGCGGGCGGCGAGGAGATCGGACTGTACACCGTGGCAGAGGACGGCTCCCCGGTCCAGATCGACGCGGTCTCCTTCGGCTCGCAGGAGCCGGACCAGTCCGCGGCGCGGGAGACCGACGGCAGCGAGATCTGGGTCACCACGGACTCGCCCACGCCGGGCGAGAGCAACGGCTGATCCGGGAGGACGGACATGGGGCGCTGGTCCTGGGGACGCGCGGCGGCGGGGTTCGTCGCGATCCTGGTGCTGGTGATCCTGGCGGCGCTCCTGCCCCGCTGGGGCGAGCTGCGGCTGCGAGCCGTGGTCGAGGCGGGCCGCACGTTCACCCTGTCCTCCCTGGAGCGCGGCAACTACAGCTGGACCCTGAGGGAGGGCGAGACAGCCCGCGGCCAGGGCATCATGCACCAGCGGGTGCTGCGCCTCGGCGGCACCGACCTGGTCGAGATCAAGCTCAACCCCGAGCTGTCCAACGGCAGGCCGATCGTGGCCGGCGATCGGCTGGCCACCTTCCACTCGCCGCGGCTGGAGCGGCGTGTGGCCCAGTTCGAGTCCATGCACGAGTCGCTGCGCTCGACCCAGGCGCTGCTGGCCGCCGGCGGCCTCGTGGAGGAAATCCGCGAGGCCCGGCTGGAGCTGGACCTGGCCCAGGCCGAACGGGAGGGCGAGCTGCCCCAGCTGGAGCGCATCCGCGCGCTGGCCGCCGAGGGCCTGGTGACCGCGGCCGAGCTCGACGAGGCCGAACTCGAGGACCGCATCCGGTTGCTGGAGATCGACCTCGCCGAGGCCAATCTGGCCGTGATCCAGGCCTCGGAGCGCCCGGAGGCGCTCGAAGCGATGGACGCGCGCATGGCCTCGCTGGAGCATCGGCTGGCGGAGCTCAACAGCCTGCTGGAGCAGAACAACATCGACTCGCCCATCGACGGCATCCTCGAGGTGGGCGGCCGCCGCAACCTGCTGCGCGTGTACGACATCGACACGGTGTACCTGCGCATCCCCGTGCCCGAGGCCAACCGTCACCGGGTGCTGCTCGGCGACGAGGTGGCATTCGATACCCCGGCCTGCCCGCGCACCACCTTCACCGGCGCGATCGTCGACATGGGCGAGAACGCGGTGAACCTCAACGGCGCACAGATCTTCTGGGCCAGCGTCGAGCTGGACAACACCGAACACCTGCTGCGCTCGGGCATGACCGGCGTGGCGCTGATGCCGCTGCACGGCGCAGGCGAGGGCCTGCTCGACTCGCTGTGGCGACAGCTGACGGGGGTGTGACGGTGAGCCGGCCGATCGACAGGGGGCGCTACGAGTACAAGTACGCCCTGCCGATCGCGGCCCGGGACCGGATCGTACAGATCGCCGAACCGTTCGTGCGGCCCGATCCGCACGCGTTCGAGCTGGAGCGGGGCGGGCGTGGATACCACGTGCACACGCTGTACCTCGACACGCCTCGCTTCCGCGACTACTTCCACCGCATGGACGAGCGCAAGATCCGACACCGCCTGCGCATCCGCACCTACGGACGGGCCGGCACGCAACAGCCGGTGTTCCTGGAGATGAAGCGCAAGCTGGAGAACTGGGTGGTCAAACACCGGGTGCGCGTCAGCGACGCGGACTCCTGGTGCAGCATGGACCACCCGCGGCCCTGGGAGCCGCTGTGCGACTCGTTCGAGCCGGGCAGGGGGCACTACACGGCGGAACACTTCGCGCGCGAGGCCCGACGCCACGGCTACCGCCCGGTGACCGTGGTGCACTACGTGCGCGAGGTCTTCGTCTCCCGGCGCAAGGACCTGCCCCGACTGAGGCTCACCCTGGACTTCACGGTCAGCGCCTGCGTGGCCCATGGCGCCCATGACCTGTATGCTCCCCCCACGGTCGAGCTGTTGCCCGCGGACTGGATGGTGCTGGAGCTGAAATACGATGGCGATCGGCCGCAGTGGATGCGGCACATCTGTCGAGCGCTGGCACTGCGGGCCGTCCCGGTGTCCAAGGCCAACCTGAGCGTGGCGCGCGCCTTGCGCCCCCACGCCCACCGCGAGCTGCGCTACGTGACGCCGCGGCCGGTGCGCCGGCTGGGGTGGGGCCTGTGACCGACATCGACCTCGAGCTGGCATTTGGTCAGGCGCTGAACCTGGACATCGTGCAGATCTTCCAGTCGCTGCTGCTGGCCGCGGTGCTCGGCCTGGTGGTGGCGGTGGTCTACCGCTTCTCCGTGCCCGATCGGGTCCTGTCCGCGCCCATGCTCGGTTCGCTGGTGCTGCTGGCCGTGGTCGGCGCGATGGTGATGATGGTCATCGGCAACAACATCGCCCGCGCCTTCTCCCTGGTCGGCGCGCTGGCGATCATCCGCTTCCGCACCCGGCTGCGGAGCCCGTGGGACATCACCTTCGTGTTCTTCTCCCTGGCGGTGGGCATCGCCTGTGGGGTGTTCGCCTACCGGGTGGCCCTGATGGGCACGCTGGTGGTCAGCCTCACGGTGATGGCCCTGTGGCTGATCCCGCTGGGCGGCGTGCGGGGCCGCATCCGGCTGCTGCGGTTCGACCTCGCCGCATACGAGAGCAGCGAGACCGAGGCGCTGGCCGTGCTCAAGCGGTTCAGCCGCAAGCTGTCCCTGGTGGAGGCGCGCTCCTTGCGCTTCGGCGAAACCCTGTCGTACCGCTACCGCATCGTGCTGCGCGACGACGAGCAGGTCGAGGAACTGCTGCGCGCGCTCGCCGACCTCGAGGGCATCGAGCGCGTCATCCTCGACGCGGACGACGAGACCGCTGGACAGACCGAGTGAATGACATCCGCGCTCCGCGGCCATGACCCCTTGGGCTGATCCGATATAGTGGACCCGGAGCCCATCCGTGACCCACGTCTGCCCCCACTGCAACGCGGCCATGACCGAGGAGCACTTCCTCACGGATCAGGGGCTGGCCCGCTGCCCGAACTGCAGCGCGATGAGCTACCCCACGATGCTGCGCCGGCCGGAGGACGACCTCGACGCGCCGTGGGAGCGGCCCGAGGTGGCGCTGCCGCGGGGGGTACGCTTCGAGGAGCAGCCCGACGGCCTGGAGATCCGGGTGCTGTGGCTGTCGGCCCGGGCGCTGATCGACGCGGCCGTGATCGCCGTGGTGGTGTTCGTGCTGGTGCCGATGCTGTTCGTCGACGACTCGGTGCTCGCGCAGGTGGGTCTCCCGGCCGTGCTCCACTGGCTCCTGGGGCTGGTGGGGCTGACGTTCCTGTACACCGGCGTGGCGCGACTGATCAACCGCACCCGCTTCACCGTGACCCGTGGAATCCTGCGGGTCGCCCACGGCCCGCTATGGTGGCCCGGCAAACGCCGCCTGGCGTCGGCGTCCATCGATCAGCTGTATGTGCGCGAGCATGTGCGGGTGGTCACCCGTCGGCGGAAGATGGGAATCACCCACCAGCGCGTGCGCCACGAGATCCACACCTGGGAGGTGTGGCTGCGGCGCAAGGACGGCGAGACCATGAAGCTGCTGGGGCGCCTGGGGGACTCGAAGCAGGCGCTGTACGTGGAGCAGCGCATCGAGCGCTTCCTCGGCATCGTCGACCGCCCGGTGGAAGGAGCGATGAACACGTGAGAGGGACCGCGACGATCGGCTGGGGACTGCTCGCGCTGCTGTGCCTCGTGCTCGCCGCATGCGACCGCGACGAGGGTGACGACGACGACTCCGCGACCGAAGCGACCGATCCCTGCGTTGGTGACGCGGTGCTGGTGCTGGACGGGGACACGCTGACCCTGGAGCTCGACGGATGCGCGTCCCTGGCGCTGACGGCCGCGGTGTCGGGCGAAGGCAGCCTGACCGTGGAGCTGGTCGAGGATCAGGGCGCCGTACGCCCCCTGGTCACCGCCGAGGGTGACGCGGTGTTCGAGGGGCTGGCCCTCAGCGGGCCCTACGGTCTGTCGGGCGCCGAGCCCGTCCGCTTCTGGCGGCAGGGCTACCAGTCGTGGTCGTTCTCGGGCGTGGTCGAGACCGACACGGTCGAGCTGGAACAGGGGCTGCCCACCGTGGGCGGAGACGGCGACAGCACCTCGGTCTTCCAGGAGACCCCGTGGAGTTCCTGGTGGGTCGGCCTGGTCGGCCGCGCCGACGGGGCGTCCCTGCTGGCAGGGGCCGAGTCGGTGGCGCGCACCAAGGTCTGGCTGGCCACCGAGGGCACGCAGCTGTGGGCGGTCTGGGGGCACCGCGGTGAGCGCGTCGCCCTGGCCGACGGCGAGCAGCTCGAGCTCGACCCGCTGCACCTGGCCGTGGGGAACGACGCGCACGCGCTGCATCGACACTACGCCGAGGCGGTGGTGGGCCGCATCGGCGGACCGGAGCTGCCCTCCCCTCCCCCCACCGGCTGGGCCACCTGGTACCAGTTCTACGCCGAGGTCACCGAGGACGACGTGCGGTCCAACCTGGCGTTCGCCGCCGATCCGGGTGACGACCTCGCGCCCATGGAGGTGTTCCAGGTCGACGATGGCTGGCAGCAGCTGTGGGGGGCGTGGACCGCGGGCGAGGACTTCCCGTCGGGCATGGACGTGCTGGCCGCGGACGTCGCCGACGCCGGGTTCACGCCAGGGCTGTGGATGGCCCCGTTCTACGTGCACCGCGACACCGACGCCTACCAGCAGAACCCCGACTGGTGGGTGCGTGACCTCGACGGCGAGGAGATCGCGTTCGACAACATCGGCACCGGCGACTACGCCATCATCGACGCGACCCACCCGCAGGCGGGCGCCTGGATGGCCCAGCAGGTGGCCGACCGCGTGGCCGAGGGGTGGACGTACCTCAAGCTGGACTTCCTCTACGCCGGCGCCCAGGAGGGCCAACGCCACGAGGACGTGACCGGGGTCGAGGCCTACCACCGCGGACTGACCCTGCTGCGCGAGGCCGCCGGCGACGCATGGGTGCTGGCCTGCGGCGCGCCCCTGCTGCCCACGGTGGGCTACGCCGAGTCCTACCGCACGGGCGCGGACATCGCGTTCGGCGGCATCCCCGATCCCCAGCCCGAGTTCCTCCGCTGGCAGGCGCGGGCCACGGCGGCGCGGGCCTGGGCCAACGGCACCTTGTGGTGGAACGACCCCGACCAGCTGCTGGTGCGCGCGCCGTTCGACGACACGCGGGCGCGCGGCGCGGTCGCGGCCCAGGTGGTCTCGGGCGGGGCCTGGCTGCTCGGCGACGACCTGCCCGCCCTGGACGAACACCTGCTCGGCTGGGCCCTGCACGAAGGAGCCGTGGGCCTGCGCGGCCAGCTCCCCGTGCCCCTGGAGCCGCTGGCCCACCCGTCCGGTCTGGACGCGGGACCGATGTACGAGATGGTGGCCCCCGACGACCAGGTGCCGTCCCGGTGGCAGGTCGGCGAGCACCACGTGGTGCTGCTCAACATGGGCGACGACGACCTCGACGAGACCTGCCCGGGTGGCACCGAGCTGTTCACCGGAGAGACGTGCGGCGCCGGTGAGCCCCGCACACTCGCACCCGGCGCAGGGGAGATCTGGCAGCTCCAGTCCACGGGGGATCGCTGATGCCGTGGCCGCGGCCCATCACCCTGACCGTCGCGCTGCTGGCTGCGGCGTGCGTGATGGCCGGCTGCGGGACGGTTGACGACGACGACGGGCGCCGCCCCAACCTCGGCGACGACGACGCGCACGGTGACGACGACACCTGGGGTGACGACGACACTGCAGACGACGACGACACGAAGCCGCCCGCCGACGACGACGACAGCACCCCCCCCGCCGACGACGACGACAGCGGTCCCTACTGCTACAGCGAGCCCGTGGACCCGTCAGCCACCCTGGCCGACCTCGAGGCGGCCTTCCACGGCACCAACTGGTGGGACACCGTCCTGGAGGTCACCGACCGCCGCTACCCCAGCGGCCACGACCTGCTGTGGGTGATGCAGGACGACCCCTACATCGACTGGTTCGTCGACACCTCGAGCTTCGCCATGCTGATGGAGTCGCTGATGACCGTGGTGCACGAGGAGACCCACGGCTACGACTACGAGTACGCGCACTGGGGGTCGACCTTCGCCTACTGGGTCAACAGCGACTGGCAGCCCTCGGTACACCACCACAGCGGCTTCGAGCGGGGCGAGATCTACGGCATGCTGGAGGACGGCTCCACAGACCTGTACGCCGACACCTACCTCACGGGCACGCAGGGCACGTACGACTTCATGGAGCTGCTCGACGAGCTCAACTGCTACATCAATGGCCTGGCCGCGCTCGCGCTGGTGGGCGAGTACGAGCCGTGGGGCATCTCCGCCCGGGATGGCGCGCTGGCGTTGACGTACTTCCTGCAGCTGTACCTGCAGCGCGCGCGCAACCACTACCCCGAGTTCTACGCCGCGATCGCCGCGGACGACCACGTGGTCGACCTGGTGCTGATCCAGTGGCTCAGGCTGCACTACTTCCTGGACATCTCCTACGCCTTCCCCAACCTCGGCGTGAACGACCACGCCATCGAGGCGCACATGCACGACGGGGAGCACCAGGGCGAGATCGAGCAGCTCGTCGGCCGCGAACTGCAGGCCTCTCCGTGCCTGCTTGCCGGAGACCCCTATCAGCCGCCGTTCTGAACGCGCTAGCATGGGGGTGTGGGAGTCCAGGCGGCCATCGCGGCGCTCGTGGAGCAGAGCCGCGCGGCGTTCGGCAACGACGGCGCGGATCGGATCGCTGCGGCCGCCGACCTCGCACGGGATCTGCACGCCGGCCAGCAGCGCAAGCTCGACGGTGCCCCCTACGTGGTGCACCCCGTCGCCGCGGCGTCCAGCTGCCTGGAGTGGGGGCTGACCGATCCGGTGGCCGTGATGGCCGCCCTGCTGCACGACGCCATCGAGGACGGCCCGCCCCAGAAGCAACCCACTCGGCGGATACGAGCGCTGGACCGGGAGGTGGCGACCCTGGTGCGAGCGCTGTCCAAGATCCGGGATCCCGCGACCGGCGCCGGCGACATGCCCGCCACATACCAGCGGATCCTCGGCGCCGCGTCCATGGACCTGCGCGTGCTGCTCGTCAAGGCGCTGGACGTGCTGGACAATGCACGCACCTTCGAGGTGCACGGACCGGCCAAGGCGCGCGCCAAGGCGCGGCTGGGACTGATCTACGTGGGGGTCACGCGGCGCCTGGGCGCGCTCGACCTGGCCGACGAGCTGGTCGAGCAGATCCTCCCTCACCTGATGGCCCGTCAGACCCGCAAGGCGCACGCCATCCTGGCCGACCTGCAGGAGCAGGCGCGCGACATGATCGAGCAGCTCCCGCCCCACGTGGATGCGATCCCGGACCACGGCCTGGTCTCGTGGCACGTGGAGCAGCGGCGGCTCGCCCAGTACGTCAACCTGGGCACCACCCCGGGCGAGGCCGAGGTCGACGAGATCAGCTGGCCCGTGCACCGGCTGCGCTGCCAGGTCACCGATGACGAGGCCGCCTGGCGGGTGCTGGGGCTGATGCACCGGCGGTTCCGCGTGATGCCAAGGCACGTGCGCGACTACCTCAACGCCCCCCGGGTCAACGGGTTCCGGGCCCTCACCACCCGTGTCCTGTGGCGGGGGCTGCCGCTTGCGGTCCTGGTGGAGCGCAAGCAGGACCACGCCGGCAACCGACGGGGGATCCTGGCCGAGTGGGGGGTCAGCGGTCCGGACCGCGAGCGCTACAAGTCGCTGCTCGCCACCATCGGCGACACGGACCTGCGCATGTCCGAGGTGCACGCCCACGTCGCGCAGGACCGCATCGACATCTTCACCCCGCAGGGGGACCGGCGCACCCTGCCGGCCGGCGCGCTGGTCGTGGACTTCGCCTACCTGATCCACAGCGAGGTCGGCGACCACTGCACCGGGGCCCGGATCAACGGCGTCCCCCACTCGCCCGTGACCGAGCTGGCCGACGGCGACGTTGTCGAGGTGATCACGCGGCCCGACGCGCGCCCACGCCGTTCCTGGATCGGCCTCGTACGCACGACTCGCGCCCGGACCCAGGTGCGCCGCGCGCTTCGCAAGGGGCGCGGCCCGGTCCGGGGGATCGCGCGCCCCGGTGACGGCAACTCCGGCTTCGTGCTGGAGGACCCCACGGTCGGCGTGATCGTGTGGTCCACGTGCTGCCTGCCGGTTCCGCCGCAGCCCCTGCTCGGGCGAGTGTCGCGCAGCGGCCAGTGGATCGTGCACCGCCGCGGTTGCCCCCACGCCACGTCCGACGTGTGGGAGCCCGGCACGTGGGCCGACCTGCGCGGCTCGCTGCTGCTGTGCATGGTGCTGCACATGCGGCACCGCCCCGGCGCCCTGGGCGAGGTGGTGGACGTCACCAGCCGCGCAGGGGTCAACATCGCACGCATCGACGGGCGCGCGCGGACCCACAAACCGTTCCTGCTGGAACTCGAGATCGGCCTGAGGCGGCCCGACGTGCTCGGCCGCGTGCTCGACCGCCTGGCGGCGCTGGACGCGGTCCGCGCCGTGCGCGGCTACCACTGGCACCTGCGCGACACCGACACCCCCTGACGCCCCGCCCTGGTATCGTTCGGACCCATGCTGGTCCTGTACGAGTCCAACCGCGTCGAGCACCTGGTCGACGCCCTGGCCGAGCTGCTGTCCGATCCGGTCGGGCCTCCAACCGTGCCGGAGTGGATCGCGGTGCAGAGCCGCGGCATGGAGACCTGGCTCGGCATGGAGCTGTGCCAGCGCCTGGGTGTGTGGTCCGCGGCCCGGGTGCCGTTCCCCCGCCAGCTGATCGAGCAGCTGTTCGAGGCCGTGCTGGGGCCGCCCGCCTCGGACGAGGTCCCGTTCACCGGCGAGCACCTGCTGTGGGCGGTGCTGGCCGCGCTGCCCGCGCACCTCGACCGCGGCCCGTTCTCCCACCTGGCTGCGTACCTGCAGGACGACCCCCGCGGGCTGAAGCGCCTCGGTCTGGCCCGCCGCATCGCCACGTCCCTCGACCAGTACGCCGTGTACCGCCCCGACCTCGTGATCCGCTGGGAGGCCGGGGACGACGGTGAGCGCGCCGACGCCCGCTGGCAGGCAGACCTGCACCGCGCATGCGTGCGCCGCCTCGGCGCGACCCCCATGGCTCGACGGGCCGCGGCGTTCGTGCAGGCGCTGGCCGAGGATCCGGCCGCAGCCGACGCGCTCCCCAGGCGGATCAGCCTGTTCGGCGTATCCACCCTCCCTCCCCTCTATGTGCAGCTGCTGGCGGCGATGGCCGCGCACTCGGACGTACACCTGTTCCTGCCGACGCCGTCGGTCGGCGCGGGCGAGCACAACCCCCTGCTGACCTCCATGGCCGGCCAGGCGAGGGAGTTCCGCAGCGTGCTGGCGGGCCACGCGGCCCCGTCTGCGGCGCGGGACGCGCGGTTCGACCCCGCCCCGGCGCCCGCACCCCGGCCACTGCTGGCGACGCTTCAGGCGGACGTGATCGCCGATCGCCTGCGCGATCCAGGGGCCCGGATCCCCCTCGCGGACGACGACCGCTCGCTCCAGGTGCACGCCTGCCACGGCCCCATGCGCGAGATCGAGGTCCTGCACGACCAGCTGCGCGACCTGCTGGAGTCGGATCCCACCCTCTCCCCCGCCGACGTGATCGTCATGGCCCCGGACGTGGAGACCTACGCACCGTACGTGGAGGCCGTATTCGGCAGCGCGACCGCCCGCATCCCCTACCGCATCAGCGACCGCCAGGCCCGGTCGACCGCGCCCGCGGTGCAAGCCTTCCTCGGCGTGCTGGAGCTGGTGCGCGGCCGCGTGACCGCCGCGGACGTGCTCGACCTGCTGGCCTACGAGCCGGTCGCCCGACGCCACGGCATCGACGCCGCCGACCTCGACGTGCTGCAGGGCTGGGTCCGGGACGCTGGCATCCGCTGGGGCATCGACGCCAGCCACCGGGCGACATTCGACCAGCCCGCCCGGTCGCGCAACACCTGGCGATTCGGCCTGGACCGACTGCTGCTGGGCTACGCGCTGAGCGGCGAGCGCCTGTTCGAGGGCGTGCTCCCCCACGAGGCGGCTCGCGGCCAGGGTGCGGACCTGCTCGGCCGGTTCACCGGATTCTGCCAGATCCTGTTCGAGCAGCTCTCGGCGTTGCGCGATCCGCGCCCCCTGGCCTCCTGGGCCCGGGACCTCGAGCAGCTGGTGGACCGGCTGCTGGACGGGAACGGCGACGACGCCTGGCAGCAGCAGCTGATCCGTGTCGAGCTCCAGGCCCTCGCCGAGCGTGGTCGGCTGGCGCGCTTCGCCGAGGCGGTCGACCTCGACGTGCTGCGCGACGTGCTGGCCACGCACTTCGCCGACACCCGCTCGGCCCACGGCTTCCTCGCCGGCGGGGTGACGGTGTGCAACCTCCTGCCCATGCGGTCGATCCCCTTCCGCGTGGTGTGCCTCGTCGGCCTGAGCGACGGCGACTTCCCGCGCACGCGTCGCTCCCCCGGGTTCGACCTGATCGAGGCCGACCCCCGTCCAGGCGACCGCTCCACGCGAGGCGACGACCGTCACCTGTTCCTCGACGCGCTGATGTCTGCGCGGGACCACTTGCTGATCACGTTCGTCGGCCAGAGCATCCGGGACAACGCACCCCTGCCCCCGTCGGTGCTCGTCAGCGAGCTGCTCGACACCGTGGCCGACACCGTGCAGACCGGCGACGACACACACGCCTGGGTGCGGGAGCGGCTCGTGCTCGATCACCCGCTGCAGCCGTTCAGCCCCCGCTACTTCGACGGCACCGCCCGGCTGTTCAGCTACCGGGCCGGCCTGTGCCAGGGGGCGCGCGCCGTGGCCGGGGGGCGATCCGAGCCCCGGCCCTTCCTGACCGCGCCGTTGCCCGACGACGACCTGATCGCGGTCCTCGATGTGCGCGATCTGCTGGCCTTCCTGCGCTCGCCCGCCGCGTGGTTCCTCGAGCGCCGCATCGGCGTGTACCCGGTGCGGCTGGACGAGGCCCTGCCCGACCGCGAGCCGCTCCAGCCCGGCGGTCTGGACGACCACCGGATGGCGACCGCCCTGCTACGGCACGCCCTGGCCGGGGGGAACCTGAACGACTACCGCGCCGTGCTCGAGGGCCGGGGCGAGCTCCCCTTGGGCACGCCCGGCCGCTGCCACCACGACGACCTGGTGCGGCGTGTGCGACCCCTGGCTGACGCCGCCCTGGCGGCGATGACCGGCGAGCCCCACGAACCGCGGCCGGTGGACCTGGAGGTGGGTGGCGTCCGCCTGACGGGCCGGCTGACCGATCTGTGGCCGACCGGCCAGCGGCTCGCCACGGCCGGACGGATCCGGCCTGCGGCCCAGCTCCAGCTGTGGCTACGCCACCTGCTGCTGTGCGCGATGGCGCCGGATCTGCCCCAGCACAGCGAGCTGCTGGGCCGCGGCGCCGGCGTGGACGTGGAGCGGCTGGGCTACGGCCCGCTCCAGGCCGAGCCGCGCGCCCTGATCGCCGACCTCATGGCCCTGTTCGCCGCCGGCCAGCGCGAGCCCCTGCGCTTCTTCCCGGCCACCTCGTTGGCCTTCGCCGACGCCGTGGCCGCGGGTGAGGACACGGCCGAGGCCCTGCGGCGGTCGGACGAGGTGTGGTACGCCCGCACCATCGGCGGCGGACGGGAGATCCCGGGTGAGGCCGACGACGACGCCGTGGCGCGCCTGTTCGGCGACGACGATCCCCGCCTGGACGCGAGTGGCGACGTGGACCCGCGGTTCGAGCAGCTCGCGTTGCAGGTGGCCCTGCCCATGCTCGCCCACCGCGTAGCCACGGGGGACACGCCGTGAACCTGCTCGCGCCGCTGGCGGTCCCCTTGCGGGGCACCCACTTGATCGAGGCCAGCGCCGGCACCGGCAAGACCTGGACGATCACCACGCTGCTGCTGCGGCTGCTCGTGGAGCACGACCTGGCCGTGGACGACGTGCTGGTCGTCACCTTCACCGAGGCGGCCACGGCCGAACTGCGGGACCGGGTGCGCAGCCGGATCCGCGGCGCCCTGACCGACCTGCGGGCCGGACGCCCCGACGAGCTGGTCCGGGCGCTGGTGGACGCCACCGACGCGGACCGCGTGCACGACCGCCTGCAGCGAGCGCTGCGCGACTTCGACGAGGCCGCGATCTCCACGATCCACGGCTTCTGCCGGCGCATGTTGACCGAGAACGCATTCGAGAGCGGGGTACCGTTCGACACCGAACTGGAGACGGACGTGGGCCCCCTGCTGCTGCAGGTCGCCACCGACTTCTGGGCCCGGGAGGTGCACGACGCCGATCCACTGCTCGTGCGGTCCCTGCGTCGTCACGGGATCACGCCGGCGCAGCTCGCCTCGCTGGCGGCCGCCGTGGTCGCGCAGCCGGACCGGCTGGTGCTGCCCCCGGTCTGGACCGAGCCCGACCCGGCCCCGGCGTTCCGCGCGGCCTGGACGGCGGCCCGGAGCGCCTGGCAGGCGGGCCGCGACGACCTCGAGGCGCTCGTACAGGCCGCGCCAGGGCTCAACCGCCGCAGCTACCGCAGGGATCGCGTCCCCGTGTGGATGGGGGCGATCGACGACTGGCTCGAGCCCGAAGGGCCTCGGGAGGCGACCATCCACGGCGCGGCGGCCCGCTTCACCGCCTCTGGCCTGGCCGCTGCCACGCGGACCGGCTCCCCGCCGCTGCAACACCCGATCCTCGACGCGATGGAACGACTGTGCGGGGCGGGCGCCGCCATGGACGCGTGGCTGCTGTCGTTTCGCCGGCGTCTCGCCGACCACGCCGTGGAGGAGCTGCGCCGCCGCAAGGACGAACGCAACGTGTGGTCCTTCGACGACCTGCTGCATCGCCTGGCCGACGCCCTGGACGGCCGCGATCGGGGCCGGCTGGCCCGAGCCATCCGCGCCCGCTACCGCGCCGCGCTGATCGACGAGTTCCAGGACACCGACCGGGTGCAATACCGCATCTTCGGCAGGATCTGGCACGGTACGGACACTCCCCTGTTCCTCATCGGCGATCCCAAGCAGTCGATCTACCGCTTCCGCGGCGCGGACATCCACGCCTACCTGCAGGCGGCCGCGGACGCCGGGGACCGGACCTGGACCCTGGCCACCAACTGGCGCTCCGACCCCTCCCTGGTACGCGCGGTCAACGCGCTCTTCGGCCGCCTGTCGCGGCCGTTCCTGCTGGATCGCATCGGCTTCGATCCGGCCGAGGCGCGCCCCGACGCCCGGGACACGCTGGGCACAGGCGGCGAGCCCATGGCGCCGATGCAGGTCAGGTTCGTCCCCCGGGACGGGCGCGCCGGCAAGCAGGGCCGCATCACCAGCGCCTGGTCCGGCGAAGGCCTGCCCGCGCTCGTGAGCGCGGACATCGCACGCATGCTGACCGACGACGTACGGGTCGGCGGACACCGGCTCGAGGCCGGCGACGTGGCCGTGCTCGTGCGGACCAACCGCCAGGCCCAGCAGATGCAGGACGCCCTGCGCGCGGCGGGCATTCCGTCGGTGCTGTACAGCGCCGACAGCGTGCTGGGTTCCTTCGAAGCGGCCGACCTGCACCAGCTGCTGGCCGCCCTCGCCGATCCCGCGGACGAGGCGCACGTGCGCGCGGCCGCCGTCACCGACCTGGTGGGCCTCGACGGCGACCAGCTCTTCTCCCTGCGCACGGATGACGAGGCCTGGCAAGCCTGGATGCAGCGCTTCGCCGACTGGCGCACCCGGTGGCTGCGGTACGGCTTCATGGCCATGTTCAGCGCGGTGCTGGACCAGCAGGCCGCGGCAGGCGCGCCTCCCACGCACGCGCGCCTGCTCGGCTTGCGCGATGGCGAACGGCGCATGACCAACCTGTTGCACCTGGCCGAGCTGCTGCACAACGCAGTGACCACCGAACACCTCGGTCCCAGCGGGCTGCTGCGCTGGTTCGAGGCACGCCTCAACGGCGAGGTGGCGCCCGGCGACGACGCGCAGCTCCGCCTCGAGAGCGACGAGCACGCGGTCAAGCTGGTCACCGTGCACCGCAGCAAGGGGCTGGAATTCCCGGTGGTGTACTGCCCCTTCCTGTGGCAGGGCAGCCAGCGCCGCCGGCTCGGCCCGCCGGCCGTGGCGTTCCACGATCCCGACGACGGCGACCGGCCCAAGCTGGACCTGGGCACGGACCGCCTGCGCGAACACACGGCCCTGGAGGACGCCGAGGCAGCCGCCGAAGGGCTTCGCCAACTGTACGTGGCGCTGACCCGGGCGCGGCACCTGTGCCTGTGGGTCTGGGGCGCGTTCCAGGGGGCCGAGGCCGCCCCTCCGGCGTGGCTGCTGCACCGGCGCGTCGCCGAGGTGTCGCCAGCCGCGCTGGGCAAGCGGCTGAAGAAGCTGGACGACGAGGACCTGCTCGCAGACCTGCAGGCCCTGGCCGACGGCTCGGATGGCTCCATCGAGGTGACCTCGCTTGACGACGACGTCGTCGTCCCGTACCGGCCGGGCGCGGTCTCCCCGGCCTCCCTGACCGCCCGGCCCGTGACGCGCCGCTCGTTCCCCGGACGCCGCACATCCAGCTTCTCCGGGCTCGTGGCGGGCGAGCACACCCTCGCGCCGCACGAGGCCGACGGCCTGGACCACGCCGACTTCGGCGCGCCGAGCCCGGCCACCTCCGCCCGGCCCACGGACGCGCCCGCCAACCTGGTTGGATTCCCGGCCGGACGCCGTGTGGGCACCTGCCTGCACGCGATCTTCGAACACGTCGACTTCGTCGAGCCGACGGGCCACGCCGAGGTCATCGAGCAACAGCTGCACGCCCACGGCTATGCCCCGTCACGCTGGGCCCCCCTGGCCGCGACTGCCGTACAGACCACCCTCGACACCCCGCTCGGCGAGGACCTGCCCCGGCTGCGGGACGTGGATCGCAGCCGTCGGCTGGACGAGCTGCCGTTCGTCTTCCCCGCGCAGCAACCCGCGGTCGATGCCCGCGCCCTCGCGGACGTCCTGCGCCGTCACGGTTCACTCCCGTCGGTGTACACGGATCGCGTCGAAGCCCTCGAATTCGTACCCCTGCAGGGATTCCTCAAGGGCTTCGTCGACCTGGTGTTCGAGCACCAGGGGCGCTGGTGGATGGTCGACTACAAGTCCAACCGCCTCGGCGACCGCCTCGCCGACTACGCGCCACCACGGCTGGCCCGGGCCATGGCCGACCACCACTACTACCTGCAGTACCACCTGTACGCAGTGGCGCTGCACCGGCTGCTGGCCTACCGCCTCCCCACGTACGACCCGGGTACGCACTTCGGCGGCGCGCTGTACCTGTTCATCCGGGGCATGACCCCGGCCACGGACTGGCGCTACGGCGTGGTGCGCGACGACCTGTCGCCCCCGCTGCTCGAGGCGCTGTCGTCCCTGTTCGCCGGGGGGCCGCCATGACCCCGACGCTGGACCTGCTGCTGGCCGCTGGCGCGCTGGAGCCGCTGGACGTCCTCTTCGCCCGCGCCATGGGCCGCATCGGCGGCGAGGTGGAGCCGCTGGCCCTGCTGGCCGCTGCCGCGGCCAGCAGGGCCGCCCGCAACGGCCACGCGTGCGCCGACCTCGACGAGCTCGCCGATACCGCGGTGCCCCTGGACACACCAGAGGAGGGCGAGGTGGCCCGCTGGCCGGGCCTCGGGGAGTGGCTGGACGCCGTGCGGGACAGCCCCCTGTTCGCCCACCCCTGCCCCGCCGGGGACGGTGACCTGGCGCCCGATCGCGTCACGCCACTGGTCGTGCACGGCACGCGCGTCCACCTGACCCGCCACTGGGAGGACCAGGAGAACGTGGCCCGCGAGCTGCTCGCCCGCGCTCGGCGCGAGGTGGTCGGCCTCGATCCCGAGGCCGCGGAGGCGGCCCTTCGACGGATCTTCCCCGGCGACGACGGCCCGGCGGCGGACCAGCGCTCGGCCGCACGGACCGCGGCCCGGCGTGGACTCGCCGTGATCTCCGGGGGCCCGGGCACGGGCAAGACCTCGACGGTGGTGCGGCTGTGGGCCCTGCTGCTGGAAGAGGCCGCCAGCCTGGGCCAGGCGCCGCCCGTGATCCAGCTGCTCACGCCCACGGGCAAGGCCGCTGCGCGCCTGGTGGAGTCGGTGCGTGGCGCGCTGGCCGCCGAGGGAGACCGGGAACTGCGCTGCGAGCCGTGGGTACGCGAGGCCATCCAGCCCCAGGCCTCGACCATCCACCGCGCTCTGGGCTGGCGCCCCGACCGGCCGCCCCGGCGCCACGCAGGCAACCCGCTGGCTGCAGACGTGGTCGTGGTGGACGAGGCGTCCATGGTGGACCAGGGGCTGATGGCGCAGCTCGTGGACGCGCTGCCCGCCAGCGCGCGACTGGTGCTGCTCGGGGACCGCCATCAGCTCGCCTCGGTGGAAGCCGGGGCCGTGCTGGCCGACATCTGTGACGCCGGTCTCCCCGGCAGCGTCGTGCAGCTGACCCACAGCTACCGCTTCGGCCCGGACAGCGGGATCGGGCGGCTCGCCCGGGCGATCAACGGCGGCCACGGCGACGAGGCGATCCAGCTGCTGCAGACGCGACCCGAGCTGGCGTGGGTGCAGGTGGACGAGGACGCCGACCTGATCGACACCATCGCTGCGACCGTGACCACGGGGTACCGGTCCTTCACCACCGCGACCTCCCCCGGGCAGCGCCTGGCAGCGCTGGACCGCTTCCGCGTGCTGTGCGCCCACCGCCACGGGCCGTGGGGCGTGCACCAGCTCACGCCCCAGCTGGAGCGGTTGCTGGTGGGGTGGGAGCCCCCGGTGGGGGGACGCCACGCCCACTACGACGGCAGGCCGCTGATCGTCACGGCCAACGACCACGCGCTGCGGCTGTTCAACGGCGACATCGGGGTGATCGGGCGCGACGACCTCGGCGAGTCGCGGGCGTTCTTCCCGGCCGCGCGCGGCGAGCTGCGCGGCCTGACGCCCGCGCGCCTCCCCGGGCACGCCACGGTGTTCGCCACCACCGTGCACCGCAGCCAGGGTTCGGAGTACGAC
The DNA here is from genome assembly GCA_964639985.1 of uncultured Rickettsiales bacterium. GTDB lineage: Bacteria > Myxococcota_A > UBA796 > UBA9615 > CAYRNR01 > CAZXHG01. Next base: position 25,494 of record CAZXHG010000075.1, read on the forward strand.
GAGGTGCTGCTGGTGCTGCCCTCGCGACGCTCGCCGGTGGTCACCCGTGAGCTGCTGTACACCGCGGTCACCCGGGCCCGGCGACATGTGACGGTGGTGGGCCCGGAGGCGGTGATCCGCGAGGCGATCGCCTCGCCCACACAGCGGGGTACGGGGCTGGGGGAGCGGCTCGCTATCGCGGCAGCGTCTGCACCATGATGCGCGCGGACTCGCCGCTGGGCGTGTCGCCGTACCGCTCGGCCACCTCCACGTAGAGTCCCCTCGCCCGCTGGACGTCACCAGCCGAGTGCCACGCCGCCGCCGCGTACCACAGCGACTGCGACGCGTCGTGGCTGCGAAATCCGGGGAAATCCCGGCCCAGCCGCTCCCACTCCACGGCCGCTTCTGCGTACTGGTGCGCATTCTGCAGGTCCCGGGCCAGCCGGTACAGCACCTCCGGTTCCACATCCGCGAGTTCGGCGAGGTGATCGCGCAGGGAGTCCACACTCCGGGTGACCCGGTCGCTGGCCGCGGCATCTCGGTATCGAGCCAGCGCCTCCGCGGCGTCCCCTTCCTCGTCAGCGGCCTCGTGGGCTGCCCAGCGCTCGCTCCAGGCCGACTGCGCGGACTCGGCCGCCTCGAGGTCGCCGGTGGACACGGCCAGGGACACGGCGCTCGCGCGCAGGTCCGGATCGTCGGACCACCGGCGCAGCGCCTCGTCCAGCGCCGCGTGTGCCTCGTCCCTCCGCCCAGCGCCGATCAGGTCGTCGATCGCGTCCCGGGCGCCGCGCGCGTCACCGGCGTCGGCCGCACGCGCGGCCGCGCCCTCGGCGTCGGTCTGCCATCGACGCACGTCCTCACGCGCATCGATCAGCTTCTCGTCGTCCACGACCAGCGCCAGGGCCTGGTCGAGGCCGGCACCGTCGGCGCTCTCTCGCAGCCGCATCGCCGCGGTCCGGATGACCTGCGACCGCTCCTGCTCCTCGAGCCCCTCCCCCAGCCGCAGCCACCCCAGACACGCCTCCCGACGAGCTTCGGGGCGAGGTTCACGTCGACAGCGCAGCTCCTGGCCCAGGCGCGCGGCCGCCGACCGGATCGCCGGCACCTCCGCCCGCCCCTGCTCCTGCTGCTGAAGGGCCTGGGTCAGCGTCTGCATCATCGTGTTCACGCCCGACGCGTACATCGAGGTGGGGTATCGCTGCAGCAGCGCCTCACCATAGGTCAGCGCCTCGGCCCGCTGCCCCAGCATCATCGAGGTGTGCGCGGTCCACCACAGCGCCCACTCGTTCATGACCAGCCGCTTGCCGGGCAGCAGCTCCATCTGCACGGTCTCGGGCAGCTCCATGTCCAGGATCCGCCGCGCGATGGCGTTGCCGTCCCTTGTGGCCTGTACATCCGACGACAGGGCGATCACGTCAACCACGGCCGGCACCTCGTCGTACGGCCCGCCCGCCGCCGCGATCGCGTCCAGCCGCGCCAGCACCTCCACGGTGCGCGCGGCGAGCAGCTCGCCCCGCTGCTCGCCGTACTCCACCAGGCGCAGCTGCAGGTCCACCAGCAGCTGCGATGCGGGCGCGAACCGCTCGTCGTGCTGCAGCGACGCCTCGAGTTCGGCGCGCGCCTCTTCGAGCGCTCCCCGGTCCAGGGCCTCCAGCCCCTCGGACCAGGCACTGAACGCACCGAACGACTCGGTGGCCACCTGGCCCAGCCGCGCCTGCTCGCGGAAGCTGACCTCCACCCCGGCCTGCTCGGCGATGGCCATGGCGAGTTCCTTCTCCAGCAGGAAGAACTCGTCGGTCGGCCCGGTCACCTCGGTCGAGGCCAGGACCTCGCCGGTTGCCACGTCCACCACACGGGCGTCGATACGCATCTGGGGGTGGATGGCGACGAAGGATCCCGTGACGATCAGCGATGCGCCCAGGCCGCGCCCCATGGTCGCGGCCGTGGCCGGATCCACGAAGGCGGAGTCGGCGAGCTCGAGCTCGGCGAGCACCTCGTTGAGCCTGGCGCGCTCCACCAGCCGCAGGGTGGAGAGCTGGGCCAGGTCGGTGATGAGCATGTCGGCCAGCCCGCGGCCCAGGGCGTCGTTCGCCGGATCCCCGGTGTTGTTGTCGAAGTAGGTCACCGCGATGGTCGGCGATCCGGCGGACGCCGGGATCGGGAGTCCCAGCGCCAGGGCCAGCAAGGGCGCCAGCAGGCGACGACCAGGAGGGGGCATGGCTACCTCAAGTACAGGTGCAGGACGGTGCGGCGATCGAACTGTAGCACGACCCCCTCGAGCGCAGCGCCCCAGATCCGCGGCATGCGCTCGGTGGTCAGAGCCGCGGCCGGCGCGCCACCAGCCAGCCCCAGGGGTGTGGCCTCGTCCAGCCCGGGGTAGGCGCCGGTGGGAGGCTGGGAGCAGTGCTTGTGCAGGTAGTGCCGCACGCCCTCATGGGCCCACGCGTCCTCGTCCACGAACACCTGGCCGCGGCCGGCCTCCACCGAGCAGGCCGCCATCGCGACCTCTTCCAGCTCCACGTGGGGTGAGCGCGCCGCGTCGTCCACGACGTTCCAGCCGTCGAGCTGGTCCGGCGACTGCGGCGCCACCACCGACGGCAGGTCCACGATCCCGTCCACGGACGCCAGCTGCACCGCGCCCACGGCCAGGATCACGCCCGGAAAGATCAACCGGAAGAAGGGTGACTCGTTCTGGGTCACGGCCGCGATGCACCCCGCGGCGAGCCAGGGCAGCACCGGCAGCAGGTAGCGCTCCAGTGGAGCATCGCGGGGCACGAACAGGCTCACCAGCAACAGCGGCACGAGGCTCAGGGCGGCCACGGCCGCCAGCGGGCGCCATCCCTGCCGTCCGCCGATGGCAGCCACCAGCAGCACCACCGCCATGCCCGGCCCCAGGGCCGCGCGCACCAGGCCATCGACCAGGTCGTTGAGGCGGCCAGCGAACACGCCCGGACCGAGGTTCCAGGCGTTGGGCGCCGACATCACCCCCCCCAGCTCCGAGAGCGCGCGGTCCAGGCTCGATCCCACGTCCGCGCCCGATCCGAGCAGGGACACCACCCCCTGGGTCTGCAGGATCACGGGCAGACACAGGGCCACAGCGACACCGGAGGCGAACAGTATCCGCAGCATCGGCCGCCGCCGGTCCACCTCCCAGTCGGGCAGGTACATACGCGCGAGCGGACCGATCCAGATCGGCAGCAGGTAGACCGCTGCCGACCAGCGGGTGAGCAGGGCCATGGCCGAGGCCAGCCCCATCAGGGCCGCGGCCGGCGTGGACCGCGGGGCGAACACCGACGCGGCCAGCGCCGTGGTGCACCAGGCCGTGAGCGGCAGGGCCACATCGTAGCGACGAGCCGAGGCGAACAGGCCGGGCAGCAGCAGCACCACGGCCACCGTGGCGCCGGTCACCCACGGGATGCGGCGGTAGCCCGACTGGGTCCAGCTGGCGGCCAGGTACTGGGCGAACAGGGCGGCCGACAGCGCAGCCAGCACCAAGTACACCAGGTTGAGGTGCAGCGACGCAGACACGCTGCGTCCGAACAGGGTGGCCCAGATGCAGCTCAGCAGGTGCAGCATGGGCGGATGCCCGCCGTCGAGCACGGCCGCGCTCATGGGCAGGCGCACCAGCTGCAGGGGGAATGCCACCCCCTCGGTGTGGGCCTGGGCCAGCTCGCGCTCGGTGTGCAGGGTGTACTCGGTGCCGTACTGACCCACGATCGGCAGCGAACACACGCCCACGGCCTCGATGTGGGTCACCACCACCATCATCGCGGTCACCAGGGCGGCCACCGTGGTGACCAGCTCCAGCCGACGCCGGGTCTGGGGGGCGGTCGCCTCACTCCGGTCGAAGAACGAAGGGTGGGTCGTCTCGAACAGGGCTGCGGGGGCGGTTCGGCGGATTCGGCGCTTCATGCTCGCACGTAGACTACTGCCCACGGTCGGCTGTGGCTAGTTGGTCCAAGGGCCTACCGGCACGTCAGGAGGCAGTGCCCCGGTAGGCCCGCCGCAGCAGCGCCTGGATCCGCAGCTCCAGCTCCTCGGGATCGAAGGGCTTGGGCAGGTAGTCGTCGGCGCCGGCGCGGAAGCCGTCCTTGACGTGGGCCTGGTCCCCGCGGGCGCTGAGGATCAACACCGGCAGGAACGCGGTCGCGATGTCCTGCTTGAGCTGCTCGCAGACCTCGAATCCGCTCATGCCTGGCATCATCACGTCCAGCACGACGAGATGGATCGGATCGTTGACGCGCTGGCGCTCGATGACCTCGAGTCCCTCCTCGCCGCTGCGCGCCACCTGGACGCGGAACCCCGAGTCCTCGAGGCTGTAGCGCACGAGGTCGAGGATCTCGTCGGAGTCGTCCACCACCAGGATGTGCTCGGGCGCCTCCCCGTCCGACGGGGCCGAGGAGTCGGGCAGGTGTGAGGGTTCGACCAGATCGTGGTCGGTGTCCGCGAGCTGAACCTCGGGGGCCGGGTCCGTGGTCGGCACGGTCCGATCCTCGTCCGGGTCCATCGAGGGCCGGTAGGCCGCCACCCGGCCGGTCCGGCCGGAGAACGGCGTGCGCACGTGCCGGGCCACCTCCTGCAGGGACGTCATCCCGGCCGCCACCTTGTCCAGCGCCATGTCGGTCAGCGGCACCAGGTTGGCCTGCTGGGCTGCCCTGCGGACCGCGGACTCGTCCGCGCCCGATACGATCAGGCTGCGGATCGCGTCGTTGACACGCAGCACCTCGAACACCCCCACGCGCCCGCGGTAGCCGGTGTACAGGCACTCGCGGCACCCCCCCCCGGGCACGAACGCGTCGGGCAGCGGCACCGGCTCCCGCTCCAGCTGATCCCAGGCCCCGGGCGCGGGCTCCCCTGGCTCGCGACAGTGGGGGCACAGCCGCCGCACCAGGCGCTGGGCGACCACCCCCAGCAACGTGGAGCCCACGAGGTACATCGGCACGTCGAGGTCCCGTAGCCGCGTGACCGTCGACACCGTGTCGGTGGTATGCAGCGTGGCGAACACGAGGTGGCCGGTGAGCGCTGCCTGGAACGCCACGGCTGCGGTCTCGCGGTCGCGGATCTCGCCGATCACCAGCACGTTGGGATCCTGGCGCAGCAGGCTGCGCGCGGCCGCCGGGAACGTGAGCCCACGGCGCTCGTCCACCTGCACCTGGGTGATACCGGGCAGGGTGTACTCGACCGGATCCTCCACGGACACGATGCTCATCTGGTCGCTGTGCAGCCGGTTGAGCGTGGCGTACAGGGTGGTGCTCTTGCCGCTGCCCGTGGGGCCGGTGATCAGGATCATGCCCTGCGGCTGGGAGATCAGCCGGTAGTAGTCCTTGAGCTGGCTGGACGCGAGGCCCAGGTCGGACAGGGCCACCTGCAGGATCTCCGGGTCCAGGATCCGGATCACGCACCGCTCGCCGAACTGGCTGGGCATGGTGACGATGCGCAGGTCCTTCTCCTTGCCGGCGATGCTCGCGCGGACCTTGCCCTCCTGGGGCTTGTGGTGGACCGACAGGTCCATGCGGCCCACCACCTTGATCCGCGAGATCAGGCCCGGCTCGATCCACTTGGGTAGCTTCATGGCCTGGCGGAGAACGCCGTCGATGCGGTAGCGAACGCGGATCGCGTCCTCCATCGCGTCGAGGTGGATGTCCGAAGCCCGTGAGGCGTGAGCGTTGGCCAGCAGGAAGTTGAACAGGTCGACGTACGGGCGAGCTCCGCCCTCGCGCAGGCGCTTCTCGATGGTCTCGAGGTCGATGTCCATGACCGCGGTGACCTCGACCTGGTCCGCGGGCTTGACCGACTGCAGCATGGACTGCAGCTCGCGCTCGAGGCCGTAGTGCATGCGGATCGCCTCGGTGAGCATCGTGCTGTTGCACACCACCGGCTCGATGCCCGCGCCGAGCATGAATTCGAGGTCACGCCGCACGTCGAGATCGAACGGGTTGGCCATCGCCACCCGCACCACCTGCGGAGCCGTATGCTGGAGGGGCAGGGCACACCAGGCCAGCGCCTTCTCCTTCTCGACCTTGGCCAGCAGGTCGGGCTCGACCCGCTCGGTCATGGGATCGATCAGCTCGAATCCCACCTGCTGTGCGAGCCCCACGGCGAGCGACTCCTCGCTCAGCGCACCCATCTCCATCAGGATCTCGCCCAGTCGCTTGCCCAGCGACTCCTGCAGCTCGATGGCGCGGTCGAGCTGTTCGGCGTCGATGTTTCCACTGTCGACCAGGACCTTGCCCAGCAGCGGCGCGCTCATACGCCTCTCCCTCCTCGATGTCGTGTCAGTCGTCCGTCAGGGGGATCTCGATGGTGAAGATGCTACCCCGGCCCACGTTGGAGCTGGCCGATATCTCACCACGGTGAGCCGTGACGATCTCCCTGCAGATGTAAAGGCCGAGGCCGGCGCCGCCAACCTTGCGCGTGTCGCCGGAGTCCGCCTGGTAGAACTTGTCGAACACCCGGGGGAGGGCGTCTCGCGGGATCCCCTGGCCGGTGTCGGACACCGTCACTCGCAGGTGCCCGCCCGCAACCCTCCAGGCAACCGTGATCCGCCCGCCGGCGGGCGTGAACTTCATGGCGTTGGTCACCAGATTGCCCAGCACCTGCTCCAGCCGGCCACCGTCCGCGTCGATGGCCAGCTCGCCGCCGTCAGGCTCGGTGAGGCGCAATTCCAGATCCTTGCTGGTAGCCTGTGGCTCGAATCGCTCCACTACACGGCGCACCAGGTCACGCACGTCCACGCTGTCCATGGCCAGGGTGAACCGACCCGCCGCGATGCGGGACATGTCCAGCAGATCCTGGATCATGCCCTTGAGCACGTCGGTCTGGTTGCTCACCGTCTCGAGGAACCGCTGCTGTTCAGCGTTGATCGGGCCGGGCCGACCGCGCAGCAGCAGCTTGGTGAAGCCCTCGATCGCGGTGAGGGGTGTCTTGAGCTCGTGGGTCACCATGGAGAAGAAGTCGTTCTTGACCTGCTCCATCTCCTTCTCGTGGGTGATGTCCTGCACCACGGCCACGAATCCCTCGGAGGCCCCATCCGGTCCCACGAGCTTGCGCCGCAGCACGCGCACGTGCTGCCCGGCCTCCGCGCGACCCCTGTTCCGTACCGGGAATTCCAGTGTCGGTGAGCGGGTCATCTCCAGGTCCAGCGGCTCGCTCAGGGCGGGTAGCTCGAGGGTACGGATGTCCCGGCCGGACAGCACCGTCGGATCCCCTTCGAGGCCCAGCAGCCGCACGGCCGCCCGGTTGCACTGCAGCAGCGTCCACTCACGATCCACCAGCAACACCCCGTCGCTCATGGCGCCGAAGATGGTCTCCATGCGCTGGTTCTGGTTCTGCACCAGCATGAACTGCTTGCGCAGGTTGGCGCGCATGTTCTCGATGGCCCGGCCCAGCGCGCCGAGCTCGTCGTCGCCCTGGGGGATCTCCACGTGAGCCTGCAGGTTGCCCTCGCCGATGGCGGTCGCAGCGCGCGCCACGTCCATCAGCGGCGCGGACAGTACGGCGCGGAGTCGCCACGCCAGGTAGATGGTGACCGCGGCCATGAGCGAGATCCACAGCAGCATGGTGCCTGCCAGGGTGCCCGCGCGCCGCGGCCCCTCCACCAGCTGGCCGGTCACCACCTCGGCGAGGCTGTCCTGCAACTGCAGGTACGACGCCTGCATCGTGCGGAAGTGGTCGCCGTCCAGGGCGGTGGGGAGTTCGGCCTCGACGACCGCCTCCTCCGCCTCGTCGTCGACCGCCACCTCGTCGACAGGCTCGTCGACAGGCTCGTCGACAGGCTCCTCGACCTCCTCGTCGACCTCGGCGGCGTCCTCGTCGGGTTCGCCCGCGGTGGGCTGCTCGTCCGGGCCGAACAGGGATTCGTGGTAGGCCACGTCCTCCACCGTGAACCCGCCCCGGTACTCCAGCGGAACCGGGAGGCCGCTGCCGTACCAGCGCCGGGCGGCTTCGGTGAAGTAGTTCAGGTCCTGCTCCACGCCGCCGTAGTCGGCCTCGAGCAGCTTCACCACATCCCGGGTGAGATCCCGGAAGTCGCCTTCGGGGAACGGCACCAGCTCGCCGCTGCCCAGGCCCCGCTGTGCGTCGACCATCATCTGTGCGTGCAGGCTCTCGGCGCGGCGGCTGGCCTCCCAGGCCTCGCGGTGCACCGGCCGCAGGTCGACGGTCAGCCCGGGCATGGCCAGCACCAGCAGGGTGCCCAGCGCCACGAGGTTGAGTGCACCGAGCAGAAGGATGATCGAGATCCGGAACCGGATTCCCGGCTTGATCGCCACGCTCCTGGGCCCCATCGCCATCCAACCCCCTGGACAAGGTCCGCAGAGCTTACCATCGCTGCGGACCGGAGCGAACGACAGACCGCTGGTGGTGACCCCGGAGCGGACTGCGGTATGATCGGCGACGGAGGTTCGACGCATGCACAGGTTAGGTGTGATGATCGCCGCGCTGGTCGTGGCGACGGCGGGGATGCTCGGCGGGTGCGCCGCCTCGATCGAGGGCGCCTGGGAGGGCAAGGTCGAGCACCCCCAGGGCAGCGACCCGTCGGGGTTCGAGGTCCACCTCACGCTGTCACGGTTCCTCAAGGGGGAGCCGAGCGGCGCGATCGAATACACGATCTTCCACCCCACCCAGGAGACCAACACCTGCAAGGCCACGCTCAAGGCCACGAGCAAGGCCGGTGGGGTGTACGAGTACGAGGAGGCCATCACGCAGGGCAAGTGCGTGACGGACATGACCATCCGGGTCACGTCCGGCGGCCCCGACAACCTCAAGTGGGAACGCATCGACGCCGACGGCGGCGTGGACATGGCCGCCACGCTGGGGGTCCAGACCGGCGTGGCCACGGCCAAGGACCGCGCGGGCGGCTGAACCGCCCGCCTCGAGAGTACAGCGATGACCCGGGAGACCGACCGCCATAGTCTGTTCCAGTCCGGCGACATGGCCACCCCCCTGGCCATGGGCCTGGAGAAGCTCGCCGAGCTCATCGACGCCACCGAGTGGTCCAAGACCTACACCTGGCGGGAGATCGAGGTGCTCGCCCGCCACATGGATCCCTTCGCCTATCACCGGGACGACACGGTGTTCCGCGAGGGGGAGGTCGGAGACACCATGGCGCTGGTCGTCGTGGGAGAGGTCAAGGTCTACAAGGAGGCGTCCACCGGGGAGAAGCAGCTGCTGGCCTCGGTGGGCAAGGGCAAGACCCTGGGCGAGATGTCCATGCTGGACGGCCAGCTCCGCTCGGCCACGGCGATCGCATCCGTGGACACCACGGCCCTGCTGATGCCCCGGGAGCGGTTCGACCAGCTGTGCCGCAGCTTCCCGGCGCTGGGCCTCAAGCTGACCCTGACCGTGGCCACGATGATGAGCCAGCGGCTGCGCAGCACCAGCGGCGTGCTGGTGGACTACCTCGGCGACTGAGACCTGGCCGCCGGGCCTTGACGGCACCGACCGGCCATCCCCATCCTGTCTGTTCGCGCTCGACAGAGGGCGCCACCATGGAGACCGTGACGATGGACGAGATCAGCAAGGCCTACCGCAACCCCGACTTCATCAACAGCCCGGACGCGCGCACGATCCGGATGCTATGCGAGTACTACGAGCCGCGCCGGCGGTTCTTCGACCAGAAGGTCTTCAACACGACCGTGTTCTTCGGATCGGCGCGCATCCGGCCGCGTGACGTGTCCGTGGCCAACCTCGAGGCGGCCCGCAGGGCGCTGGCCGCGGCCCCGGACGACATGGACCTGCAGGCGGCCGAACTGCAGGCGTCGCGCATGCGCGAGATGGCCCGCTACTACGAGGAGGCGCGCGAGCTGGCGATGCGGCTCACCGAGTGGTCCATGGCCCGCCCCAAGGGGCGGCGCCGGATGCTGATCTGCACCGGCGGCGGCCCGGGCATCATGGAGGCGGCCAACCGCGGCGCGGCCGACGTGCCCGGTGGCAAGTCCATCGGCCTGGGCATCAGCCTGCCCAAGGAGGAGGGCCTCAACCCGTACGTCACCGACGGGCTGGGGTTCGAGTTCCACTACTTCTTCATGCGCAAGTACTGGTTCGCCTACCTGGCCAAGTCGCTGGTGGTGTTCCCCGGCGGCTTCGGAACCCTGGACGAGCTGGCCGAGCTGACCACCCTGCGCCAGACGAAGAAGATGACCAAGCACGTGCCGGTGGTCCTGTACGGCACGAAGTTCTGGAGCGATGTGCTCAACGTGCGTGCCCTGGTCGAGCACGGCACCATCAGCCCCGAGGACTACGACCTGATGTACCGCTGCGACACGGTCGACGCCGCGTACGACTACCTCACCGCCGAACTCGACGCGGTGGAGGAAGAGGGATAGCCGGGTAGCGGGCTAGCTGCAGCCGGTGGTCGCGCCGCAGTTGCCGCACTTGTAGCAGGCGCCGCTGCGCACCGTGATCGAACCGCAGACCGGGCAGGGGGGCGCGTCGGTCTGGAACTTGGCGGCCGCCCGGTCCTGGGCGGCCTGGGCGTACAGGGCATCGGCCGCGCGGGCCAGCCCCTCCACCCCCTGCAGGTTGCTCGAGCCGTTGCCGTTGCCCGGCTCTTCGTCCGCCTTCTCGGCGTTGGCCGCGGCCAGCTCCATGGTCTCCAGGGAGTCCACGTTCGCGCCACCGGACGACGCGGGCGGCGGCTCCCCCTTCTCTGCGGCGGCCAGGGTCTCGGCCGGCGTGGGCGCACGTTGCTCGGCCGGGAGGAACTTCAAGGCCAGCCAGCGGAAGATGTAGTCGGTGATCGACTTGGCGATGCGGATGTCGGGGTTGGTGGTGAACCCCTGCGGCTCGAACCGCGTGTGCGAGAACTTGTCGCACAGGGTGTCCAGCGGCACACCGTACTGCAGCGCGATCGAGATCGCGGTGGCGAAGGCGTCCATCACCCCGCGCAGGGTCGAGCCCTGCTTGGACATCACGATGAAGATCTCGCCGGGCCGGCCATCCTCGTACATGCCCACGGTCACGTAGCCCTCGTGACCCTGGATGGAGAACTTGTGGGTCACGGCGACCCGCTCGTCCGGCAGGCGCTCGCGCTGCGGCTTGCGCTCCACCACCACCGTCTCGACCGCCTGGGGCTCGGAGTCCTCGGCGTTGTCCACGTTCAGCGGCTGGGTCCGCTTGCACCCGTCGCGGTAGATGGCGACCGCCTTGAGGCCCAGCTTCCAGGCCTCCATGTACGTGTCGGCGATGTCCTCCACCGTGCACTCGTGGGGCATGTTGACCGTCTTGCTGATCGCGCCGGAGAGGAACGGCTGCACGGCGCCCATCATGCGCAGGTGGCCCTTGGGCTCGATGCAGCGCTCGCCGCCCGCGGCCTTGAACGCGCAGTCGAACACGGTCAGGTGCTCGTCGGTGACGTGCGGCGCGCCCTCGATCGTGTCCGTGCGGTCGATCCAGGCCAGCACGTCCTTGATCTCGGACTCGCCGTAGCCCAGCGTGCCCAGCGCCCGCGGCACCGTCGTGTTCACGATCTTCATCACGCCACCGCCGACCAGCTTCTTGTACTTGACCAGCGCCATCTCCGGCTCGATGCCGGTGGTGTCGCAGTCCATCA
>CAZXHG010000076.1:0-3288 GCA_964639985.1 uncultured Rickettsiales bacterium
CGCGGCGGCCTCGGCGCTGAACAGGACGATGCCGTGGCGCGAGGGTCGCGTCGGATGCGGGACCGGGATCCCGGGCCCGCCGGCCACGGCCGCCGGGGGCACGGGCTGGGGGGGCGCCGGGGCGGCGGGCGCCCTGGACTCGGCGGTCCTGGGGACCTTGAACGACCTGGGCGGCTTCGCCGGCAGCGGGGGCGGGATGGTCGGCGCCTTGGACAGCTTCTTGCGCCGTCGCACGTCCTCCTCGGCGCGCTCGGAGCGTGGTGGGCGGACCACCCGGTGCACGGTCTCGGTGAGCGGCTTGCGCCGCGGCCAGGCCCCTGCCGGCCGCGCCGGCTCCACGGGTGTCGCCGGCTCCTCTGTGCACAGTTGCTTCAGCTCGTCGGGTACCTGCTGGATCCAGATGGCCGTGGTCGTCGCATCGGCGTGGGATACGATGCCCGATGCTCGCAGGGTCCGGCGGGCGAATCGCAGGTCGAACACGACGTTCAGGGGCTCTCCCTGCCGGGGTGGCGGTCGCATGGTCGAGGTCGCCATGCCGTGGCAGAGCCCGGACTCCCAGACCTCCGCAGCCTCGGCAAACGAGTCGATGCGGATGGTCGTCACTGTGTCGGACAAGCGTTCTCCCAGGACCCCAGGTAGCGCATTTTATCACCTCTCGCCGTCCGGCACCTCGCCCTCGTCGAAGGCCATGAGCACGAGCCGGGCGCGCTCGGTACGTTCCGCGCTCCCCGCCCCGCGCGGGTCGATCTCCAGCAGTCGCTCGAAGCACTCCCGGGCCTGGGCGGCGTCGCGACGGAACAGGGCCATCTCGCCCTGCTTGAGGTACATCTCCGCGGCCATGGTCCGCTCGCTGTCCTCGACCCGCACGCTGCGGTAGGCTTGGCGCGCGTCGTCGTCCTCGGCCAGGGCGCGCAGGTCGGCGATACGTTGCTCGATGCGCGGCCGCACCTTGTCGAACTCACGCACGTGAGCGCCCACGTCCTCCATGTCCGCGAGCTCTGCCTCGATCCGGTCGCATGCGCCGCGGATCTCGGTGGGCAGCGAGGACCAGTGCACCTCGAGGAACTCGAAGTGGTCCCGGTCCAGGCGACGGATCAGGTCGCGGAGGGCGCGCTCCTTGCGCGCGGCCTCGGGATCGGTCCGGCGGCGGACCCGCACGAAGTCCAGCACACCGAGCTGCTCGAGCTGCAACAGCAGCTCGGCGGCCTTGCGCTCCTCCAGCGTGGTGCGGCCCAGGGCGGCCTGCACCGGCACTCCCGGGCGGACCGCGTCCTTGAGGAACGCCCGCTGGTCGTCGGCCAGGGGCAGCTTGCGGGCGATCTTCTCGCCGAGCGGCGTCACGTGGGCTCCGCGTGTGCGGACGCGATCGAGGCGGCTCCGCACGCGGGCTTCGCTGCGGTGGGACCAGCTGAACGCGAGTCGCTTCCACAGCATGGGGATGGGGGATACCGGCGGATTGCGGAACAGCTCGCGCAGGTCCGGCGCCTCGAAGAAGCGGTAGTGGCCCTCGTCCCGATCGAGGATCCGGCGCGTGATCAGCTTGATCTGCTCGGTGCGCAGCTGGTGGAGCTGCCGCTCGGAGACCAGCCGTAGCCGCAGCACGATCGAGACCAGCGGCTGGCCCGTGACCTCGGCGTGCCACCGCGCGCGGTCGAGCACGGACGGCGACAGGATCCGCTTGCGGATCAGCAGCGTCTCGATGGACTCGGATTGCAGCGACGGGTGGCGAAGGTAGTGGGCCGGTCGCCCACCGATGAAGAACGCCCAGTAGCGCTCCGGCCCTGCGTTCAGCACCAGGACACCGGTGGAGCGGCTGGCGTAGATCTGGGCCAGCAGGCGGTAGGGGGAGGTCTCGTCGAGCGATCCCTGCAGCTGGGCCACGGCGGGCAGGAAACGTGTGGGTTCGTGAGGCACGGGGATGCCGCGGTCGAGCGGCGTGGCCGTCGTGACCTCGGGAGTGGGAGTGGGCGTGGGGGTATGGGAGACCGCGGTGATCTCCTGGCTCCCCATCGATCGGCGTCGGTCCCGGGCCCAGCGGCTGTGCGTACCCGACTGCCGCAGCCGGGCGGCGAGGTAGCCACCGGACCCGCCATCGGCCGACGCGCGTGAGGCGCGCGCGGGCGGCTCGTCCACGCCATCGGGATCGCCGTCGCGGGTGATGGTACGGGGGCCGCGGTCCTCGCCATCGTCGGTGGTGGGATAGGGTGCGGCCGTGGACCAGCCCGGTTCCTGGGACGAGGATCGGGGTTTGCGGCTCTTCTTGCGCCCCGCGATCAGCTGGTGCAGCTCCTGGGGTACCTCGCCCAGCCGGATCACGGTGGCCACCCGGCTGTGGTGGGCCACGGCGCCCGCAGCCTCGACGACCGCGTCGGCGAAGGGCAGCTCGATACGGACCTTGCAGTGGGCACCGACAGCGGGGGCGTCGTCGACACGCGTGGTGATCAAGCCGTGCTGCAGGCCGGAGCGGTACGCCTCCACGGCGGCCTGGCGATCCTCGAAGCGAACCTGGATAACCCCCGACCCCACGGTGACCTACCTCGCACAAGCGGTTCCTCACTATGTAGCACGCTCGCGCGGCCATGCAACCCGAACGATGTCACGGACGCAGGAGGATCTTGAGTACACCAGGGCGGGCGGCTTCGCCGAGGGCCCGTTCCCCATCGTCGAGACCGAACACCCGGTGGACCAGCGGGGCCGGGTCGAGCCGGCCGGAGGCCAGCAGGTCGATGGCCGGGGCAAAGGGGCCGCAGCGTGAGCCGATCAGGGTGACCTCGTCGATCACCAGCGGCGCGAGGTCCAGGTCGTGGGCGCCCGCCACGGTGGTCTTGAGCACGACCGTGCCGCAGGGTTGGACCGCCGCCAGGGCCTGCGACAGGCCGTGCGATGAGCCCGTGGCCTCGATGACGAGCGGCCAGTCCCCGGTTTCCCTCCCGTCGGCCGGGTGCCAGGTCGCGCCCAGGGCTGTCGCGATCCCCGCGTGCGCCCGGTGTCGGCCCCGCACGGCCACGTCCGCGCCCCCGCTGGCCAGCACCGCCGCGACCAGCAGGCCCATGTGCCCGTCGCCGAGCACGAGCGCACGGTCGGGGTGACCGACCTGTTCGGTGATGCGCCAGGCAGCAGCGACCGGTTCGGTGAACACGGCGCGTTCGTCGGGCAGGGCCTCGGGCAGGGGGTGGAGGTTGGCGTCCGGCAGCACCAGCCGGTCGGCGAACGCGCCGTCCCGTCCGGCGATGCCCAGCACGGTTCGCTGCGTACAGTGGCGGGCGTTGCCGGCGCGGCAGCGCCGGC
>CAZXHG010000076.1:3298-36966 GCA_964639985.1 uncultured Rickettsiales bacterium
TTCCCCCGCCGGGTGCGCGGGTTACTGGGGGGGTGGTTGCGGGGGGGGCCGCGCGGGAAACGACCGCAGGAGGCGTTGATCTCCCCCACCACGCGCCTGCCCTGCAGGCCGGGCCTGTCGGACCGCTCCACCACGCCCACGAACTCGTGCCCGATCACGCCGTGGAAGTCCATGTAGCCGCGAGCGAGCTCGAGGTCTGTGGCGCAGACACCCGCCAGGGTGACGCGCACCAGGGACTCGTCCGGGCCGGGTGCTGGGTCGGGGTGGTCGCGCGTCAGCGCGACGCCGGTGGGAGTGGAGAGGAGGGCTCTCACTCGGCGGAGGCTGGCTCCTCGGCGGCCGGCTCCTCGGCGGGGCCGCCTTCGGCCGCGGGCTCTTCGGCCGCCTCGGGTGCGGCCTCCCCGCCCTCTTCGGTGCCGATCTGCTGCCGCCAGCTCTCGAGGTTGTCGAGCAGGTCGCTCTTGAGGATCTCGAAGATCTGGTCGGCCACCGCGTCGCGGTACTCCGATTCGGCCAGGGTCTCGGACGACAGCTCGACGTGGATGTCGACCGGGATGACGTACTTCTTGTTGCGCCGGTTGATCTTGAACTTGCCGAACACCAGCATGCGGCCGGTGACCACGAAGGTATAGTCCGTGGTGAGCATCTCGCGCAGCATGCCCAGGGCGATGTCCTCGTACGCGGCCTTGATGACCAGCGGATCGTCGATCTCGTAGGGCGGTGCGCTGGGGATCTCGAACGCGTCGAACTGCGGGATGCTGAACTGCACCTCGTTCAGCTGCAGGTTCTCGAAACGGATCTTGTGCACCCGTCCGCTGACGGGCACCGAGTCCACCAGCCGGAACCACAGGTGCAGTACGAGGTGATCCTCCTCGGCGGCGCCGAGCTCCAGGGGGCCGACGTCCACGAGCTTGCCCAGCCCGCTCTCCAGGTCGGTGACCTCGGTGGAGACGCCGGCCTCGTCAGGGGAGACGACCTCGTAGCCGTCGATCTTCTCGGCGGCCGCTGCGGCCGCGGTCAGGCCCAGCGCCGCGATCAGCGCCAGCCCGAAGGTCCAGTTCCTCGTCATCTGTTCACTCCTTTCACTGGCTGGAGCCGCCCAGGGTCAGACCTCTGAGGGCGTCTTCCATGGCCAGTCCCATCTTGTCCTTCATCTTCTGTTCGATCTCGGGGTCGTCGAGGGCCTGCAGGAGGAACTTCTTGGTCTGTTCCCGCCCCGCGGTGGTGACCTCGGGCGACTCGATGGCCTCGGCCAGCAGGCCAGGGCCCTGTTGCTTGAAGAACGATTCGAACGTCTGGGGCATCTCCGTGTTGACCCGGGCGATCGCCTCGTCGACCTGATGTGTGAAACGACCGCCGTCGGCCATCGATTCATTGATCCTGCCCGCCTCGACGTTCGCGTCGGCCAGTGAGGCCTGCAGTTCGCGTACCGCGGGGAGGTTGTCCGAGAACAGCTCCTGGATGGAGCCGCGCAGCCCGTTGACCTCGGCCGTGGTGTCGAGGACCTGGCGGTTGAGATGCCAGCTCCCGAAGGCCAGCGCGCCACACAGCACCAGCAGCACGGCGATCATGAGCTGCATCAGCCGGATCGAGCCCCGCAGCCGAGCCTGCTCCACCTGGGCACGGGCCAGTTCCCGGTGGAAGGTGTCCTGGGTGATGTGCTCGGGTTCGGTCATGGCTCGCCCCGGCTGGCTGCGCTCGGTGGGAACATTACCAGAATCCTGCCTCAGGCGTCGCCGGCCGACCGGCCGCCGGCCGCGCGGATGGACGCGTCCCGCCGTCGCAGCGCCACCCAGGCGGCGAACACGAGCGCGAGGTAGTGCAACGCGAGGATGGCAGCGTACGCGGGTAGCAGCGGCGGCGAAGCACTGCCCTCGGCCGCCTCACCCGACAGCAGCCGGGCGTGGAGCTCGTCGCGCTCCTCGGCCGTGTACAGCGACAGGTGCACGGTGTTGGCGATCTGGTACTGGTAGTAGGCCTCGGAGCTGTCCACCTGCAGCTCGAATGGGTCGTGCACGTACAGCTGGCACAGCGCCTCGAGCCCCCAGCGCGCGGCCATGACCGAGGACAGGGCCGCGACGCCGCGGCTGCCGTGGGTGACCTTGGTGAAGCGCCCCATGGTCTCGCGACCCTCGTCCGAGATCTCCACGGCGACCGCCCCGCCGGACAGCGCGTCGTCGGCGATGGTGCGTAGTCGTTGCAGGCTGTTGCCCTCGACCTGCGTCTGTTCGACCAGCTCCGGCACGGTCTGGGGCAGGATGGTCGGCACGTCCGCGGTGGGCACGAGCAGGCCGGCGAACAGGATCTGGGGGAACATCACCAGCGGTACGGCAGCCATGGCCGCGGCCGCGGATCGCACCAGTGCCGAGATCGTCAGGCCCCCGGCCACGCCCCCGAGGTAGAGCAGCAGCATGATCAGCGTGGTCGCGACGAAGTGGTGCTTCAGGCCTCCGCCCAGGGTCAGCACACCGGCCAGCAGCAGGCATTGGGTCAGGCCCAGCAGGGCCAGCACGACGTTCTTGGAGCCCAGGTAGGTCCAGCGCTTGAGGAACGTCAGCCGCTCGCGGCGGTAGATGTCCACCTCGTCCACGATCTCGCGCACACCGGCCGAGCAACCCAGCCACAGGGCAGCCACCACCAGCATGAACAGCGTGCGCGGTCCGTTGGCGAAGCCGCCGCCGATGGCCAGCACCAGCAGTCCGATGATCGGGGCCTGCAGCAGCGCGGTGACGAGGCCGCCGCGGTCGGCGAGCTTCTGGGTGCCGTAGCGGGCGACGAGGGTGCCGAGCTGCGCCAGCGCGCCCTGCGACCGGGGCACGGGCGGCAGGTCCTGGGCCGACGGCGGCGTGTCCACCGGCATGGCCACGTACTGCTCGAACGTGCCGCTCTCCTCGAACCGCTCCTCCCACTGCTCGGCGGTGCGTTCGGTCTCCAGCTTGCCGTAGATGTCGCCGGGCGCGTTGACGTCGAAGTAGTCGTAGAACTGGGTGACCGGGCCGAAGTACACCAGCCGCCCCTCGTGCATCACCATGGCCCGGTCGAGCAGGTCGAACCCGCCGAGCTGGTGGGTGGCCATGACCACGGTGCAGCCGGACGAGGCGATGCGCCGGAACAGGTACAGCATCCGCTCCTGGTTGCGAGGGTCGAGGCCGCCGGTGGGCTCGTCCACGAACAGTACCCCGGGCTGGCTCAGCAGCTCGATGCCGATGCTGACCCGCTTGCGCTGGCCGCCGGACAGCGACCCGATGCGCGTGTCTCGGCGGTGGGCGATCTCCAGCAGCTCGAGAAGCCGGTTGATGTGCTCCAGGCGGTCCGTGTCCGACATGTCTCGTGGAAGGCGCAGCCGGGCGGCGAAGCGGAATGCCTGCTCGGTGGTCAGCTCGTCGTGCAGATCGTCGTGCTGCGGCACGAAGCCGATGAACTGGCGGGCGGCATCGTAGTTGTCGTACAGGTCCTGTCCATTGAACAGGACCTGCCCGCGATCTGCGGGGTGCAGGCCGCAGATGGCGTTGAGGAAGGTGGTCTTGCCCGAGCCGCTGGGCCCGAGAATGCCGACCAGTTCGCGCCTGGCGATGGACACGGACAGGTCCGCGAGGATTGTCTTGCGCGCGTTGGGTGGGCCGACCACGCGCTCGAGCCCCAGTGCGTCGATGCGGATGGCCGAGCTGTCCAGGCTCGAGCGGAGCTCACCCGCCTCGAGCTGCAGCAGGAACGGGCCGATGGTGATGCGGTCGTTGTCCTGCAGCAGCGTGGCCGCGCCGATGCGCTGTCCGTTGACGAAGGTGCCATTGGCCGACTTGAGGTCCGTGACGACGTAGCCCTGCTCGCCGTTCTCGATGCGGGCGTGGCGACGCGAGATCAGCACGTGATCCAGCACCAGGTCGCAGACCTTGTCCCGGCCGATGACCATGGACTCGCCCTTGGCGATGTCCGTGGCCCGCACCTCGACCTCCTCCGGGACGGAGTCGCGGAAGATCAGCTGGCGGGTGCGGTAGTGGCCGAAGGTCAGCCGGTCGCCCTCGCGCAGGGCGCGGGTGCCCTCGACGCGCTCGCCGTCCACGAAGGTGCCGTTGGTGCTGTGCAGGTCCTCGACCACGGGCAGACCGTCGTCGTCGATGCGGATGACCGCGTGTTCCACGCTCACCGAGCGGTGGTCCAGGCAGACCTCGTTGCGCATCCGGTCGCGGCCGACGGTCACCGGGTGCAGCGCGCTGAGCTCGAACGTCTGCACACCGAAGCCCTCGACCAGCAGCTGCAGGTGGCGACGGCGGACCACGTCCAGGCCGATGTAGGCGGTCTTGGTGGCGTCGACCGGCAGCGCCGCGGCCAGGTCGGGAATGTCGCCCGCGTCGATGGCCATGGTGCCGCCCGGGGCGATGGCCGCGGCCGAGCGGGCGCCCGGGCTGACCACCAGCGAGGCCGAGGCCATGTCCACCCCGGAGTCGGTGGCCGCGTCGTCCCACTCCTCGTCCCACAGCAGGAATCGGATCAGCGCTCCCTGAGGCCCTCCGAGGCGGAACTCGTCCAGGGGCTCCAGCAGGCGCTCGTAGACGCGTTCACCGTTGAACCAGGTGCCGTTGACGCTGCCGAGGTCCCGCAGCAGGTAGCGGCCGTCCTCGCGGGCCTCGATCACGGCGTGGCGCCGCCCCACCTGCATGTCGGCGATGCGGACGTGCGCTTCCTGGCCCCGACCGAGGACGGACTCCCCCTCGGTCAGACGTTCGCGGCGGCCCTCCTCGGGCCATTCCAGCACGCCGTACATGGATCTCGTCGATTCGGTGGCCATCGGACCCTTCGGGGCCGCGGTGGCCGGCTCAGGATAGCTCTCGCGGGCACGCGCCAGCAAGCGGGCGCCCCATCGGATCAGGGTTCGAAGGTGTCAGGTGCTCCCTGCATGGACTCGGCGAGGGAGACGAGCCCGGCGAGGGGCTCGCACGCGCTGATCTGGCCGAGCTGCTGCGCGGCGTCCACCACGGAGCGCGACGCGGCCAGCGAGCGCTCGGCGCCCCCCTCCACCAGGTCGGCCTGCCAGACGCGCGCCGCGTCACTG
Source organism: uncultured Rickettsiales bacterium (assembly GCA_964639985.1). Classification (GTDB taxonomy): domain Bacteria; phylum Myxococcota_A; class UBA796; order UBA9615; family CAYRNR01; genus CAZXHG01. The sequence goes on from CAZXHG010000076.1 coordinate 8,349, forward strand.
GTCAGGTCGAGCACCCGCACCTCCTCGCGGGTGCGCTGGTCGTCCCAGCGGCCGCGCAGGGCAGCGCGGTACACGCGGCAGATATCGGCCACCTCGGCCGCGGTGGCCGCGCTCGCCTCGAGGGATTCCTCGTCCGCCGAGCCCTCCTGGGGCGACGCGGCGGGTGGAGCAGCCTCCTCGACCTCGGCCACCCCGTCGGCCGCATCCGGAGAAGGCGCGGCGGTGTCCCCGCCACCGCAGCCCGCGGCGAGCCCGACGAGGGCTGTCAGCGCGGCGAGCGCGCGGGCCGTGGCCATGGTCAGCGGCACCTGCGACGCAGGGCCAGGGCCGCGACCAGCAGCAGCGCCACCGCCGCTCGGCCATCGGCCCGGGCGTCGTGGTCGCAGGAGCAGTCGTCGTCGTCGTCGTCGTCACCCACGCTGCCGCCGCCCACGGTGATCGTCTCGATCTGGGTCGACTCGCCCCCGTCGTCGTCGGTGACCACGAGCTGGATCACGTGGTCGCCCTCCTGGCCCGCATCCGGCGTCCACGAGACCACGCCGAACTCGTCCACGCTCATGTTCTCCGGGCCGCTCTCGATCACGTAGTCGAAGGTGTCGAAGTAGCCGGGGTCGAACAGCTCGACCTGGTACAGGTAGTCCACACCGACCGTGGCCGAGTCGGGCATGACCGAGGTGATGCCGGGGTTGATGTTGATGATCGTCATGGTGCCGTCGGCCGTGTCCTGCTGGCCGTAGGGGTCGGTGACGGTCGTCGTCCAGTTGAACTCGCCGTCGTCCTCGCCGCACAGCCGGATCTCCGGTCCGTAGGCCTCCCACGTGCCGTTGCTGCCACCGCTGATCGCCCACTCGACGAACAGCGGGTAGCCCTCGGGATCCACACCGTCGGGGATGCGGATCGAGCGACACTCGCCCTCTCGCAGATCCTCCTCTGCGGCGAACTCGAGGGTGGGGGCCAGGTCCTCGTCCGGGTCGGCCTCGGCAGGACCCCCGTACGCGCCCAGGTCGTTGGGGGTGCCGTCCTCGTCGTCGTGCGCGGCGTCCGGGTCCCCCGCGTCGATGGCCGGGCTGCCCGCCTGCAGGGTGTAGTCGCCAGCGTCCGGGTCGGTGAACAGCGGGTCGTCCATCAGCAGCCCCTCGCCGCCGGCGCAGGCGTCGAGGTCCACGGTGTTGTCCCACAGCATGGAGTACGTGATGTCGCACGTGCCGTAGTCGGTCCAGATGCCGGTCTCGGCGTGCCCGGTGACGATGTTGTTCTTCATCGTCGGCCAGAAGGTGGGCTCCTCGATGGAGGTGGCGTGGTAGATGCCGTAGTCGCCGTTGCCCACCAGCGTGTTGTTGATCAGCAGCGCGTCGCTGTCCTGCAGCTGGATGCCCTGGCTGAGGTTGCCGGTGACCAGGTTCCGGCGCACCGTGACGTCCGAGGTCTCGACGAAGCCCTCGGCGGCCATACCGATGGAGATGCCGAGCACGGCATTGTCCGCGATCACGTTGTCGTGCACCATCGCGGTCAGGTCGGGGTCCTGCAGCCACAATCCTCGGCTGCCGCCGTTGCGGATCTCGTTGTGGCCCACGGTCAGGATGCGCGTGTCGGACATCACCGCCACGCCCGCCTGCTCGCTGGAGTCGATGAGGTTGTACAGCACGGTGGCGAGGTCCACGCTGGAACCGTCCATGGCGAACTCGAGGCCGAACTCGGCCTCGATGATCTCGTTGTCCCGGATCAGCACGTCGACTGCCGCCGGCACGGCGATGCCAGTCCCGTCGGAGAGGTTGACCAGGTTCTCCAGCACGATGGCGGAGTCGGCGGACATGATGATCGCGTCCCCCATCGTGTTCTCGACGGTGTTGCCCCGCACCAGGGCCGCGTCGCCGTCGATGGTCATGCCCGAGGCGTTGGACGTGGCGATCACCGAGTCGACCACGACGGCGTGGCCGTCGATGTACATGCCGATCAGCCCGATGTTGGCCGGATCGTAGGACTCGTTGTCGGTCAACTCGACCCGCGCGACCGTGGCGTCGGCCTCGCCGCTGAATGCGATCAGGTCCTCCATCTCGTCCACGGGCATGCACCCGGAGACGGTGGTGTCCACCACCGCGCCGGACGACTCCTCGACCACCACCGCAGCCTGGCAGTTGTGGATGGCGAAGCCGATCACCTGCAGCATGCCGCCGTCGAGGTGGGAGGCGCGGATCGCGTCGTCCTGGTCCGCGTCGAGTACGGCTGCACCGGGCTCCTCGCTGATCAGGTACACCGAGCGGTGCACCTCCAGGCTCTCCTGGTAGTTGCCGGGAGCCACCAGCACGATGTCGCCCTCGCGGGCGTCGTCGAGCGCGAGCTGGATGGTCGTGTACTGCTCGGGCACCTTGCGGATGATCGCGTGGGCTGCCAGGGCGGGCGCGAACGCTGCCAGCAGCAGCACCGGGGTCAACAGGTCTCGTCGCACGGCGGGTCCTCCAGGAGATGGCTGGTCGCATCTTACCGGATGGCGGGACGTGGCGGGGGACCCGTGGTGTGCTATGAACTGCGGCCAGGAGAAAGCGATGCGCCCGCTGCTGCCGTTGCTCGCCATGTTCGGCCTGCTCACCATCCCGGCGCCGGGGTGCCTGCCCGACGACCCGGTGGACGACAACAATCCGTTCACCGACGACGACGACGATGATGACGACGACGACACCTTCGACCCCACCGAGCCGGAGGACTGCCCGGTGTGGGCGCCGGAGTACAAGGTCGGGTACTACCGCGAGTACTTCGTGGAGGAGGGCTCGGATCGAAACGCATCCTACGTCGGCCTCACCGAGTGGCAGGGGGGCGTGTACTGGACCGACGAGGTGTTCTCCGTGGACCTCGGCGAGGTGGAGTACCGGGTCTACGACCACTGCATGGACGGCGAGCTGTACATGGTCGGCCAGGAGAAGACGGACGGCACGCTGACGCTGTTCAACCCGCCCATCCTGCACCTGGCCGCGGACCTGGAGGTGGGGGACGTGTGGACGTCGGAGTACAACCTGTACTTCCGCAACTTCACCCACCGCTACGAGGTGGTCGGCCGTGAGCCGATCGAGATCCAGGCGGGCTCGTTCGACGCGATGCACATCGAGCTGCGCCAGTCCTGGGTCGAGGGGGACGAGCAGGCCGTCGTGTACTGGGACAGCTGGTACGTGGAGGAACTCGGCCCGGTGCTGCAGGAGTCGACGTCACCGAGCTACGTCGAGCTCACGTACTACGAGATGCCCGAGGAGTGGCGGTAGGGGCTATCCCCCGGACACCTTCAGCTTGACCACGTCGAGCTGGGTGGCCTCGACGGTCTGTGGCCAGCCCTCGCAGGCCTCGCTCGCGACGAAGGTGAACTCGAAGGTGCGCGTGTCATCCGGGCCCAGCGGTCGGGTCAGCTCCTCGGGGGCGTCCACGCCGGGCTGCGGCTCGAACACCAGTCCCCACTCCTTGGTGCGAGCGAACACGCCGGCCCGGTTCTTCCACGCCATGCGGAACACGCACTCGACCACGTCCACGGCGCCGGTGTTCCGCACCTCGGCCGACACCTTCCACTTGCGGCCCTCCTCGACCACCTCGAGCTGCATCGGGGAGATCTCCAGGTGCGCAGCCTGGCGCTTGAGCAGGTCCAGCCGCTCCTGGGCCTTCTTGCCGTAGGCCCCGCGGCCGTACGTCTCCAGGAATCCCTCGACCACGGCCTGGTCGGTGGCAAGCCCCGCCACGGCCCACGCCTGCTTGGGCGCCTCCATCTCGGCCTTGTCGATGTAGCGGCCATCGGGGTGCATACGGATGTACTCCTCGTACGCGCCCGCCGTGTTCTCCCCCTTGGCCGCCTCCCAGTCGATCACGTCGAGCCGGCTACGCGCCTCCGAGGCGTTGACGGCGTCGGGATACTGCTCGAGGAAGCCCGAGTAGGCCTCGGCCGTGTCGGCGGTCTTGGCCTCCTCGAAGGCCTTGTACTCACTGGCGCAGCCGGCGAGACAGCTGGCTGCGGCGATGAAGATCGCACTGACGAGAAACAGACGCATGGGCTCCCCTCGGGTCGAGCCGCGCCGTTCCCCCGAACGGCGCAGGTTCGCTGATGTCGGAAGCATAACGTCAATCGGAGGGCGTGGGAACGACGCTTTGACAGCTCGCTCGCGTGCGTGGCCGCGCCGGTTCCCCTCCTTCCCCCTTGCGCTGGCGGGGCGAACGGGGTCAGGATCGGCGGTCGAACCCGGCCCGGGAGGGCCGCCAGCGGAGCAGCCATGAAAATCATCCTCGGCCTCATCGCCGCCTTCGTCGCGCTGCTGATCGGCCTGTTCGTGTGGGATCTGGTCAACATGGGAATTGGCGAACGGCGGGTCAAGGAGGCGCGGTTCTACCTCGAGAACGCCGACGGCACGCCACTGTCCGACGCCAACCCCGACGAGGCGAGCAAGCTGGCGGCGCGGGCGATCCGCAAGCTCAACTCGTTCCCCACGATCCACGGCGGCCGGCGCGACCGGACCGTGGAGGCGGGGAGCGAGGTGCTGCTGCGCGGCCTCACGGGCATGTTCGCCGAGCAGTACGGGCGGGACCTGCGGTTCCACCCCGGCCCGCAGTGGGAGATCTGCGAGGCGCGGGCCTCGGTCGTGGACAAGGGGCTGTGCGTGGAGGCTGCCGCGCTGGGCGCACAGGCCTACCTGCACCGCCAGTACCGCCAGGGCACGGGCGACGCCGGAGTGGGCGTGCTCAAGGAATGCGTGGGGTACACGGATCGTCCCGGCATCGGGGATGTGTGCAAGTCCGAGGCCGGACGCTGGCTGGCCGAGGAGACCGCCGACCAGATCGAGCTGGGCGAGACCCTCGCCGCGGTCGAGGCGATGCACGCCTGCGTGACCAACCCCGACCACTGGCCGGCCGCGCCGGAGTGCCTGGCCGACTGGCACCGCACCGTGCGTCGGGCGCGCAACGCGCTGCTGCCCAAGCACAACGCCTGCAAGGCCATCCTGTACTACGCGGCCATGCCCGAGGGGATCCCGGCCAGCGAGCGGGAACAGGCCGAGGCCGAGCTGGCCGAGCTGCGGTCGACCACGGCCCTCATCTGGACCCAGTTCCACTACGACACGCTCGAGTTCTCCCCTGCCACCGGCTACTGGGGCCTGGGCGAGGAGAGCACCAAGTACCACCTGTCCCAGGTGCTCAACCCGGTCGGCTACACCATCCAGTGGCACGAAGAGGAGCACCCCGAGGGCGCGTGGGACGCGTGCGATCCTGCATACGTCGGCAAGATCATCCTCCACGAGAAGCCCGGCCGCCGCATCGAGGCGTTCCACAAGGAGGTCATGACCGTGCGGCCCCAGGTGGAGCTGTTCCTCAACGAGGGGAACTCCAACCGGCTGTGGGTGCGTGAACTGGCCGATGGCCGTGAGCCCAAGGAGTGGTTCCGCGACGAGGAGTTCTTCCTCGACCAGGCCGCTCGCGCGCGGGACGCCGCGTGGCAGGCCGCCCACGACAGCATGCGGGAGTGGGAGATCGACCCGCCGGCCTCCAAGCAGGTGGACTGAGAGGGCGCGCTGATCACCAGCTCTCGCCGCGCGCCTGCCGCCGCAGCAACCACACCAGGAACGGCCCGCCGGTCATCGCCGTGATTACCCCCACGGGGATCTCGGTGGGCGCGATCAGCGTGCGTCCGACCAGGTCGCACAGCACCAGGAACGCCGCGCCGGCCAGCATGGCCGCGGGCATCAGCACGCGGTGATCCGGGCCCACCAGCAGCCGGGTGGAGTGGGGCACCACCAGGCCGACGAATCCGATCGGACCGGCCACCCCGACCACCGCCGCCGTCACCAGAGAGCCTCCCAGGTAGGCGATGATCTGGGTGCGGCGCACATCCACCCCGCGGCTGCGGGCCACGACCTCGCCGCCGGCCAGCAGGTCGAGATCGCGGGCGATCCACAGCAGCAGGCCCACCCCGATCAGCACCGGCGGCACCGCTGGCACGATCCGGCCGAGGTCTCCCACGTCGAGCGCCCCCATCAGCCAGCGCATCATCAGGTAGCTGTGGCCGAGGTCGGCGATGTAGTGCAGGAACAGGGTCATCGCGCCGAAGAAGAACGCGATGCAGACCCCGCCGAGCAGCAGCGTGGAGGTGGGCAGGGTCGGCCCGCGGGTGCGCGCGACGGTGTAGACCACGGCCACGGCCAGGCCCGCGCCGACGAAGGCCATCAACGGCAGCGTGCCGTAGCTGAGGAAGGTCCAGCCCAGGGCCTGGCCGCCGATCAGGGCCAGGGCCGCGCCGAACGAGGCGCCCGAGCTGATGCCCAGGGTGTAGGGCGTGGCCAGGGGATTGCGCAGCAGCGCCTGGAAGGTCACCCCGGCCAGGGAGAGGGCGGCGCCCGTGAGCACGGCGAGCAGCACCCTCGGCAGGCGGGCGTGCAGCAGGATCTGCGCGGCCACCGGGTCCTCGCCGCGGAGGGCGGCCACCAGGTCGATGCGGGTGCTGCCCAGCGTGATCCCGGCGAGCACCGCGACCGTCAGCAGCAGGGCGCCACCCGCGGTGGCGACCAGCATCCGGTGCAGGGGCGGACGGTAGGCACGCTCAGGCACCGGCGCTCCCCTGCGGGCCCTCGGGCAGGACCGCGGTACGCCCGTCGTGCGTCAGCACGCTTGCCCCCTCGCCATAGACCTCGGCCAGCCGCGCCGCGTCGAGTACGGACGCCGGCGCCCCGTCCGCGACCACGCGGCCCTCGTGGAGCACGAGCACGCGGGGGCACCACGCCAGCGCCAGGTTGAGGTCGTGCACGGCCATCAGCACCGCGGTCCCCTCCCGCGCGGCACGCTCGGCCAGGACCTGCATCAGCCCGTGCTGATGGTGCAGGTCGAGGTTGCTGGTCGGCTCGTCCAGCAGCAGCACGCGGGGCTGCTGGGCCAGGGCTGCGGCGATCACCGCGCGCTGGCGCTCTCCGCCGGACAGGGCGGAGAAGGGGCGTTCGGCCAGGTGCTCGACGCCGGCGTCGAGCATGGCGCGACGGGCGATGGCCAGGTCGTCCTCCCCCTCGATGCCCAGCCAGCCGAGGTGCGGGTAGCGGCCGGTGAGCACCACCTCCATCACGGTGAAGGAGAACGCCTGGTCGAACTCCTGCGGTACCCAGGCCACGGCGCGCGCCAGCTCCCGCCGGGCCATGCCGGTCACCGGGTGGCCGTCCAGCTGCGAGCGCCCCCCGGACGGCTGCAACAGGCCCGCCGCCACCTGCAGCAGCGTGGACTTGCCCGATCCGTTGGGTCCGACCAGCCCGATGCGCTCGCCGGCGTGCACGTCGAAGGTGATGCCGCGCAGCACATCCGGTCCGTCGTAGCGGTATCGGAGATCCGTGCAACGCAGTCGTGGCGTGGGGTCCATGCGTCTTCCCGGCTGGTCTGGCCAGCCGGGCCATGGTAGCAAAATGGCATGGTCACCATGCGCCGCGGTGTCGTGCTCGCCGTCCTGCTCGGGGTCGAGCTGTGCGTCCTGCACGGCGGGTGCACGCGCGGGCGAGTTGCGGGGACGCCCGGCGCCCTGCGTGTGGTGGCGGTGCTGCCGTCGGTGATCTCGGACCAGCCCGGCGAGCAGCCGGACGAGGCGTTCCTCTGCTATTCGGACGCCGACTGCCACGTGGTGGAGGTGCGGGAGTGCTGCCCGACCTGCTACGCCTCGTACCTGGCGGTCAACGTCGGCGCCGTGGGGTGCATCGAGCGCTACCACGAGCGCAACCCCTGCCTCCCCGCGGAGGAGTGCGCGGAGCCGGACTGCCCTGACGGAGATCCGGAGGGAGAGCTGGCGGCCGTGTGCCGCAGGCACCGCTGTGTGCTCGTGGAGGAGATATGAGCGACGCGAGCCTGCGCCGTGCCGATCCCCTCACCCGCCTGCTGGCTCGCCGGTTCGGCCCCCGTAGCGGGACCGCGCGAGAGCGCCGCGCCGCGTACGGCATCCTCGAGGGCTGGGTGGGGCTGTTGCTCAACGCGGTGCTGTTCGCGATCAAGCTGGCGCTCGGGATGGGCATCGGTTCGGTCGCGCTGATCGCGGACGCCGTGCACACGGCCGCGGACAGCATCACCTCGGCCGTGCTGATCGTGGGATCGCGCGTCGCGCGCAAGCCCCCCGATCCGGAGCACCCCTACGGCCATGGCCGCGTGGAGAGCGTGGCCGCGGTGATGATCGCGGTGCTGCTGGGGGTCGCCGGGATCGAGTTCCTCGAGTCGTCCATCCACCGCATCCTGCACCCCGAGCCGCTACAGGCATCGTGGCTCGTCGTGGGTGTGGTCCTGGCCCTCGCCGCGGTCAAGGAGTGGAACTCCCGGTTCGCCCTGGCGCTGGCGCAGGAGAGCGGGTCCACGGCCATCGCGGCCGACGCCTGGCACCACCGCAGCGACGTGCTGGCCACCCTGCTGGTGGCGGTCGGCATCGTCGGCAGCCGTTTCGGCCTGCCCGTGCTCGATGGCGTGATGGGCATCGCGGTCAGCGGGGTGATCTTCTACACGGCGTACGGGCTGGCCCGCGAGGCCATCGATCCCCTGATCGGCGAGGCCCCTTCGCGCGAGGAGATCGACGAGGTCGCCGATCTGGCGCTGCGCGTGGAGGGCGTGGAGGGCGTGCACGACATCGTGATCCACAAGTACGGGGACGTGCGACTGGTGTCGCTGCACATCGAGACGTCCGACCGCATCGACCCGCTGGACATGCACACCCTGTCCGAGCTGGTACAGGACCAGGTGGGCGGCGGTCATGGGCTGGCCGTGGTGCACGTGGACCCGATCAACCGCGACCACCCCCGCTACGACGAGATCGAGGCCGCGGTGGAGGCCGCCGTGACCGCGGACGAGCGGGCGGACTCCTTCCACGACCTGCGGGTGATCGGCGCGGACGACCACTTCAACGTGGTGTTCGACGTGGTGCCGGTACCGGACGCCAGCAGCGACCTGACGCTCCGCGGGGACCTCGCGTCGTCCATCCAGGAGCGCACGGGCGCGGCGGGCGTCGTGATCGAGGTGGAGCCGCTGTTCGCCTACGGGGCGGGGAACGGCCCACGCCGATGACCGGAGCCCGGGTCGCGCACCTCAACACCCACGACCACGCCGGCGGAGCGGCCGTCGCCGCCCGTCGATTGCACGAGGCGCTGCTCCTCGCCGGGGTGCGGTCTCGGATGATCGTGCGTCACGTCGACCGCCCCGGCGCCGCCGTCGTCGCGGTCTCGCCGCCGTCGTCGCCCGCCCGTGTCGCACGGCGGCTGCGGGGGCGGCTGGCCTTCGGCCGCTACCGGCTGAGCCGGGATCCACGGCAGGAGATCTTCAGCGACGACCGCAGCGAGTACGGTGCGCTGGCCGCCGGCCTGCTGGCCCCGGACGAGCTGGTGCACCTGCACTGGGTCGCAGGCCTGCTGGACCACCGCGCCTTCTTCGCGGCGCTCGGCGCGAACCGGCCGCTGGTGTGGACCCTGCACGACATGGGCCCGTTCACCGGCGGATGCCACTACGCGGGCGAGTGCGAGCGGTTCACCCGCCGGTGTGGCCGCTGTCCCCAGCTCGGATCGAGCTCGGAGCGGGATCTCTCCCGCCGGATCTGGGAGCGCAAGGCCGAGGCGCTGGCCGGACTCGAGTCCCGGCACGTGCGCGTCGTGTCGCCCAGCCACTGGCTCGCCGAGGAGGCGCGCCGCAGCGCACTGCTGGGCCGGTTCGACGTGGAGGTGGTGCCCCACGGGCTGGATCCCGCCGCGGTCCGGCCCAGGGATCGGTCAGCCGCTCGCGCGGCACTGGGGATCGAGGCCGACGCCGCGGTGGTGATGTTCGCGGCCGTGGGTGTGCACGTGCCGCGCAAGGGCATGCGCGAGCTGGCCACGGCGTTGCGATCGCTGCGCGACCTGTCCGGTCTGCAGCTGCTGGTGGTGGGCGGTGGGGCGCCACCCGAGCTGGCGAACCTGCCCGTGCGCGAGCTGGGGTACGTGGGCGACATGCAGCGCATGGTGGAGGCGTACAGCGCCGCGGACGTGTTCGCCATGCCGTCGCTGTCCGAGGCCTTCGGTCTGACCGCGCTGGAGGCCCAGGCGTGCGCCTGCCCCGTGGTCGGCTTCGACACCGGCGGCATCGGCGACATCGTGTGCTCCGGCAGCACCGGCGAGCTGGTCCCGAGGGCGGACATCGGCGCCCTGACCGACGCCCTGCGGGCCGTGCTCGAGGACCCCCGCCGCGCGCGGGCCATGGGCCGCGCGGGTCGCGAGCGCGTGCAAGCGTCCTTCACCCTGGCACAGCAGGCGTCCGCATACAGGGCGGTGTACGATGCCCTCTCACCCGGGAGCGGGCATGGCGGGCATGGGTAGAACCCGGAGACTGCTGGGGCGGGCGGCACGCGCCCCGCGGGAGCGCGTCGAGCGCGGTCGCCAGTGGCTGGACCTCTCGCGCGCGGTCCGGCGGGGCGACATCATCGGACGTCACTCCGTGAGCGTGCAGGTGCAGACGGTCTCGGCGTGCAACGGCCGGTGCTGCATCTGCCCCTACCCCGAGTCGTGGCACCACCAGCACCCGGGCCGGATGACCGACGACCTGTACGCGCACGTGCTCGCCGAGCTGGCCACCCTCGGCGTGGAGATCGATCGCTTCTGCCCGTACCTGGAGAACGAGCCCCTGCTGGATCCGCAGCTCTTCGACCGGGTGGAGATGGCGCTGCAGCAGCTCTCCCCTCGCGTGGTCGAGCTGTCGACGAACGCGGTCCCGCTGGACCCGGCCCGCCTCGACGACCTGGTGCGCGTGCTGGCCGGCGTTCGCCACGAGATCTGGATCAGCTTCCACGGTGCTGACACGCAGTCGTACGAAGAGATCATGGGCCTGGACTTCGACGTCGCGCTGGAACGCACGCTGGCGCTGGTCGAGGCGGCCCAGTCCCACCCCCTGGAGATCGTCATCCGCGGCGCGGGCGAGCCGGTCCCGACCATGCTCCGCCGCCGGGGGCGGCGGGAGCAGGGCTGGTGGTTCGACGAGGCCCGGTACCGCGCGTTCTGGCAGGAGCAGTTCGAGCGACGGGGATTCCGTCGCTGCCCCCGGATCGTCTTCTTCCGCTATCACAACCGCGCCGGCCAGGTGGCGTTCACCGCGGACATGCAGCGGGACGTCGTGCGCCGGGGGCTGCGGGGGTTCTACTGTCGCCGGTTCGACGGCTGGCTGCACGTGCTGTACAACGGCGAACTGGTGTTGTGCTGCATGGACTACCAGCGGGAGACGGCCTTCGGCGACCTGACGGATCGGCCGCTGCGCTCGATCGTGTCGTCTCCGGCGTACCGCGAGCTGATCGCACAGGGGTGTGGCGTGCAGGGCTCGCCGCGCCGGTTCATCTGCAAGCGCTGTCCGTCCCCGGAGGGTTGAGGCCGCGATGACGTCGTGCTCCGTGGTGATCCGCTGCTGCAACGAGGAGCAGCACATCGGCCGGCTGCTGGCGGGCATCGCCGAGCAGACGCTGGCCGATCCCGAGGTGATCGTGGTGGACTCCGGCTCCACGGACGCCACCCTGTCGATCGCCTCGCGGTTCGCCACCGAGATCGTGCACATCGAGCCCGATCAGTTCTCCTTCGGTCGGTCGCTGAACCTGGGCTGCGCGCGGGCCAGCGGTGACGTCCTGGTGATCGCCAGCGCCCACGTCTACCCCCTGTACCGGGACTGGCTGGAGCAGCTGGTCGCGCCGTTCGAGGACGACACCGTGGCCCTGGTCTACGGCAAGCAGCGGGGGGACGAGCACACCGCGTTCGCCGAGCACCAGGTGTTCCGGCGGTGGTTCCCCGACACCTCGGCCCCGGACCAGGACCACCCCTTCTGCAACAACGCCAACGCCGCGGTGCGGCGGTCCCTGTGGCGGGAGCAGCCCTACGACGAGGCGCTTACCGGGCTGGAGGATCTCGACTGGGCCCGCAAGATGATGGCCCGCGGGCACCGCATCGCCTACGCGGCCGACGCCACGGTGATCCATGTGCACGCCGAGACGTCGGCGCAGACCTACAACCGCTACCGGCGGGAGGGCATCGCGCTGAAGCGTATCTTCCCCGAGCGGGAGTTCGGCGTGCGCCAGCTGGTGTCGCTCACGGGCCGCAACGTGGCCGCGGACTGGGCCGAGGCGGCCCGGCGCGGGGTCCTGGTGGACCACCTGGTGGACATCCCCCGCTTCCGGCTGATGCAGTTCTGGGGCACCTGGCGTGGCTACCGCCAGAGCGGGCGGGTGACCGACGCGCTGCGGGAGCGCTTCTACTACCCCGAGCGGGCAGCGGCGGATGGCAAGGGGCCGGGTGGCCCCGCGCGGGAGACCTTGCGCATCGACTACGCGGCGGCCGAGCGCGATCCACGGGAGGAGTCATGAGCGAGCGGACCGTGGTGGCGCTGGTGCCCATGCGGCACGACAGCGAGCGGGTGGTGGGCAAGAACTTCCGGTCCTTTGCCGGCGCCCCCCTGTTCCACTGGATCCTGGAGACGCTCGCCGCCTGCCCGTCGGTGGCGCGTACCGTGGTCGACACCGACAGCCCGGTGGTGGCCGACGGCGTGCGGGAGCAGTTCCCCGGCGTGCAGCTGATCGACCGCCCCGAGCACCTGCGCGCGGGCACCGTGGCGATGAACGGCGTGATCCGGCACGACATGGGCGTGGTCGGAGCGCCCCACTACCTGCAGACCCACTCCACCAACCCGCTGCTGCGGGCCGCGACCGTGGAGCAGGCCGTCGGCGCATACTTCGATCGGCTCGACCGGCACGACTCGCTGTTCGGGGTGACGCGACTACAGACCCGGCTGTGGTCCGCAGACCTGCGCCCGATCAACCACGACCCGGACGAGCTGCTGCGGACCCAGGATCTGCCGCCGGTGTACGAGGAGAATTCCTGCCTGTACATCTTCGGCGCCGAGGTCTTCGCCGAGCGCGGCAATCGCCTGGGAGCCCGTCCCCAGGCATTCGAGATCGACGCGGCCGAGGCCGCGGACATCGACGACGAGCTGGACTTCGAGGTGGCCGAGTTCCTGTGCCGCCGCACCCGGAGAGGAGGCCGCCGGTGACCCGCCGCGTCCTGGTATCCGCCCCGTACATGCAGCCGGTGCTCGACCGCTTCGCCGACGAGTTCGAGCGCGAGGGCATCGAGCTGGTCGTGCCCCCGGTGGCCGAACGCATGGAGGAGGACGAACTGCTCGCGCTGATCGCCGACATCGACGGCGCCATCTGCGGCGACGACCGCTTCACCGAGCGGGTGATGCGAGCCGCGCCCCGGCTCAAGGTGATCTCCAAGTGGGGCACGGGCATCGACTCCATCGACGCGGTCGCGGCCGAGCGCCTCGGCATCGCCGTGTGCCGCACGCCCGACGCGTTCAGCGTTCCCGTGGCCGACACGGTGCTGGGCTACATGCTGGCGTTCGCGCGGCGGCAGCCCTGGATGGACCGGGAGATGAAGGCCGGTCGCTGGGAGAAGCTCCCCGGCCGCACCCTGTCCGAGTGCGTGCTCGGAGTGATCGGCGTGGGCGACGCGGGCAAGGCCGTGGTGCGGCACGCGGTGGGCGTGGGCATGACCGTACTGGGCAACGACCTCGTGGAGATGCCCCCGGCGTTCCTCGAGCAGACCGGGATCACCATGGTCGGCAAGTCCGAGCTGCTGGGGCGCGCCGACTTCGTCAGCGTCAACTGCGACCTCAACCCCACCTCGCACCACCTGATGGACGACGCACGGTTCGCCCAGATGCAGCCTCACGCCGTGCTGATCAATGCCGCTCGCGGCCCGGTCGTGCACGAGGAGGCGCTGGTGCGCGCGCTGCAGCTGGGCACCATCGCGGGCGCGGCGCTCGACGTGTTCGAATTCGAGCCGCTGCCCACGGACAGCCCCCTGCTGGGCATGGACAACGTGATGCTGGCGCCGCACAACGCCAACAGCAGCCCGGCCGCCTGGGACCGCGTGCACCGCAGCACGCTGGACAACCTGCTGGCCCACCTCGGAGGTGCATGATGTCGCAGCGGACCGTGGTCATCACCGGCGCGGCCGGTGGCATCGGCGCTGCCACGGCCCACCTGTTCGGCGAGCACGGCTGGCAGGTGATCGGCGTGGACGTGCGAGAGGTGCCCGAGGGCACGATCCCGGGCGAGTTCACCTGCATCGACCTCAGCGAGCCGGCCGTGGCCGCGTCGTTCTTCGCCCGCCTCGGCGAGCGAGGCGTGCGGGTGACTGCGCTGGTCAACAACGCGGCCGTGCAGATCTGCAAGCCGCTGGTCGAGACCGAGGCGCACGAGTGGGACGAGGTGCAGCGCCACAACCTGCGGCTGGCGTTCCTCGCGATCCGCCACGTGCACCCCCTGCTGCAGCGGCCCGGCGGCGCGGTGGTCAACGTGGCCTCGGTGCACGCGGTGGCCACCTCGGCCAACATCGCGGCCTATGCCACCTCCAAGGGGGGCATGGTGGCCATGACCCGGGCGGCGGCGCTCGAGCTGGCGGCCGAGGGGATCCGCGTGAACGCGGTGCTGCCCGGTGCGGTGGACACGCCCATGCTGCGCGACGGCCTCGGCCGCGCGTGCACGGACGGTAGCTCGGTGGACGACGCCATGGCCGACCTGGCCGGTCGCACCGCGATGGGCCGCGTGGGCCAGCCGCGGGAGATCGCCGAGGCGATCCTGTTCCTCGCCGATCCGGATCGCTCGTCGTTCATGACCGGCCAGACGATGGTGGTGGACGGGGGCGCGACCGCTCGCCTGTCCACGGAGTGAGGGCCTCTACTCTCATCCGCCGAGGAGGGACGCGAACGCGGCCCGGGGGAACACCTCGAGGTGCCCGCCCTCCGTCGCGTTGACGATGCGCCGGTCGTGGGCCTCGAACATGCCGCGCGCGCGGCGGTACGCCTGTTCCATGCGGTCGACCATCGGGTCGTGCCAGCGGTACCCCTCGCCGAAGTAGCCCGCGTCGAAGTGGTTGGGATCGTCGCCCCCCGAGGTCCAGTCGTCCCCGTCCGTGGTGGTGTGCTCCGGCTTGACGTAGCTGTGGTCGAAGCCGACGAGCACGAGCTGCTGCACACCGAGGTACCAGGCCAGCTGCATGCAGATGTAGCTGACCGTGCCGCCGGCCCACATCCGTCGCAGGGCGTCGGTGGAGAAGTGGGGGAAGCCCTCGTAGCCGCCGTAACGGTGGATGACGTTGGTCCAGATGGTGTCGCGCCCCCCACGCAAGCAGTGGTCGAGGCCGTAGGAGAAGAACTTCGTGGGGCCGCGGAAGGCGTTGATCTGGTCGGCGCGGTCCTCGGCCACGAAGATGTCCTCCACCACGTAGTAGGTGGGCGTGAACCCCCGCTGTCGCTGCAGCAGGAAGATGCCGTTGGTCGCGATGGTGATCTCGTCGCGTAGCAGGTCGAGATCGCACTCGTTGAGGCTGGGACCGTTACCCAGCAGGAACGCCCGCTGGCCCAGGTGGCGGTCGCGGTGCCGCAGGAAGCGGGCCTCGTTGTCGGTCAGCGGCATGCCCCGCGCGGCCGCGCGGAACCGGGCCGTCCAGGCTGCGACCGTACCACGGCTCGGCTGTGGCGCCGTGGTCCGCGGCGGCGCGGTGTCGCGGTCCATCAGGGCGTCGCCGAAGGCCCGGCGCAGGCGCTGCCTACGACCCATAACGGTCGTACTCCCACGGCAGCTCCAGCCCGAGGATTCCCGGACGGCGGTTGTGCTGCCACTGGCGACGGACGCTGGTGTTGTCCTCCACCTCGAACGACACCACGTTGGCGTGCCGGTCGAACACCTCGCCGAAGGGTACGCTGAGGGAGACGGTGATCGTGTAGTGTCCCTCGCCGAGCAGGAACGCGGGCAGCTCGAAGCGGCCGCGGTAACGGCCCACCGGGCGGACCTCGAGGCGATCCGGCTGGCAGTCGGCGTCTCCCGATCCCAGCACGTTGGTCCCGTCCGCGGTGTGCACGAAGCAGATCACGTGCGCGGCCTCCACGGACCGGTTGACGTCGTACTCCACCTCCACGTGCAGCGGCTGACCCATCTCCAGCCGCCCCGTGGGGGGGGGCCCGGCCGCGTCCAGCACGCGGATACGGCGCAGGCGCATGGTGCGATCGGGGTCGGCCTCGAACTCGGCATCGCACCCTCCCTCGGTGACCGACGCCAGGTAGTCGGACACCACCTGCTGGCTCTCCCCCTGCTGGACCAGCCGCCCGCCCTGCACGTGGATCGCGGTGTCGCACAGGCGCGTGATCGCGGGCAGGTTGTGGCTGACGAACAGCACGGTGCGGCCCTGTGAGGTGACGTCGCTCATGCGGCCCAGGCACTTCTTCTGGAAGGCCGCGTCGCCCACGGCCAGCACCTCGTCGACCAGCAGGATGTCGGGCTCGAGGTGCGCGGCCACCGAGAACGCGAGCCGCACGTACATCCCGGACGAGTAGCGCTTGACCGGGGTGTCGAGGAACCGTTCGGTCTCGGCGAAGTCCACGATCTCGTCGAACTTGTTCGCGATCTCCTGGCGTCCCATGCCCAGGATCGCGCCGTTGAGGAAGATGTTCTCGCGGCCGGTCAGCTCCGGGTGGAATCCGGTGCCGACCTCGAGCAGGGAGCCTACCCGGCCTCGCAGCTCCACCTTGCCCGTGGTGGGCTCGGTGATGCGTGACAGCAGCTTCAGCAGCGTGGTCTTGCCCGCGCCGTTGTGGCCCACGATGCCCAGGGCCTGTCCGCGACGGAGCTCGAGGTCGAGGTCGCGCAGGGCCCAGATATGTCGCTCGCGCGTCTCGTCCACCCTGCCGCCCCGGAACAGGCGACCGACCCGGCGCACCGGTGCGAGCGCCCCCTGGGTGAGCACCTCGCGGAGCGAGACGTAGCGATAGCGGCCCTTGCGCGTGCCGATGCGGTACCGCTTGCCCAGCCCCTGCGCGTGGATCACGACGTCGCTCATGGTCACACCACGTCTGCCATGAACCGCTCGACGTAGCGGAAGTAGACCACGCCCGTCACCAGCACGAGCACGGCGACCACGGCCGAGATTGCGATCATCGGGCCGGGCGCGGTGTCCGTACCCAGCAGGGCCCAGCGGAAGCCCTCGACCACTCCCACCATCGGGTTGATCGCGTACACGGAGCGCCACGGCTCGTCGAGCATGCTGCTGGGGTAGGCGATGGGGGTGCAGAACAGCCATGCCTGGACCAGGAACGGCACCGCGTAGCGTGCGTCGCGGAACTGGGCGTTGAACGCCGCGAACCACACGCCGAAGCCCATGGCCGAGACGAAGGCCAGCACCAGCAGCACGGGCAGCCACAGCACGGCGGCCGTGGGCACGGTGCCGTACCACGCCATCATCACCAGCAGCACCGCGAAGGCCAGCACGAAGTCGATCACACCCGCGAGCACGGAGGACACCGGCAGCAGCAATCGCGGGAAGAACACCTTGCGCACCAGCTGCGCGTTGGTCACCAGCGAGGTGGTGCACTGGTTGAGGCCGTTGGCGAAGAAGGTCCACGGCACCAGCGCGGCGTAGGCGAAGATCGGGTAGGGGATGTCGTCGGACGGCACACCGGCGAGGCGGCCGAAGAACAGGCTGAACACCACCATCGTGAAGAACGGCTGGATGATGGCCCAGGCCGCGCCCAGCACGGTCTGCTTGTAGCGCACCTTCACGTCGCGCCACACGAAGAAGACCAGCAGCTCCCGGTACGCCCACAGCTCGGCCATGTAGCCGGCGTGCCACAGCCCCGTGGGTTCGATCACCGTCAGGGCATCGGACTGCGCGGGCAGTCCGGCGCCGTCGGCGTCGGGGGTGGGTGGCTGGGTGGGCATGGACGTGTCTAGAGCGCGCTCCGGGCCTGCCGGTACCAGGCCACGGTCTCGGCGAGCCCCTCGGCGAACGGGACCACGGCCTCGAAGCCGAACCGCTCGCGGGCCCGGCTGACGTCGAGGTAGCGGCGCGGCTGGCCGTCGGGCTTGGTGGTGTCCCAGGCGAAGCGGCCCTGGAACCCGGTGGCGTCGGCGATCAGGTGGGCGAGGTCCTTGATCGAGACCTCCTGGCCCGATCCCAGGTTGACGGGCTCGTGGCCGTCGTACTTCTCCGCGGCCAGCACGAGGCCGTTGGCGCAGTCGCGCACGTGCAGGAACTCGCGGGTGGCGCTGCCCGTGCCCCACAGCACGACCTCTTCGGCGCCCGCGTCGATGGCGTCCATGCACTTCTTGACCAGCGCGGGGATCACGTGGGAGGAGGAGGGGTCGAAGTTGTCCCGCGGTCCGTACAGGTTGACCGGGATCAGCACGACCGCGTCCATGCCGTACTGGGCGCGGTAGGACTGGGCCTGCACGATCTGCATGCGCTTGGCCAGGCCGTACGGCGCGTTGGTCTCCTCGGGGTAGCCGTTCCACAGGTCGGTCTCCCGGAACGGCATGGGCGTGTGCTTGGGGTAGGAGCAGACCGTGCCCACGCCGACGTACTTGGATACGCCGTGCAGGCGGGCCTGCTCCATCATCTGCACACCCATCGTCAGGTTGGCGTAGAAGAACCGCCCCGGGTTCTCCATGTTGGCGCCGATGCCACCCACCTCGGCGGCCAGGTGCATCACCAGCGTGGGCTCCATGTCCCGGTAGCAGTCCTTGACCGCGTCCGGCTCGGTGAGGTCGTACTGCGCCCGGCGGGGTACCAGCACCTCGCCCGCGCCGACCTCGTCGAGCCTCTCCACCACGTGGGAGCCGAGGAACCCGGCTCCGCCGGTGACCAGCACCCTTTGATCCGACCAGAAGTCCATCGTTCGTCCTCGTTCACCGCAGTTGCGGTCGCCAGATTACCACCAACGCCGCATCGCGCGCTTGAGCTGCTGCTTGACCCCCAGCCGGTCCGCGGCCCGGGCCACGCGCGGCGACAACCCTGACAGTAGGAACCACGCGGGCGCGAGCTCGGGGAAATGACGCCGCACCAGCGCGGCCCGTTCCGCCTCGAACCGCTCGTCGCGGCCCACGCCGGTCCTGCCGGTGTCGTCGAAGTCCGCGATCACCGCGTCCACGTACTCGAACCGCAGCACCGGATCGGCCCAGCAACGCATGTTGAACTCGTGGTCCGCCAGCAGCGGGTAGCGCAGGTCGAAGCGGAACTTCTCGAAGGCCAGCCGCGGGTACAGGATCGCCTGCTGGCAGAGGTTGGTGTGGCACAGCTTGATCCGGTTCGTGGGGCCGTCGAAGCGGCGTCCCGCGTGGCGCAGCAGCACGTCGCCGTAGTAGATGCAGCGCCGGTCGCGTAGCCGTGACACGACCTCGGGGATCAGGCCCACCAGCCGGTCGTCCGCGCCGAGGATGTGGATCCAGTCCCCCCGGGCCAGCGCGATGCCCTTGTTCAGGGCGTCGTAGATGCCGTCGTCCGGCTCGCTGATCCAGCGGCTCACCCGCGGGTCGGCCTCCAGCAGCGCCACCGTTTCGTCCGTGGACCCGCCGTCCACGACCACGTGCTCGACGTGGTCCCACGCCTGGCTGGCCACGCTGTCGATGCAACCGGGCAGGTCCCGCACGCCGTCGAGCACGGCTGTGACCACCGTGATCAGGGGTCGGGGCGCGTGGCCGGTCATGGCTGCCGTCCCTCGCCGTCGATCAGGTCCAGCAGTGCGGCGTCCCCTCGATGGCGGCGGCGCAGGTGCCTGCGCAGCAGGGCGCACTGCACGGCCCCCCGGTGGTGGTCGTAGTAGCGGAGCTGGCCGGTGCGGTACTTGAGCTCGGCCTCCCGTGAGAGGGCACCGTCCGAGCGGGCGGGATCGCCGGTGGCGCGGCCGCGCAGGTGCGTGATGCAGATCCCGGGTACGAACCAGCAGGTGCCGCCCGCGTCCCGCAGCCGGCGGCACAGGTCCGCGTCCTCGAAGTACAGCGGGTAGCCCTCGTCGAAGCCCCCGATCCTGCGGAACGACTCGCCCCGCACCAGCAGGGCGGCGGCGGTGAGCCAGTCCACCGCGCGGGGCCGGCCCGAGCCGAGCACGGCCCGCGGGATCAGCGGCGGCAGACGCCGCAGCAGGCGGATGGCACCCTCGCCGAGCAACCCCGGATCCGGGGCGTGGGAGATCTCGAGGCGACCCTCGCCGTCCACCAGCCGCGGCCCGGCCGCGGCGCAGTCGGGGCGGTCGGTGACGAAGGCCAGCAACTCCTCGACGGCTCCGGCCGGCACCACCGTGTCCGGGTTGAGGAACAGCAGGTCTGCGGCGCGGGCCGACGCGGCTCCGAGGTTGTTGGCCTCGCCGAAGCCCGGGCGGTCCGGCGCCCGGTGCACGGTCACGTCGTCGACCTGCTCGAGGGCCTCGTCGAGGGCCTCGTCCGCGGGGCCGTTGTCCACCACGATCACCTCTGCGACGCCCTCCCGCACCAGCGGGGCGAGGGACGCGAGGCAGTCGGTGAGGAACCGGCCGCTGCGGTGGTTGACGATGATTGCCGACAGATCGGGCATGGCGCGTCGTTTCAGCGGGTCATGCTAGCATGCAGCGCAGCCGGGGCGGGGACGTGGGAGTGCGACCGATGAAGGGCGTCATTCTGGCTGGTGGATCGGGTTCGCGGCTGCTACCGCTCACCCGGGTGACCAACAAGCACCTGCTGCCCGTGGGCCGCATGCCGATGGTCTACCACCCGGTGCTCAAGCTGAGGGAGGCGGGCATCCGCGACATCCTGGTGGTCACCGGCCGGGAGCACATGGGCGACGTGCTCGGCCTGCTGGGCTCCGGCGCGGACCTCGACGTGTCGTTCACGTACCGCGTACAGGACGAGGCTGGCGGCATCGCCCAGGCCCTGGGCCTGGCCGAGGGGTTCGCCAACGGCGAGTCGCTGGCGGTGATCCTGGGGGACAACGTGTTCGAGGATTCCCTGCGCGGGGACGTGCAGCAGTTCGCCGACGCAGGCGGTGGCGCGCGCGTCATGCTCAAGCCGGTGCCCGACGCCCACCGCTTCGGCGTGGCCACCCTGGACCCGGCCGGGGAGCGGGTGATCCGCATCGTGGAGAAGCCGCAGCAGCCCGAGTCCGACCTGGCGGTCACGGGCATCTACTTCTACGACGCGGGCGTGTTCGAGATCATCCGGACCCTCGTACCGTCAGCCCGCGGTGAGCTGGAGATCACGGACGTCAACAACGCCTACATCGCCAACGGTGAGATGACCTTCGGGCTGCTGGGCGGGTGGTGGACGGACGCGGGCACGTCTGGCTCGTACGTCCGGGCCAACGAGCTCGCCGCGGACCTGCCCGTGCCGGGAGGGCCGCACCGGTGATCGACGGCGTCACGGTCAAGCGGCTGAGCCCGATCCGAGACTGGCGGGGCGAGCTGTGCGAGATCCTGCGCTCGGACGACCCCCTGTTCCAGCGGTTCGGCCAGCTCTACTACACGGCGGCCGGCCCGGGCGTGGTCAAGGCCTGGCACCATCACGAGGTTCAGACCGACCACCTGGTGGCCATCGGCCCGCCCGCGATCATCGGCGTGGCCGATGACCGGGAGGGCTCCCCCACCCGCGGCGAGGTGATGCAGGTCCGGGGCGGTCGCGACGAGCCGGTGCTGGTGCAGATCCCCCCCGGGGTGCTGCACGGCTTCCTGTCGGCGGGAGACCACGAGACCTTCATCCTCAACGTGCCCACCGAGCTGTACGACTACGACCAGCCCGACGAACACCGCGTCGACCCGTTCGACAACACCATCGGGCTGGACTGGCGCGCCCTGGGCGCGACCCGGGGAGGTTGAGGTGAAGCTGCTCGTCACCGGCGGGGCGGGGTTCATCGGTGCCAACTTCGCGCGCCGGCGGGTCGCGGCCGGCGACGAGGTGGTCGTCCTGGACAAGCTGACGTACGCAGGCCACCTGGAGAACCTCGACGGCGTGCTGGACGACCTGCGGTTCGTGCAGGGGGACATCTGCGATCCGGGGGTGGTCGGTTCGGTGGTCACGGGGGACCTCGACGCGGTGGTCAACTTCGCGGCCGAGAGCCACGTGGACCGCTCGATCCAGGGCGCGGGCGTGTTCGTGCAGACCAACGTGGTGGGCGTGCAGGTGCTGCTCGACGCGGTGCGGCGCGCGGACAGCGGCGTGTTCTGCCAGGTGTCCACGGACGAGGTCTACGGATCGGCCCCGGACGGCGTGGTCTTCGACGAGGGCGCGGCCCTGGAGCCGTCCAGCCCCTACTCGGCGAGCAAGGCCGCGGCCGACCTGCTGTGCATGGGCTACCACCGGACCCACGGCACCCCGGTGGTGATCACCCGCTGCACCAACAACTACGGTCCTCGCCAGTTCCCCGAGAAGCTCATCCCGCTGTTCCTGCTGCGGGCCGTGGCCGACGAGGAGCTCCCCCTGTACGGCGACGGGCTCAACGAGCGGGACTGGCTGTACGTGGACGACCACTGCGCGGCCCTGGACCGCGTGATCGAGGCCGGGCGTCCGGGTCGCGTGTACAACATCGCCGCGGACCACCCGGTCACCAACCGCGAGATCGTGCAGCGGTTGCTGACCGCGCTGGACAGGCCGTGGGACCTGGTGTGCCTGGTGGCGGACCGGCCGGCTCACGACCGCCGCTACGCCATCGACGCCAGCCGCATCCGTGATGAGCTGGGCTGGGCCCCCTCCGTGGACCTGGAGGAGGGGCTGGCGCGCACCGTGCGGTGGTACGCCGAGCGCCGCGAGTGGATGGAGTCCGTGACCGGCCCCGAGTTCGAGGTCTACTGCCAGACCCTGTACGGCGATCGCTGAGGAGGGTCATGACCGCTCCCCGCGTCACGGTGCTGATGCCGGCGTTCGACGCGGCGCGCCACCTGCGCGAGGCCGTGGACAGCGTGCTCGGCCAGACCTACGGCGAGTTCGAGCTGCTGGCCATCGACGACGGCTCCACCGACGACACCGCGGACATCCTGGGTGGATACGTGGCCCGTGACCGGCGGGTGCGGCTGGTGCGCAACGGCCGCAACCTGGGCCTGATCGCCACGCTCAACCGGGGCCTGGACCTGGCGCGCGGCGAGCTGGTGGCGCGGTTCGACGCGGACGACGTGTGTCTGCCGCAGCGGCTGGCCCGGCAGGTGGCGTGGATGGATGCCCACCCCCGGGTGGACGTGGGCGCGCCGTGGGTGGCCATGTTCAACGAGGGCGGCGAGGTCGTGTGGCGGACGGCCGAGACCCACGACGAGATCGTGGCCCAGGGCCTGTTCTTCTGCCCCCTGCTGCACCCGTCGGTGGTGATGCGCCGACAGCGCCTGCACGACCTGGGGCTGCGTTATCCCGCGGAGTTCGTGCACATCGAGGACTACGCGCTGTGGGTGCAGGCCGCGCGCACGCTGCGGTTCGGGGGGCAACCCGAGGTGCTGGTGCGGATGAGATTCCACCCGGACTCGGTGTCCTCGGTGCACCAGGAGGTGCAGCTCGCCGCCCAGCTGCGGGTGCAGCGGCTCGCGCTGGCCAATCTGGGCCTGGAGCCGACCGAGGAGGAGATGGCCCTGCACCGGCTGGTCAGCCAGCGGGACGCGGTCGATCCGTCGGCCTACGACCGGCGCACACTCGAGGCCATCGGCCGCTGGCTGCAGCGCGTGCTGGACGCGGGCGTGGCCAGTCACGCGGTCGAACCAGGGGTGCTCGCCGACGAGCTGGCGCGCCAGTTCATGGAGGTCTGCAAGATCGCGGCGCCGCGGGACGCACAGGCCGCGCTGACCTATGTGCGGCGTGCGCGGGCGTGGCGGGCGAACACGCCGCGGCGGGCCCTGGCCGGGCTGGCCGGCAAGGCGGTCCTGCCGGGGGCGGCCGTGCGCCTGATCGGTCGGTGGCGCGGAGCCGGCGACGCGGGGCTCTATCGCAGCCCGCGCTAGCTACGGCGCGAACGCGTACAGCTCCTCCAGCGGCGTGGTGCGGCCCAGGTTGTAGGTGGTGGTCTCGTCGCCCGTGTCCCAGGCGATGTCCCACACCACGGTCCCGTCGGGTGTGACCTCGCGCAGTCGCGCTCCCGACCCGTAGTTGTGCAGGGTGTTGCCCCCGGGCAGGCGGTGCACCTCGCCCATGGTGGGGGACTCCACGCCCAGGCCCACGCCAAAGCTCCACACCTCCACCAGGGTCTCGCTGGCCTCGTCGAGCTCGTACTCGCGCACCACGCACTCGTTGCTGGCGCCGTCCACGTGGGACGAGGTGATCAGGGTGCCCGCCTCGGTGAAGTGGCCGCCGTGCTGCCAGTGGAATGCGGACTCGGGCGGGTCGAAGGCCCAGGATCCCGGGTCGTGGCCGAACCAGCGCAGGCTGTCCCCGGTGGCGTGGTCGATCTCCACGATGGTCTCGTCCGAGTACAGCGAGAACAGGAAGGTGTCGTCCGTCTCGCTCCAGAAGATCGTGTTGGACTGGCAGTAGGCGTTGTCCACGCCGGCCAGGGCCTGGAAGTCGTCGCAGTCCCAGATCTGCTCGTGGGTGCCGTCGGGCGTCAGCTTGTCCAGGGTCTCGGTGAGCCCGTGGGCCGCGCCCCACACGATCGAACCGTCCGCCAGCTCGACGAACGGGTGGTGCAGGCCGGGGGTGTCGTACGTTGCGATCTCGGTGCCGTCGATCTTCATGCGCACCACCTGGGACGCGTCGCCGTCGTCGAAGATCGCCCAGTAGCTGTTGTGGTCGATCAGCAGGTCGCGGCCGTCGTAGGAGGGACGGGTGTACAGGGTGGCGTTGAGGCCCGGGGTCTGGCGGGCCCAGACCACGCGCGCCTGGCGGTCGACGATGGTGGTCCAGCCGCGGTAGTCGCTGGAGCCGACCAGCACGTACTGCAGGGTGGGGTCCCAGGCGGCCTCGTCCGCGGTCAGCAGCTCGGGGTGGACCAGGTCCTCGTGCGCGGGATCGGTGTGGGCCACCACCTCCTCGGCGGTGAGCGGTCCGTCGCCGAAGTCGTTGACCACGCGGAAGGTGACGTCCGCGTCGTGGGGCACGCCCAGCAGCAGCGCCTCGGCCGTGCCCGCCTCGAAGGTCAGCGACGGGCTGGTCAGCCACACCCCCTCGTCCACGCTGAACTCCACGAACGCGGTCGCGTCCGCGAGCTGGCCCCAGGTCACGCGGATCACGGACGGCACGTCCTCGACGACCTCCCAGGCGACGTTGGTGACCTGGGCCTCGTCGTAGGTGGGGTCGTCAGCGGTGTCGTCGTCGTCGCCGGAGGGGCAGCCCGTCGAGAGCAGCAGCACGAGTAGCAGAGCGCAGATGGGTTCGAAGGGTCGAAGTTCGGTAGAGCGGTGGTCTCGCATGGTGGATCAGAATCTACCCCATAGCAGCAGCCCACCGCCTTGCTCGGGTGTCGGCGGGATGAACGTCAGCCCGACTCCCTCCGGCGCTCGACGGGCCGTCGTCGTCCCTTCGGTGTCGGACAGCATCCTGCTGGCGAACAGGACGATCAGGCCACCCATCTGGAATGCGCTCAGGAGAGTGCACACCGACCACATGCCCCCGGCCGCGCCGTCGGCAAGCACGTCATCGCCGTAGTCCGTGCCCGCCCATGCCAGTGCCAGGGGGCCGGCTACGGGGATCAGGCCCAGGGCCGATTCACCAGCCTGGATCCCGATGTCCAGGGGGGGGAGTGCGAATGCGGCGATCAGGGGTGGCAGGTACCCCATTGCGAAGAAGGTCAACCCCGAGGTCAGGCCGAAAGCCCGGTGATCCAGCACCTCGGTGTGCCGCGGTGAGCGCTGCATCTCACGAGCTATGCGCTCGTATCGGCGCGATGGCGGCCTCTCTGGCCATTGCCGGCCGCCGAGCGTCACTCGTACCCAGGCGGGCACGAGCCTGTGGAACGGCTGTGATTTCGCCCCCGCAACCTGTTGCTGGAGTTGACGGACAGCGTGGAAGAGGTCCGCGAGTGAGCGTCCTTCAGCCAGCATTTCGGCGACGGCGGCCTCGTCTGAGAGGAGCGTCTGCTCGTCGGGCGGCTGCGCGTGGTCGCCGTAGTACAGATTGAGCAGCGACTCCAGCTCTCTGTCCGACTCCAGCGCCAACTCCTGAGCGGCTTCGTCGGTCCACGCGCTTGTCGCCGGAGCCCAGGCAACCATGACCACAGCAAGGATCCAGGCCGCTGTCAGAAGCACACGCACAGCGCTACGCCTCCGCCCCTGGGCTCGAACGTGGGCACCAGGGTCAGCCAACCGTGCCGACGGGATCTCATGCCTGATCGGTCTTCGTCCGCGTCCCCTCTTGCCTTGGCGTGGAAGATGGACAGGGCGATGAGCACCGCGCCGGTCGTCTGGATGGCCGTCAGCATCAGCGCCGCCGCAAGGTAGGGTCCAACCTGCATCCCTACGTCGTGCTCGTGGGACCAGCCGAACACCAGCATCGGTCCAGCCAGGGGGATCGCACCCAGGGCCGGGCGGGGCCCCGGCGAGCTGCCCGCGGCCGCCGGGACAAGCCCCGCAGCCATGATCGTCAGCATGTAGCTCGACATGAATGGGGGTAGCCCGGCCGTGGCGTAGGTCCGCGCGAGCCGCAGATCCTCGCGGCGCTGGGTTCGAGTCACCTCCACGGCCTCGGCCTCGTCCGGGAACGGCTCACCGTCCGGTGGGATCTCCACCCCCTGGATGATCCGGGAGCCGGTCCTCATGACGTGATCGCGGGCGTACCACGGGAGCACGTCTTCCAGGGGTTGTACACCGGCGGCCGGCACGTCCTGGTGCGCGCGCACCACCGCGACGGTGAGGTCCTCTCTCGAGTACCCGCGCGCGAGCAGCGCGTGGATCGCCTCGAGGTCGGCGGACACGGCACTCTCCTGGGGCGTCACACCCTGGTAGTCGTAGTAGAGCTGAACGATGTCCGCGGCGATCTCGTCCGGGGATTCCTGGGCCTGTGCGTCGACAGCCATCAGCAGCGGGAGCAGCAGGGCGCACCTCGCTGCGACCGCGTGTACGGCCTGTCGACAGCGGGTCACCGCACCCACACGTACACGTCGTCGATGCCGAACGACTCGTCGTCCGCGCCCTGGTCCAGGGCGGAGCCGGCGAGCAGCTGCAGGGCGCCGGCCGTGTGCGCGGTGATCTCGGAGATGTCGTGCAGCTCGTCGTACGAGCCGTTCCAGCCGCGGTTCCAGCCGCACACCTCGGCGCCGTCGTAGTACCAGAGGTTGCCCGACCAGATCTCCACGCCGTCCACCTCCACGTACGCCTCCTCCCCGTCCCAGGAGTCGAGCTTGGCGTACTGCAGCTCGATCCACGCGTCGTCGTGGGGGATGCCATAGGTGTCCAGGTCGATGTAGATGTCGCCGCCGGCGATGATGTTGTACCCGCCCAGCAGGGTGGACCAGCCGCCGCACAGGTAGGTCGAGGCCAGGTTCCAGCCCGCGTCGGGCGTGCCCTCGAAGTCGTCGGAGAACAGCAGGGTCCAGCCGCCGCCGTCCTCGGTCATGTCGCACTCGACCTCGGTGGCCACGCCGTTGAGGTCGACCCAGTACGCGCCGTCCGCCGCGTTGGGATCCTCGGTCAGCACCTCGAGGCAGCTCTCGGCCGCGCAGTCCTCGCCCTGGCCGATGACCCCGTCGTCGGCCGCGCCGTCGCAGTCGTTGTCCGCGCCGTCGCACAGCTCGACCGCGCCGTTGTAGACGGCGGCGTCCGCGTCGTCGCAGTCCCCCTCGCAGCCCATCTGGCCGTCGCCGTCGTCGTCGGTCTCGTCCGCGGGCAGGGCGCCGTCACAGTCGTTGTCCACGCCGTCGCACAGCTCGGTGGCACCGTCGTAGGTGTCGGGGTCGGCGTCGTCACAGTCGCCCTCGCACTCGGCCATGGCGTCGCCGTCGTCGTCGGTCTCGTCGGCCGGGACCGCGCCGTCGCAGTCGTTGTCCACCGCGTCGCACAGCTCGGCCGCGCCGTCGTAGGTGTCGGGGTCCGCGTCGTCGCAGTCGCCCTCGCACTCGGCCATGGCATCGCCGTCGTCGTCGATTTCGTCCGCCGGCACCACGCCGTCGCAGTCGTTGTCGATGGCGTCGCACAGCTCGGGCGCACCGGGGTGCACGGCGGGGTCGGCGTCGTCGCAGTCTCCGTCGCATTCGGCCACGCCGTCCCCGTCGTCGTCGGTCTCGTCGTCCGTGACCAGGCCGTCGCAGTCGTTGTCCACGGCGTCGCACAGCTCCGGCGCGCCGAGGAATGTGTCGGGGTCGGCGTCGTCGCAGTCGCCCTCGCACTCGGCCATGGCGTCGCCGTCGTCGTCGATCTCGTCGGCGGGCACGGCGCCGTCACAGTCGTTGTCGATGGCATCGCACAGCTCGGGCGCGCCGAGGAATGTGTCGGGGTCGGCGTCGTCGCAGTCCCCCTGGCACTCGCTCATGGCGTCGCCGTCGTCGTCGATCTCGTCGGTGGGCACGGCGCCGTCGCAGTCGTTGTCCACGGCGTCGCACAGCTCCGGGGCGCTGGCGAAGGTGCTGGCGTCCGCGTCGTCGCAGTCGCCCTCGCACTCGGCCATGGCGTCGCCGTCGTCGTCGGTTTCGTCGGCCGGGACTACGCCGTCGCAATCGTTGTCGATGCCGTCGCACAGCTCGGCCGCGCCGGCGAAGACGAGGGGGTCGGCGTCGTCGCAGTCGCCGTCGCACTCGGCCATGGTGTCGCCATCGTCGTCGGTCTCGTCGGTGGGTATCGAGCCGTCGCAGTCGTTGTCGATGCCGTCGCACAGCTCCGGCGCGCCGTCGTAGACGTCCGGGTCGGAGTCGTCACAATCCCCCTCGCACGCCGCCATAACATCACCGACACCTGA
>CAZXHG010000077.1:0-36869 GCA_964639985.1 uncultured Rickettsiales bacterium
CGGAGACGTAGAGCGAAGCGAAGGAAAACGGACTAATGCCGAACGCTGCTAGAGCCGGATCCCCACCCCGCCGCACACCTGCACCACCGGGTTGCCGTTGTACCCGCCGTGCATGTCCACGAACACGCGCAGGTGACGCGCCGGCTGGATGGCCAGGCCGGCGACGCCCACGGCACCGGGGGCGCCCTGCACGCCCGCGTGCTCGCCGCGGTCGCGCATCTGCTGCAGCACCAGCAGGAAGGCCGCGCCGAAGTAGGGGCGCACCGCGCCGCGGCCGATGCTCATGTGCGCGCCAGCGCGCATCGATGGCAGCAGGTACACGCCGGGCACGTCCTCGGTCGGGTCGGCGCCGTGCATCCCCACCCACGCGCCCAGGTCCAGGGCCAGGCCGCGGTACAGCGGCACCTCGCCCAGCAGGCCGAGGCTGGCATAGGACATGCGTAGGCCGACCAGGCCGGGCGCAGGGTAGGCCAGCCCGCCCATGGAGGCGCCCACCGCGACCCGATTCAGCGACGCGCGGCGCGCGTGCTCCACGGTGCGGTCGGGGGCGCGCGGCGACCGCGAGCCCCGCGTTCCGAATCCGTCCTGCGCGTCGAAGCGATACGAACGCCCGCCCACCTCGGCCACCACCACCAGGTCGACCCCGCGGTCGGCGGCCAGGGCGCGCAGGGCCGATTCCGCCACCGCCCGGGGGGGGCCGTCCCCGCCCGGCTCCAGCACGGCCTGCGCGACCGCGTCGCGCGCCACCAGCACGGCCCGGCCGTCGCCGGCCGCGCGCAGCTTCATGGACGAGAACGTGTCGAACCGCGTACGGAACTGCACCAGGTGATCGCCTCCGGACAGGTCCACCGGGCCGCGGGTCGGCTCACCGTCCACCCGGATCTCGGTGGCCACGCCCGCCGGGTCCAGCACGGCCAGCTCGACCGCGCCGGTCACGTTGCGGGCCTCCGCATACAGCGCCTCGATCTCCGGGGGGTAGCCCGGGTCGAAGGGGCGGCCCGGATCCACCTGTACCGCGGCGGTGAAGTGCTCCCGCGCCCGCGCCTCATCCCCGGCCACGAACGCGGACACGCCGCTGAAGAAGTGCACCTCGTACAGCATTTCCCGCGGCACGAAGTCGTCCGCGCATTCCAGGGCCAGCCAGGCCGACTGGAAGGTGCGGTCCGCCTCGGCCTCCTCCAGCAGGTCGGTCAGCTCGCGGCCGCGGATCACCAGCGCGCGGATCTCGTCCAGCGACCGGGCCGCGCCCGCGCACGGCCGCACCTGCACGTCGCCCACGGCCCACAGGGGCGCGGGCCCGAAGAAGGGCATCTCGCTGACGTGCACGGCCTCGGCGCGGTCCTGCCAGCCGCCCAGCAGGGCCCCCGCCTCCTCCCGGGCCGCCTCCTCGGCGTCGTCGCCCGGGAGGCCCGGGCCGTACACCAGCAGCACGTCACGGGCCGCGGCCGGACCGGCTATCGAGAGCAGCAGCAGTAGCGATAGGAGTCTCATCCCGAACCCTCTCCTACCGTCCCGTGACACCGCAGGCAAGCTCGCTGTTCCGCCGGGAATCGTAGCCCGGCCGCCGGGGTTGGCTGGTATACCTTCGAGCATGGAGCCGGCCATGATCCTGCGCACGATCCCCCTGCTGATGTTGCTGTGTTCATTTCCCGTACCGGCGTGGGCCCAGTGCTCCCAGGGCGAACCGGTGGCCGAGGGCTGCGAGCACTACCCTGCCGTGGGCTGCTGCCAGGATGACGTGCTGATCTGGTGCGAGGGCGGGTGGACATGCGCCCAGGATTGCGCGGCCACGGGCCAGCTGTACTGCGGCTGGGACGCCAACGGCGACGTGCCCATGTACGACTGCGGCACCGGCGGCCTCAGCGCGCCGGCCGAGGACGGCCCCTACATCGCCTGCGACGCCGACGGCGACCAGCACCACTACGCCGTGGACTGCGACGACCACGACGCGGACGTGAACCCGGACGCCGACGAGGTCTGCGACAACGGGGTGGACGACGACTGCAACGGCCACACCGACGGCGCGGACCCCGCCTGCGACACCGGCGACGACGACGACGCGACCGGCCCGGGGGACGACGACGACGACACTGGTCCGGCAGACGACGACGACGCCACCCTGTACGGGGATCCCGACCCGGGCTTCTACTGCCAGTGCACGCAGCACGCCGAGCGCAAAGGCGGCGCGCTGGCACTGATGCTGGGGTCGCTGGTGATGCTCGGCCGCCGACTCAGGGCGTGATCGTCCCGCCACCCACCACGCTCACGAGCAGCTCGGCGCTGACCGGCACGTCGTCCTCCACCCCCTCGAGCGCGCCTCCGTCGAACCGCAGCTCGTAGGCGCCGGTGGCGCCCGCGCAGTTGCCGCGGGATGTGACCACCACCTGGTGCTCTCCGTCGGCCGCCACCAGCTCCACGGCCGGGCAACGGTAGGCGGGGGGGGGGAAGGTGCAGTCGAAGCTGTCGTCCGCCTCGACCAGGGTGCAGCCATCCGGCCCGTTGACGTACATGGCCGGGTCGAAGGCCGTGTCGTCGGCCACGGTGTCCACCGCGAGGTGTACGACCTGGCCGGCCGTGGCCGTGAAGCGATACACGTCCGCGGACGTGCCGTCACAGGGGATCTCGC
This sequence comes from uncultured Rickettsiales bacterium, assembly GCA_964639985.1. Taxonomy (GTDB): domain Bacteria; phylum Myxococcota_A; class UBA796; order UBA9615; family CAYRNR01; genus CAZXHG01. Next base: position 2,627 of record CAZXHG010000077.1, read on the forward strand.
CGGTCTCGACCGTGGCGCCGGGGTAGCCCTCGTCCGCGTCGGACTGCGCCACGTCACCGCAATCGTCGTAGTGGGGATCCACGTCCACGAATGCCTGGTACTCCCAGGTCCAGTCGATGTCGTCCCCGCTGCGGGCGTACGTGCCCTCGGACGAGTTGTCGTGGGAATTCACCCACCAGTAGGGACCGTCGCCGTACACGCTGTACCCGGTGAGCAGGGCGTCGCCGTAGTAGTACATGCCGTACCACTCCATCACCCCGAACGACGGCGCGTGCGCCAGCACCAGGTCGCTGTACACGTCATCGGCCAGGAACGACAGCAGCGGGTCCAGCCAGCATTCGGCCGCGCTGGCGTCCGCGATCACGGAGGCCTCGATGGCGAACGCATAGTCGCAGTCCGGGCACACACCGTCGAAACGCGCGCCCTGCAACGCGATCTCGGCATCGCACAGCGGCTCGCCTCCCAGGGTGGACTGCAGGATCACGCTGCCGTCGAAGGACTCGGGCCACTCGGTGACGTCGTCATCGTCCGCCGAGTCGTCGTCGTCGATCTCGCCGTCGCAGGCGGGGGCGATCAGCACCAGCGCGGCCACCGCCACGCTCGACCATCGTTCGTTCATAGCTCCCCCACGAGCATCGGGATCCGTTCGGCCATGTAGGGCGCCGCCAGATCACCGTCCGTGCCGCTGAACCACAGCTCCCAGGCGATGTCGCCCTGCGGCGTCACCTCGAACACGCGGCTGGGGCTGTCCCCGGGGATCAGGGTACCGGCCGTGACCAGGGTGTTGCCGTTGGCCAGCCGATCGGCGTCCCCCATGGCCACCGTGCTCCAGGCGTCGTCGGCCAGCTCGCCCGGGTACTCCCAGGCGATCTCCGCGGTCATGGCGTGCTCGTCCAGGGCGTACTCGACCACGCGGGAGAAGTCCCGCGAGGCCCCGCCGTTGTCGTACAGCAGCACGCTGCCGTCCGGCTGGATCTCCGGGGCGTGCGCCTCGTGGAACCACGGGTACGCCACGGCCGGGTCGCCGCTGAAGTCCCCGCCCTCACCCAGCTGCCACAGGATGGCGCCGTCGCCGCGGTCGATCTTGCACAGCGTGGAGGTCATGCGGCCGTTGTAGTACGCCGCGTCCGCGTCCAGGTCGGCCAGCACGGCGTTGCCCCAGGGATAGGTGTCGGTGGAGATCGACTCCGCGCTCCAGCTCCAGGTGGAGTTCAGGTCCGCATCGAACTGCTCGACCACGTCCCACAGGTCTCCGTCCTTGCCGTCGTAGAACAAGGCCAGGTACTCGCCGTTCGCCAGCTTGACGAACGAGTGGTGCATGGCGCCCACGGAGATCAGCTGGGCGTCGCCGTTCTGCTCCGGCCCCTCCCAGACCACCTCGCCGGCGAGGTCCACCTCCACGGCGGGCATGCCCGGGGTGACCCCCGCGCCGACCAGGATCCGCTGGTCGGCCGGCCCGTCACCGTCGACCAGGCTGACCTCCACGTCGTTGCGGCCGTCCTCGTCGGACTGCCGCCAGTACCACACCGGGTCGCCGTCCATGTCGAACATGGCCGCGGTCACCGGGTAGTTGACCCCCTTCACCGCCACGTTGGCCAGGGTCCAGCCCGGCTGGACCGCGGCCTCGTCGTACGCGGTGACCTCGGTGACCAGGGTGTCGAACGGCACGGCGCCGGTCTCGTAGGTCAGCAGGTCGGAGCGGATCTCCTCGCCGTCGGCCGCGATGGACACCGCCTGCAGGGTGTAGGTCGAACCCGGCTTCATGCCGATCACCAGCACGTCGTGCTCGGTGCCGACATCCTCGGCCGCGCCCTCCACGAACCACTGCAGCTCGCCGTCGAGGCCGAATTCGACCCGCGCTGCGGCGACATCGTCCGTGGTCCAGCTCACCAGGCACGACAGCGCGCTGTTGGGGTTGTCGGCGATCTGCACGTCCCACGCGGGGCCGTCACAGCCCGCCAGCAGGGCGACGAGGATCAGCGCTGCGATCGCAGTCCTGCGGTTCACCGCGTTCGTCTCCTCCACGCGAGGGCCGCGCCGGTCACCAGCAGGGCGATCCTCGCGCCAGCCGATCCGGCCCGGTCGTTGCGGCAACCGCAGCCCTCGTCCACCAGCGACCCGACCGTGTCGTCGTCGTCGCCGGCCGAGTCGTCGTCGTCGCCGGCGGCCGCCTCGGGATCCGGATACTCGTCAGGGTACATCAGGTACAGCACCTTGGCCGCCACGTTGCCCCGCACCTCGGCGAGCAGGTCCTCGTCCAGGGTCCACGGCTGGTCCTCGGGACAGTACGTGTTGGCCCCGTCACAGCTCTCCACCGCGCCGTTGTCCCCGAAGCGGATGTACGCGCGGCCTACCTGCTCGCGCGCGTAGTCCCCGCCGCCGAGTTCGTCGCACAGGGCGAACAGCTCCCAGTCCTCGAACCCGTCGCGGATCTGCTTCATGCGGTACGACACCACCGGGCCGTCGATGGACACGCCCTCGGGGGAGCCCTTGCCGGCCGCCGTGCCGTCGTGGTCGCCGGGGTAGATCAGGAACCCGTCGCCGTTGCGTGAGAACAGCGGGCCGAAGTAGTCCCAGTTGGCGAACGCGTTCCACGGGTCATCGTCCACCCAGTACGTGCTCGACCAGTACAGGAAGCCGGTGGCGCCCTCGGCCCAGGTGCCCCACTTCACGATCCGCGGCTCGTACCCGATGGTGGTGTCGATGTCGTAGCCCGCGTACGGCGGCAGGTTGGCGTTGCACACGTAGAACCACAGCTCCTCGTCGGGCCGCGCCGCGTAGAACTCCGCACCCTCGTACCAGCCCTCGGGCCAGAAGTAGTCGTCGAACATGGGCGTCACCGGACACCAGATGCCCACGTCACCGTCGATGATCGGGTAGTACGCGGACGTGACCAGCACGTGGTCGCGCCACAGCTCCGAGTACTCGAACAGCCGCTGTGCGTCCGTGTGAAGCTGCTCGTACGCCGGATCGCCGCCGTTGAGCCACGGCTCGTCCAGCGCGTACACGTAGGCTCGCTCCCACCACCCCTTCTCGTCCAGGTGCTCGGCAAACGCGGCCGCGGCCTGGCCGTACTCGTCCTCCGTATACGACCCGGTGCCGGTCCCGGGCGCGAATCGCGCCACCGAGAACCGGGTCACCCCCACGCCATCGTCGAACATCGTGCCCTCGATGAAGGGCTCCACCTCCGCGTCGTAGGCGGTCCAGTCCACCTCCTCGAGGTTGCCGTCCACGTCGAAGGAGAACTCCACGTCGCCGTTGACGTGGGTAGGGTCCATGCGGTGCTCGTGCAGGGCCTGCAGGTAGCGCCGCAGCACCTCGTCGGTGTCCAGGGTCGGCTCCGAATCCGGCCCGCCGTGGTACAGCCGCGGCAGGTTGTAGGAGAAGCCGTAGGCCGTGCCCATGGTCTTGACCGCGGGCAGCTCGAAGGGCCACACCTCGACCGTCAGCGTGACCTCGACGCTGTCGGCTCCAGCGCTCACCGTGACCGTGCCGACGTAGACGCCGGGCTCGACCGCGAGATCCGCGTACACGTCGACGAACACCGCGGTCGTGGTCCCGGGCTCGAGGTCGAAGGGCGCGCCCACCGGGGTCGTGCCGTCGTAGGGATCGACCAGCGGGATCAGCGGGTCGGGGTACAGGCCCGCCTCCCGCTCGTGGTAGGTCACGCCAAAGGGCGAGGGCTCGTCGATCTGCAGGTAGTGCTCGCGGTACAGCCGGATGTCGGCTGCAGGCAGCACGGCGCCGTCCGGCCCGACCAGATCCGAGGCGATCACATCCACTCCGGAGGTGGCCGTGTCCGCCGCGATCGACAGCTGGAACCCCTCCCACTCGCCCAGGGCCAGCTGCACGTGGACCGATTGCTCGGTCCCCACCTCGTGGTGGGGCTGGACCTTGCGCGTGGCCGGGACCACGCCCACCTCCAGGGCCGCGACCGGCAGGCCCACCGCCAACACCAGCAATCCGACCAGCAACCTCGTCACCACGCACCTCCCGCCGTTGGCCATCGCGAGTATACCGATGCCACAATGGAACGCGTCGCGGCTGCGCTGCGACGCGAGGGACGATGGGGATCACGCGCACGCTCGGACTGCTGCTGGCGACGCACCTGCTCGTGCTGACCGCGCGTGCGCAGGAACAGGTCGACGCGGCCCTCGACGAGGCCGTGGCTCCCGACGATCTGGCCCTGCTGGCCAACGAGGTGCACCAGGACCACTGCGCCGACCTGTACGCGTCGGACGTGCAGCAGGCAGCCAGCAGCTACCAGGAGGTGGGGCGAGCCTGGGAGCTGGTCGACCGCCAGTACACCCTCACCGGCGACGCCTACTGGCTGTACTGGCGGGGCCTGATGGCCGAGTGCCTGGGTCAGACCGACCAGGCCGTGGCCGACCTGCACCAGTTCGTGGGCTCCCACGTGGACCGGCCCGGCTTCCACGGGCTGGTGCGGGAGGCGAAGAAACGGGCGCGCCGGATCCAGGCCATCCAGGAGGGACGCGCGGTGAGCGGAGGAAGCCGACGCGCACCCATCGCCTTCGTGGAGGATCCTGCCGCCGAGCAGGAACTCGCCCCCTACGAGCTGCGCCGCTACCGCCGTTCCGGCTACACGTACGACGACTGGAAACCCCGCCGCCACTCGCTGCGGCGGCACGTGGTGCTGATGTGGTCCCTGGGCTTCAGCTACGGGCCCAACCCGCTGGATCACGTGCAAGCGGTCCTGCCCGAGGGGGTCGGCGACTACGGCACCACCACCCTGGGCCTCGACGGCGACTTCCGCTCCTCGTTCGCCATCGAGGTCTGGCCCTGGGACGCGGCCTGCATCGGCGCGCTGATGGGGCTCCACATGTCGCAGACCCGGATCGCGCTGGTGGAGGTGGAGGGTTCGAACGACGAGGTGGTTCGCCCGGAGACCTTCGAGCCCCTGGAGAGCCCGTCCATCCTCGTCGACCTGCGGCTGTACAGCGGCTTCACACCGCTGCCGTTCCGCCGGATCAAGCCGCTGCTGCGCTTCCCGGTCATCGGGTTCCGCCGCCACGGCGGCGAGGACGGCACCTTCGAGGGCCACGACTTCGAGGCCGAATCGGTCAACGTGCTGACCCTCGGCGGCTTCGTGGGCGTGATCGCCCTGCTGTACCGCAACCTGGGCCTGGAGACCGGGGTGTGGCTGGCCGTGGACCTGTCCGACTCGGCGCTCACCCGGACCAACCTCGACCCCGACGAGTGGGACAACCTCGACGTGCTCGTGGACGACAGCAAGAACATCGAGGGCCGCTTCCACGTGGCGATCCGGCTGGCGTTCTGACCCGACCCGGGTGGTAAGGTCTCCCCGCAGGAGGAGGTGCCCATGCCTCGTATCCACCGCTCGCTGGCCCTCGCGATCGTGCTGACCGCCATCGGCTGCGAATCCGACGAGACCGAGACCCCGGCCGCGGCCGCGCTGAGCCCGGCCAGCGGCTCCATGGCCGGCTACTACCCCGTCACCGTGACCTGGACCGCAGACGTGGAGGGCGCCGAGGACCTGCTCGCCGAGGACGCGCTGGGCGTGGTATTCGGCGACGAGGTGGCCTACGACCTGCTCGTGCTCACCGAGCGATCCCTGTCCGCCATCGTGCAGGGCCACCCCGAGGCCGGGCCGGTGGACGTGGTGCTCGAGGTGGAGGGCGGCACCGTGGTGTTCGCCGAGGCGTTCACCTACGACGAGCCCCTGGACCCGGCGTTCGACAGCGTGGTCACCCTGGGCGCGAGCTTCACCCAGGGCGTGCAGGCGGCCGTCCCGTCCGACCACGGCACCCTGGCCAGCCCGGGGGCGCGGCTGTCGGGCCAGCTCGGCGCGTACCTGCCGCTGCCGCAGCTCGTACCCGACCTGTTCCCGTCCATGACCGTGGACGACATCGGTCCGCCGCCGCGGTGCGAGGTGCCGTCCGTGGTGTCATTCCTCGGCTGGTCCGCCACCGAGGCGCTGCAGACGATGACCGATCCGGAGTCCGGCGAGTTCGGCTTCCAGTGGGCGCGGGTCGACCCGGATCAGCCCGTGCGCAACCTCGCCGTGGGTGGGTTGCGAGTGGCCGACGTGGTCAACTCACCGGCGGATGACGACTTCTACCGCCAGTTCCTGGCCCACATCGTGTTCGATCCCTACGGCGGGCTGTACGACCCGGTGCCGCACAGCCCGCTGACCCTGGCCGAGCAGGCCGAGCCCACGCTGATCGTGTCGGCCGACCTGTACGGCAACGACCTGATCATCGCCATCGTGGAGGGCAACGACATCGACCCGGACGAGGTCACGCCCATCGACGATTTCACGCAGGCGCTCGAGGACGGACTGGGGAGGATGTCGGCCACCGGCGCGGAGGTGTTCCTCACCAACGTGCCCCAGCCGACCCTGGTGCCGGCCGCGGCCGAGCGCAAGCGGTGGCTGGTGGACCAGGGGTGGACCACGGCCGAGGACGTGGACGCGGCCCTGGCCGAGATCGACGCCCTGGCCGTGGAGTTCAACGCGGCGATGGACGACGTGGCCGGCCAGTACGACAGCGTGCACGTGGTGGACCTGAACCAGCTGGTCGTCGACCTGGTGGCCGACGGCCTGGCCATCGGCGACGATATGGCCACCATCGAGCGCTTCGGCGGCCTGGTCAGCCTGGACGGCCTGCACTTCTCCGACACCGGCTACGCCGTGCTGACCAACCAGATCCTCGAGGCGATCAACGCCGAGCTGGGCACGGACGTCCCGCTCGCCGACCTCGAGGCGATCTTCGCCACCGATCCCTACGCCCCCCACAACCTCGAGGCCGCGGGCCTGGACGTGGGCGCGTGCGAGGTGCTGTAGGCGAGATTCCCGAGGAGGGACCGTGACAAGGCAACGACCCCGGCTGCTGTTGGGCGTCCTGACCGCGTGCTCGTCCGCCGTGACCTTGGGCATCCTGGCGTGCTGCGATCCCGGGGAGCATGCCAGCCCGCCGGAGCCGCCGACCGAGGCGGTGCTCGGTGCGGCCACGGACGGGGCAATCCAGCGCGGTGACCTGCGCCTCCCCCGGTCCACGGCCGATGGGCCGGTCCGCCTGGCGGTCGAGATCCAGTTGACGACCTCGGAGATGATCGTCGACGGCGTCAAGGTGACCGACGTCACCGGCGGCCAGGTGGCGGAGGAGTACAAGCGCGGCACGATGCTCATGCCCCTGTACGACGTGCTGCAGGAGAAGGCGGACAACGCCAAGGCGATCGCCGAGCGCAACCCGGACTTCGAGTTCAGCGGCAGGGTGCTACTGGTCTGCGACGGCCGCACACCATGGCCCCTGATGCGGGAGGTGTTGTACACGGCGGGCCAGGCCCAGTTCGGTGAGTACTGCCTGGTGACGGCCGATGCCGACGCCGGCTGCCTTGCCTGCCTCGACCTCGCCCTCCCCGAGATCCGCGCTCCACGGGCGGAAGAGGTCATCTGCGGCGATGGCGAGGAGCTGTGCCTGACCCTCGTGATCGGTGCCCGGGGATACTGGCTGGACGGCAACTCCGAGCTGCTGCCTGGCGACATCGGCGCGACCCCGTCCCTCGACGAGGTGCTGCAGCGAGAGCCCACCCTGGCCCGAGACGATGAGGGAGGGTGGCCGATCGCCGATCTCGGGACCATGGCGCAGACGCTGAAGGCCCAGCACCCGACAGAGACCCGGATCCACGTGCACGTGGACACCGAGATGCTCCTGGACGATCTGGTCTCCACGCTGGACGCCGCACGAGGGCCGGGCTCGGAGGCGCGATTTCCCGACGTGGTGCTGGGCACGGCGCCACGGTTCGGCGGCGAGTCGCAGACCGACGCCGTGGCCGAGTTGATGCGGCTCCTGGCCGAGGACGGCGGCCTGGCGGACCTCCTGGATTCCACCCCCACGCAGATCACGCTGACCGTCTCCGTGGCGGAGGTCACCGGTGGCCTGGCTGCGGCGGACAGCGGCCTGGACACCCTGGTCGCGCGAAAGCGGGGGCAGCTCCAGGCCTGCGCCGAGCAGCGGGTCAAGGCAGGGGCGCACGTGAGCGGTCGACTCGAGCTGGCCATCGCGGCGGACGCCGACGGACGAGTCACCACCGTCGAGGTCGTGCAGGACGACGTCGGCGACCCCGACCTCGTCGGCTGCTACGAGCGCCGGGCAAAGCGGTGGCGCCTGCCCGCCTCGGACGAGGCGAGCACCTTTCGACTGACCTGCACCCAGGAGTGATGAAGAAAAGGGACGTTCGCGACTTATCAAGTTATTCGTGACGAATAAGTTGATAAGTCGCGAACGTCCCTTTTCCATCAAGTCGGCGGCACGTCCCGGCTGATCAGCCGCGCGCCGATGAGCAGCGCGATCAGGCCCATCACCAGGGCCGCGGCCGCGAACACCAGCTGCATCACCACCCCCTCCTTGAGCATGTCGACCACCACCACGCTGAGGCCGAGGCTGAGGAAGCCGATGAAGAACTGGGTGTATTGCAGGGACGTTCGCACATCCCGCGACAGCGCGGAGATCACGGTCCCCAGCGCGCCGATGAACACCGTGGCCATGGGGATGCCCAGCGCGAATGCGACCCACCACGCCGCCGAGCCACCGACCATGGCCGCGTGCGCCTCCAGCACGTCGAGCCGGCCCAGGATCAGCGTGCTCACCCCCACGAACACCCCGTGCATGACCAGCGGGATGACCATCACGCCGGCGAGCTTGCCGGCCAGCAGCTGCCAGCGGGTCAGGGGCGACAGCATCAGGAACGGCATGGTGCCGCAGGTGCGGTCGTGCAGCACCGAGTAAGCGGCGAACAAGGACACGAACAGCGGCATGTTGGTGAACATCATGGCCGTGAACGTGGACGCGCCCAGGTACAGCCACGCGTCGAGTTCCACGCCCACGGCCTCGAGCTGCGCCTGCAGCTGGGCCATCACCTCGGGCTGGCCCGACACGACCTCCAGGGCGATGAACGCCGCGGCGAAGAGCACGAAGAAGCACAGGTAGGTCACGGCCATGACGGCCAGCATGGCCGGCTGCCGCCGGTGCTCGAGCACCTCGGTGTGCGCCATGCGCGCCACGGCCCTCATCGCTGGCCCAACTCGGCGCGCCACACCTCGAGCAGCTCGCTCGGCGCTGGCGCGCGGCGCTCGTCGAAGCGCAGCTCCCGCCGCACGGTGCGGTCCAGCAGCAGGACCCGGTCGCAGATGGCCTCCGCGGCGGCCAGGTCGTGGGTCACCAGCGCGCAGGCCAGGCCGTCGTCTGCGCGGCCGCGCAGGGTCTCGTACAGCACCTGCGAGGCCACCGGGTCGAGGTTGGCCGTGGGCTCGTCGAACAGCAGCACCTCGGGTGACAGCAGCAGCGCCCGCACCAGGGACAGCTTCTGCTGCATGCCCGTGGACCACTGCCCCACGCGCCGGTCCAGGCCGTCGGTCAGCGCCAGCGCCTCCAGCAGGGGCGCGGCGCGCCCCTCGACCTCGCCGGCCGACAGCCCGAACAGCCCACCGAAGTGCTGCAGGTTCTCGCGGCCGCTCAGCAGCGGGTACAGCCCGGGTCGCGCCGTGACCAGGCCGACCTTGCCCGCCGAGGTCAGGGCGAGTTCGTGAGCCGTGATGCCACAGACCGTCACGGTCCCGGCCGTGGGCCGCAGCAATCCGGCCATCAGCAGCAGCAGGGTGCTCTTGCCCCCGCCGTTGGGGCCCACCAGCCCCAGCACCTCGCCCGGGGCGATGGTCAGCGAGACCCGCTCCAGCACGGGAGTGCGGCCGAACGACCGGGAGGCGTCCTGCAGCTCGACCAGCGGCTGTCTGGCGCGTCGTGTGCCCACGTGGACGAAGATCGTAGCGGAAGTACGGGGAGCGGGGCGAACCGGCGGGGGTCAGTGGCGGCAACCGCGACGCGAACGGTCCACCACCCAGGTCACGCCCACGAAGATGCCCAGGAAGGTCCACATCGGCTTGTCCAGCAACCGGAACTCGACCCACGAGTGGGCCCAGTACCCCAGGGCCGTGGCGGCCATCCCGTGCAACCACACCTCGAGGTCGGTGCCGCGAATCCGCCGTACCGCGCTGCGGTAGCGGGAGACCAGGGCGATCCCCAGCACGCCCAGCAGCAGCAGGCCCACCACCCCCTGGTGGGCCATCACGTCCCAGAAGATGCCGTGGGGGTAGGCGGACGTGCTCGCCGCGAGCCTCGGATCGAGCTCCATCAGCGCCGCTTCGTAGCCCCCCACGCCCGCGCCGAGGCCCAACGACTGGACCACCATCTCGTAGCAGTAGCGCCAGTTGGAGAACCGCACGTTGCCGTCCCAGAAGGTGTGCAGCCCCCGCGCCACGATGCGCATGTACGCCGCCGTCAACACGCCCATGCCCACGCTCGCGGCCAGCGCGAACGGCACCGCGGCCAGGGCCCAGAACCGCACGAGCAGCCCCCGCGCCCGGGGCACGGTCCAGCCCAGGTAGAGGCTCCCCAGCAGCACGCCGCAGGTCGCGCCCCGGCTCCCGGTGCTGGCCGCGACCACCAGCAACCACGCCGCGGCCACGAACGCGAGCATCCGCGCGAGCCGCCGGCGTTCCATCAGCGCGAGCAGCAGGGCGGGCTGGATCGCCCAGGCCATGTTCATGGCGAACCAGTTGGGGTGCACCCCGAGGCCGCTCATGCGCCCGCCACCGCTCATCGACTTGAAGGACACGTCCCCCACCAGTGGGCCGTCCGTCCCGCCGAACAGCATGGCCACGGCCCCCATCACGCAGGGCACGACCACCCAGACCCGCATGGCCCAGGTCAACCGGCGCAGCGAGCGCACCTCGCTGGCCATCAACCACACCATGCCCAGGCAGATCACCAGCCGCACCACGGTCTGCAGGCCCTCGCCGGGGGCCGGCGACCAGGCCAGGCTCAGCGCGATCCAGGCTACGAGCAGGACCATGGCCCGCAGGACCGGCACCGGCACGAGCAGCGGCCGCCGTTCGCGCAGGGACCGCAGGCACACCGCGACCACGGCCAGCATGAACGCGGGCTCGAAGGCCGACAGGTTGACCCACCCCACGTGCACCGACAGGGCCGCCGACCACCCCAGCCGGGTGGCCAGCAGCAAGGTGATGACCGCGAACGGCCACCGCAGGGCGACCACCAGCATGACGACCATGCCGACCAGGGCCACGGCGAGGCGAGGATCGATCACGAGCAGCGCCACGCACAGCGACTGCGCCACCGCGATCGCGACCAGGGCGCGCCGCTCCGCGCGCCCGGGGATCAGTAGAAGCGAGCGAACATCCACGCTCGCTCCAGCAGCCGGCGACGGAAGAAGAACATGCTCATGCAGGTCCGATCGCAGCGCGCGCACAGGCGGCGGTGCCGATCGGCCTGCTCGGAGAGCCAGATCTCGCGGGGATCGGCCTCGTGCAGGTTGCCGTAGGGGGGGAACTCCGTGCAGGAGCGGACCAGCCCGTCGGGGAGGATCACCATCTGCTCCCAGGCAGTGCGGCAACGCCCCCCGGCGTGGAACACGGCGTCTGCGTCGTGGTAGTAGCGGCGGATGGCGTCGAGGTGATCCAGCGAGTTGAGGATCGGCCAGCCCCACGCCTTGGCCCGCTTCAGCTCGCCGATCACGGTGTCGAGCCGATCCAGATCACCGACCCAGTGGCTGTCACGGACGTCGGGTAGCTGCTCGACCTCGATCCCCAGCCGGGCGAGCCGCTCGTCGCGGTCGTCCTCCATGGCCACGGGCGCCCCCGAGCTCGGCGCCTGGCTGAAGTCCCGGGACTCCACGGGCTGGAACGCGATGGAGTGCAGGTTGCGCTGCCGTACCATCCGCGCCAGGGGCAGCAGATCGTCGAGGTTGCTCTCCAGGACGGTGGTCCGCAGCGCGATCCGCGTGCGGCCGCCGACGTGCCGCTGCAAATGGTCCAGCCCGCGCAGGATCCGGGCGTGGGAGCCGGGCACCCCCCTCAGCTCGTCGTGGAGCTCGGGCCGCGCCGAGTCCATGGAGATCGAGATATTGAACAGGTCGCAGCGGGCCAGCTCGCGGACCATGGACTCGGTCAGCAGCGACCCGTTGGTGGTGATGCCGGCCATGATCTCGTTGCGCTGGCAGAACCGCAGCAGCTCCAGCGCGTCCGGGTACAGCAGCGGCTCGCCGCCGAGGAAGTTGATGCGGAAGGTGCCCAGCCACGCCTTGAGCGACCGCAGGATCTCCTTCCATCGCTGCAGCGGGATCTCGTCCACGACGCGCATGCGCGGGTGACTGCAGAACGAGCACCGGAAGTTGCACCGGGAGGTCAGGATCGTGCAGACCATGCCCGGCCGGCTCAGCCGGGGTTCCCACAGGGCCTCGCCGATCCGGGAACCCGCCCACTTCTCCAGGAAGCGGGCGGCCACGCGGCCCTTGTGGGCACCCCGTTCGAACTGCTGCAGGACCGACGAAGACATCCCGACCTCCCGGCAGGGAGAACGCACCGGGTCGCCGGCTATTGCCCGGGTACGTGGTCGTGCAAAGATGGCAGGCACACAACCAGCGACCCGCTCCCTGGAGGACACGACATGCGCCACGTACTGCTCGCCACCCTGTCCATCTGCCTGCTGCTGGCAGGTTGCGTCCCCCTGCGCGACCGCGTGGGTGACGACGACGACTCGGCCATCGGCGACGACGACACGGCCGCGGACGACGACGACGCGGTCGGCGACGACGACGACATGTGGAGTGGCGAGACCGAGGGCACGCTCACGCTGATGTACTCGGACACGGGCGGCTACGGCACCGGTGCCTACCTGTCGGCCTCGTTCGCCGACGTGATCACCCCGGCCACGCCCGGCTACATCACCGAGATCCCGGCCGGCCTCGACGACTGCGCGATCAGCTTCTTCACCAGCGAGGAGCTCACGGGCACGGATCCGGGCGAGTACGACTACCAGTCCGCGGGCACCCTGGCCATCAGCGGCGGCGGCTACTCCACCACGATCGACCCGGTGGAGCACGAGGGCGAGCTGACCTACTTCGCCCAGATCCCGGACGCGGAGTTCACCTTCGGCATCGACTGGGAGGTCACCGCCCCGGGCGACGATTTCCCGGGATTCAGCGCCACCCTGCCGATGACCGACCGGCTGGGGCTGGTGGAGCCGTCGTACACCGGCGCGTTCTTCGAGCTGCCCGCGGGCGACTTCCCCGTGGCCTGGTCGGGCCACGACAGCTCCGATGCGGCCGTGTTGCTGACCTTCGTGGACGGCAACACGGCCGGGGCCATCATCATCTGCCTGGTGAACAACGACGGGTCGTTCACCGTGCCGGGCTCGCTGATCGACCAGCTCCCGGCCCAGGGCAGCGGCAGCCTGGTGCTGGAGCAGTACAACTACAGCAGCACGACCGTCGGGGGACGATCCCTGTCCCTGGTCGCCGGCTCGGCCGTGATGGCGACCGGCATGCGGCTGTAGGAGGCCGGACCATGGATGAATTCGAGCTCCGCCTCACCCGTGCGACCAACGGCTTCATGGAGGCCAAGATCCTGATGGCGGGCGTGGAGCTGCGCCTGTTCGACCGGCTGGCCGAGGGGTCGGCCACGGTCGCCGCGCTCGCTGCCGACCTCGAGGTCACGGAGCGCGGTGTCGCGATCCTGGCAGACGCCCTGGTCGGCTACGGCTACCTCACCCGCCAGGGCGATCGCTACGCCAACACGCCGAACACGGACCGCGCGCTGGTGCGCGGCCGCCCCGGCTCCCAGGCGTACATCATCGGCCACCGCAACCTGATGTACCGCTCGTGGGGCCAGCTCGAGCAGGTCGTGCGCCGCGGACGCCAGGTGCCGGAGAAGGCAAAGGCCACGCTCGCCGACCGGGAGGCCAACCGCAACTTCATCCTGGGCATGGCCGAGGTCAGCCGGGAGCGCCAGGGCGCGATCCTCGACCGACTTCCCCTGGCGGACGCGTCCCTGTTCGTGGACCTGGGCGGCGGGCCAGCCCACTACGCGTGCGAGGCGGTGCGGCGCCACCCGGGCCTTCGCGCGCTGCTGGTGGACCTGCCGCTGACCGTGGAGGTGGCGCGGGAGTTCATCGAGGGGCAGGGCGGCTCGGACCGCGTGGCCACGCTGGTCTGCGACTTCTACGGCGTGCCCGAGCTGGACCTGGGCGAGCCGGCGGACGTGATGCTGATCTCCCAGGTGCTGCACGCCGAGGGCCCGGACGAGAACGCGGCCCTGCTGAAGAAGGTCGCGCCATGGGTGAAGCCCGGCGGCGCGGTGGTCATCGTGGAGAACCTGCTCGACCCGGACCGCGCCGGCCCGGTGCACGCCACCACCTTCGCGGTCAACATGCTCACCGGCACGCAGCGCGGCAGGACCTACACCGCGGACGAGGTGTGTGACTGGTTGCGAGACGCGGCGTTCGAACCCGGCGAGGTCGACGAGATCGCGCCGCGCACGCAGCTGATCCTGGCGCGCCGCGCCACCAGCAGCAGCGCGGCCAGCAGCAGCCCCACCGCCTGACCGCCTCGCCCACCCGCGGTCCGGCACATGCACGAGGCCGGCCGCGACACGCTGTCGTCATCATCCGAGGGATCGTCGTCGTCCGCGACCGTGTCGTCGGCGTCCGTGGTGTCGTCGTCGTCCCCGGTGTCGTCGTCGTCGTCCCCGGTGTCGTCGTCCCCCACCCCACCGTTCTCCGAGCGGATCACGTAGAGCACCGGGTCGATATCCTCGCCGTCGCAGGCGCCGGTCTCGATGGGCTGGACGATGCACAGGCTGCGGCTGCTCTCGGCGAAGTAGAGGTGTCCCTGCGGCCCGAGCACCGGGTGGGACCACTCGAGCAGGTCGTCGGCCACGAACGTCCACAGCAGGTCGCCGTCCGGATCGAGGGCGAACACGTGGCCCTGGTCCTGCAGGCCGGAGACCGAAGTGTAGATCACCCCGTCGACATCGATGGCCAGGCCCATGAACGATCCGCCCGTGCCGTGCTGCTCGGGATCGAACGGGCTGTCCCAGATGGCGTCGCCCGTGGCCGGGTCCAGGGCGTACAGCTTGCCGCCGGCCGAGTACGCGTCGGTCAACGCGTTGAACACGTTTCCCGAGGTGGCGTAGACGCGCGTGGTCACCCCGCCCTCCTCGCGCAGGGCCAGGCCGTAGCACACCGAGCCCCGGTCCCGGTCCAGGTCGACCATCGCGTCCCAGGCCAGCTCGGCACTGCCGCCGAGGTCGCGCAGGGCGAACGCCACGGCCGTGTGGTCCCCGGCGGTGTACTCGGCGCCCGCGCAGTAGAGGGTGCCGTCGCTGCCAACGGCCAGGGCCGTGGTCCAGACCGTGGGGTCCCACCACTCGTCGAGGTTGTACGGGTCGTAGGTCCAGCGCAGGCGCTGGTCACCGGTCTGGCCGGCGGCTGCGAGGTCGAAGGCGAAGACGGCGCCAGGCACGCCGATGTCCCACTCGTTCATCTTCGGGCCCCAGGCGCCGGCCAGGTACAGGGTCTCGCCGTCGGGCGACAGGGCCGGCGGGGCGAGGAACACGTTGGGCGCGGACGGGCTGGACGAGGGCCAACGCCACCGCTCGTCGCCAGTGGCCGACACGGCGTACAGGGCGTTGGTCTCGTACTCGCCCGTGCCGACGGTGATGAAGTACACGGTCCCGTCCGGCCCGACCAGCGGCCCCTGCATCACCTGGCCGCCTCCGGTCGGATCGTCCGGATCCTGGGGATTGTAGGTGGTGAACACCCACAGCTCGGAGCCGTCGGCCGCGTCCAGGGCATACAGCTTGCCGTCCCCCCGGCCCACGTACACCACCGACTGGTCCGCGCTGAACGCGGCCGTGCCCTCGACCGTGCCATTGTACGTGTTCGCGGCGCCGCCGTCCGGGCAGTGCAGGGGCTCCGAGCGACCGTCGTATTCGTAGCAGTAGGGCACCAGGTGCCCCGGGTAGGGATCGTCCCAGGCGTCGACCAGATCCGCGTTCATCGCGTACACCGCGCCGTCGTACTTGTGCCACTGGGTCCGGTCGTCCGAGCCATAGCTGCGCAGCACGCCCCAGGTGCCGAACAACACGGTGCCGTCGTCCGCCACCGTGGGCGGGATGTTGATCGACAGGCCCTGGCTGATGGTGACGGACGACCAGTCGTCCGCGCTACGGGGGCCGACCACGTCGGCCTGGCCCGTGTGGCGGGGGTCGTGTCCCTCCATGGGCCAGCCTGCGGCACGGCTGAGCTGGGCCGGCACGAGTACCGACACCACCAACGCGAAAGATCCAAGCCTACGTACCCTCATTGAAGCTCCTCGATCTCGTCATCCACCGCAGCGAGCAACTCGCCCGCGGCCGCTGCATCCATGGCCGGCTCGTACCAGGCCACGGACACGTCCACCGCCCCGGCGCACCCGGTGGCTGCCGCGGCCAGCACCGGCGGCCGCCCCGGGGGTGGCAGGACCCAGGCGGCGAGCGCGGGCCCGTATCCGAAGTCCAGCCGGGCGGCGTCGATCCGCCCGATGTTGGTCATCACCACGCGGCTGGTGGTGGCCAGCGGAGGCGCGGCCACGACCCGGCGGGTCATCTGCAGCAGCCACCCCGACGGCATGCACGTGACCATGGCCACGGCGAACACGGCCAGCGGCATGCCGAGCCAGGTTCGCTTCCAGCGCGCGGTCGCCCGCCGCACCCGCTCCACCGTCTCCACCGGCGACGGCATCGGCCGCCTGCCAAGACGGACGGTGTGGATGGTGCTGAAATTCTCCACCTCGGCCGGATCCTCGACCATCTGTCGCAGGTCCGAGGTCACCACCAGGTTGATGCAGGGCGGGTCCTGGTCGGGACCGAAGCACCGCTCGAGGGCGCGACCGAACGCTGCCAGCACCAGATCGTTGATCGTGATCCCCTGGTCCCTCCAGCGCACCTTGAGCGCGTGCACCCGCTCGGCGGACACGTGCACCCGGCCCGCACGAGCCACGCCACCGTCCAGGGGCTGCATGGCCGCCCGCAGCCCGGCTCCCGGCGCGACCACGGCCCACACCTGGTCGACGATCCCGGCGGCGTAGGAGAGCACCCGCCAGGGACGCAGCAATCCAACCAGCCGCCTCAGGGGGTGACGCGTCTGACGCGGCGAGGGCAGCCAGTCCGGGTCGTCGCCCAGCCGGCGGTAGGCCTCTGCGATGCGGCAGGCCAGCTCCTTGGTCCCGCCGCCGTCGGCCAGCAGGTGGTTGACCCGCAGCAGCAACCGTTCGGCGGATGGGCCGTGAACCAGCACCACGTCGAGCGGGCGGCTGCCCAGGGACGCGAACGGCCGGCCGAACAGATCCCGTTCGAGCGCGTCGACCTGCTCAGCGTCGAGGTCGTGATGCTCCTCCACTGGCCAAGCCGGGTCTCGATCCAGCACCCAGCGCGGGGACCAGCGCCCGATCTCCGCGCGGCCGGCCAGCTCGGGCACCGACCGGGACACGGCCCGGACCGCCGCGGACAGCCGCGCCGCGTCCAGGCGCCCGGGCACCTCGATGCCCACGTGCAGCACGGGCACGGCCACCGCGCCGATGGCCTCCACCACGGTCACGAACGGCAATGCGGGCACGATCTCGGGGTTCGGCTCCGGCAGCGCGGCACCTCCCTCGGATCGAGTATCCTGTCAGCTGGTGGTGTTTCCCACCAGGAGCGAACCGTCCATGCCTCTCCCCGCGCGGCAGGCCATCGCCGCACTCAGCGGACTCACCGTCGTCGTGCTGGCGTGTCTGGCGTGCCCGACCCCAACGACGCCACCGACGGTCGACGACGAGACCGTCGCGACCGCCGATGCGGAGACTCCCCGGTCAGGCGTGCTCCTCCTGCACGACGCATTCCGGTTGACCGACGTGGAGCCGACCCACGTCAAGATCGGCAACGACCGCCGACCGGCCGTGCTGCTGCCGCCGAACACCCTTCGTGCGACGACCACGTCGGTGCCCGCGGGCCAGCCGATCCTGCGCCTGTCCTACGGCCTGGCCGACGCCGCGGGTGAGATGTGCCGGACACCGCTGCGATTCGTGGTGCGGGCCACCACGGACGGGCCCGCGCCGACCACGCTGATCGACGAGCGGGTCGACCCGCACGTGCAGCGCTGGTTCGATTCGCAGGCCGACCTCACCCGGTGGGAGGGTGACGAGGTCACGCTGCAGGTCACGTTCGAGAGCGAGGAGTCGGGGGGCGGCTCCTGCCCCGTGCCGCTGGGCACGGTGGGCGACGCACGCATCGTGTACGGAGACGACGAGGCGAGGGCCGAGGACTCGCGTCCCGATCTGTGGATCGTGCTGGTCGATGCGTTGCGCACCGATCACGTCGGGTACATGGGCTCCACGATCACCGCCACGCGCCACATGGATCGGCTGGCCTCCGAGTCGGTCCGTTTCGACCGCGCCCACGCCGGCTCGCCCTGGACCCTGGAGTCGGTGCTGATGATGACCTCGGGTACCTACCTGACGGCCGCAGTGGCCGGGCCCCGCGGGCCATCGGATCTGCGCATCCCCCCCCACGTACCCAGCGCGGTGGACCGATTGCGGGACGCGGGATACCGCACGCTGAGCCTGTACGCCAACGAGATGATGGCCCCGGGCAGCGGGTTCGAGCGCTCCTTCGCCAGCCACTCGTTCATCGGCACGGACGAGGAGCTGCCGGGGCGGTTGCAAGCCCTGCTCGAGGGGGGTGATCCCCGTGAACCGCGGCTGGTGTACCTGCACCTGATCTCGCCGCACATGCCCTACGTGTACCGCAGGGGGATCACCGACGTGCACCTGCGGCGCGCCGGGCTGCCGGACCGCGGTCCGGAGGCCTTCACCGACTGGCACCACCTGACCCAGGAGGATGTGTCCGAGGAGAAGCAGCAGCTCGTGAGCCTGTACTACCGGGGCGAGGTCGAGGTGGCGGACGCCGTGGTGGGCGACCTCGTCGACGTGATCGATGACCAGGAGCGGGACGGGGGCCGGCCGACCTGGGTGTTCTTCACGTCGGACCACGGCGAGGAGCTGTGGGATCACGGCGGCTTCGAGCACGGCCACACGATGTACCAGGAACTGCTCCACGTTCCCCTGGCCGTCCGCCCACCCCTGGAGCATCCCCTGCGCGCCGGAGGAAGGGATGTGACGCAGGGGGTGAGCCTGCTCGATGTGGGGCACACCCTGGTGGAGCTCGCGGACGCGGCGCCGCTGGAGCCACCCAACGGCCGGTCGCTGACCCCGTGGTTCGCCCCGGAGCCCCCGGCCCTCGATCACCCCCGCACCCTGCTGGCGATGGGTGTGATCTACGACGAGCCCAAGGTCGCCATCATCCGGGGCGACCACAAGCAGATCCGGACCCAGGGCCTTCAGCCGGCATTCGAGCAGTACGACCTGGCCACGGATCCAGGCGAACAGGATCCCGACGACGCCATGACCGACGCGTGGAACCGCTTCGACGAGGAGTGGGCCACGCTGCAGCAGCTCGCCGTCAGCGCGACACTCACCCTGCGCGTCTGGTTGCGCCCCGGGCCATCCGGTGACGTGACGCTGCGGATCTGTCCCCCCGGCGACGTGCTGCTCAAGCAGGTGTCGCCCGCGGCAGCGCCGCTGTCATTCGAGCCAGGCGAAGGAGGCGATCCCTGCACCACCATGAGGATCGGGGGAACGGCGCCCGTGTCCGTGGACCTGCAGCTGACCGGGCTGCGCGAGGGTGGACCCCAGCCCGTCGTCTCGCTGTTGTCCGGCGAGCAGCCCATCGAGGGTGACCGGGTGCGCTGGCCCGAGGGATCCATGCCGGTCGACGGGGGACGGGCGATCCCGCTGCCATGGGAACACCACGCGCCCTACCCCTGGTCGGAGGCACTGCCCGACGACCACGGCGCGATCGTGGACTGGGCGCCCCTGGCGCACGCCGTGCCCCTGGCCGTGGAGCTGCCCGATCCACTGAAGGAGCGGCTGCGGGCGCTGGGGTACTACGAACGCTAGGGGTGGAAGGTGAAGTCCACCCGGTGGGTCGCGCCGGGCTCCACGCTGAAGATCAGGTGCTCCTCGTCCGGGTCGATGCAGGGGCCGCACCGCACCACCAGCTCGTGTGTGCCCGACGGGATCGACACCTCGTCCACAGGGGTACGACCGATCTCCACGCCGTCGAGCACCACCGTCGACCACGGCTCGGTCTGCACCTGCAGGTTGGACACGCCGAGCTGTTCGATCGCCTCGTCCAGGCCCAGGGCCTGCGACGTCCCCTCCGACTCGAACCGCACCCGCACGTTGCTCCACGTCTCGCCTGCGGCCAGGGTCACGGTCTCGCGGTACTCCTCGACCGGGTCGCAGCGGTTGCAGCGCAGCACGATCTCGTGGATCCCCGGCTCGACCGGGTAGTCCTGCTTGGGCGTGTGGCCGATCAGCGTGCCGTCGAGGTACACGTTGGACCAAGGCCGCGAGTGCACCGTGATGTGCGCGCGCGCGTCGGCCGCCGGCTCGAAGCCGGCGTCGAACACCGTGCAGTCGTGGGTGTAGATCTCCCGCGGTTCCAGCGACATGGCCAGGGTGCGCTGCTGGGGCTGCTCGCACGCCACGCACTCCAGCCGCACCTCGTGGTCGCCCGGCTCGACCGCGTACTTGCGCTGGGGCGTGTTGCCGATCAGCGTGCCGTCCACGTACACGGCGGCCCTGGGTTCGGCGTCCAGGCTGAGGTAGGCGCCATCCGACGGCGCGACGTCGGCGCCGAAGCACCCGGGGGTGGACAGGACCAGCAGGACGAGCAGCAACGGCCGCAGGGTCACCAGCGCGTGGGTCGACATCCGCGGCTCAACCCACGCGGCGGCGCAGGAATCCGGCGAGCACCAGGACCGCCGCCAGCGCACCGCTGGCGGCCCCCTCGGACGCCCCGTCCTCGCGGCAGTTGCAGGTGATACCCCAGCTCGGGGTCGGGTTGGTGTTCTGCGGAGGACCCGGATCCTCCTCCTTGTCGTCGTCGACCGTGTCGTCGTCGTCGTTCCACGGCGATCCGTCGTCGTCGTCGCCCACGTCGTCGTCGCTCACGTCGTCGTCGTCCACCGGGCCGGTGTCGTCGTCGTCCACCGGGCCGGTGTCGTCATCGTCGTCCCCGCACCCCTCGTCCACGTGCCCGTCGCAGTCGTCGTCGATACCGTTGCAGTCCTCGGCCGCCCCGGGGTGGACGGAGCCGTCGCCATCGTCGCAGTCGTCGCCGCCACAGGACTGGTCGAGGTGGCCGTCGCCGTCGCCGTCGCTGCAACTGGCCGGCTCGAAGCGGATGGCGTGGTTGTTGGACAGCACGCCCTGGTCGTGAGATCGCTGCAGGGCGTAGCCCTGGGCGCCATCGGCGATGCCGATGGTGGCGGACGCGCCCCAGTTGTAGGCGCCGGCGCCGAAGTTGACGTCCTGGTAGTGGAACTCGACGGCCCCGTCGGCCTCGAACAGCTTGATCTCGAAGGTGCCCGTGCCGCTGGTCTGGTAGTGTGGGATCGACCACCACTCCACGATGAACACGCGATTGGGGCTGGATCCCGTGGTCTCGTACCAGACCGACCCCGACGTGGTCGGGTCGAGGTCGTCCCAGAACGGGGCGATCAGGCGATAGGTGTCGTGCGGCAGCGTGTCGTTCTGGTAGCCGACCGTGTCCGCGCCGTCGAAGTGCGCCAGGCCGTTGGACGTGACGGTGAGGGTGTCGAAGGTGCCGCCGTAGAACTCGAAGTCGAACGCGATGGACAGCTCGACGAAGTCCTCGTCCACCAGGTACACGAGGTCCGCGTAGACCTCCTGGTAGTCGTACGACACGGACGCCTCGTCCGAGTCGGCCCAGGTGTAGCCGTAGCCGTCCGGACCGCCGGTCGCGGCCCGGACACCGGTCGCCGGCAACGCCACGGCCATGGCGATGACGACCACGAGCAGCCATTGACAACGCATCGTCCTGTACTCCCTGTGATGGATCCCCCGGGGATCGACGGCACACCTCAACGTGCCACAGCGCGCCCGGCCCCACAACCGCGGCCAGGCCTGTTCAGCCCACGTTTCACCGTGCGGGCGCGGGCCCCGGGGCCTGCCCGCGCTGGCCCACACACGCGCGGAGCGCTACACTGCCGGGCGCAGCTGCACCAGGGGAACACCGTGGGTCAGACCATCGGGGAATACGAGATCCTCGGCCGCCTCGGCTCGGGCGGCATGGCCGAGGTGTTCCTGGCGCGCACCCTGGGCGAGGTGGGGTTCGAGAAGCGCGTCGCGATCAAGCGCATGCACCCCGACCTGTGCCGCGAGCAGGCCCACGTGCGGACCTTCGCCGACGAGGCGCGGCTGGTCGCCCAGCTCAACCACCCCAACATCGTGCACGTGTACACCTTCGAGCGGGACGGCGCCTCCCACTACCTGGTGATGGAGTACATCAAGGGCGTCACCCTGTCGTACGCCCTGCGGCTGAGCAAGGAACAGGACATCGAGATCCCATCGGGCGCGGCCGTGGCCATCGGCGTACAGGTGTGCGACGCCCTTGCGTACGCGCACGACGCGCGCACGTACGATGGCTCACCGATGCAGATCGTGCACCGGGACATCAAGCCGGCCAACCTGATGATCACCCGCGCCGGCCAGGTCAAGATCACCGACTTCGGCGTGGCCCGCGCGACCACCAACCTGCACCAGACCATGCCGGGCATGGGCAAGGGCACGCTGGCCTACATGGCGCCCGAGCAGCTCGAGGGCGAGGACATCGGCCCGGGCGCGGACCTGTTCGCCCTGGCCGTGGTGCTGTTCGAGCTGTTCGCCGGACGGCGCCTCTTCGAGGACACGGGCCTGTCCCGCTTCCTCGAGCGCCGCAAGGCCGGCGTACAGGACGAGGATCTGGCCCTGCTGCACACGAGCATGCCCGAGGTGGCCGACATCCTCGCGCGCACCCTGGCCCGCGACCCCGCCGACCGCTTCGCCGACGCGGCCGCCATGGGCCAGGCGCTGCGCGAGCTGCCGAGCTTCCACGGCAGGTCCGATATCGCCGACTGGCTGGAGCGGCTGACCATCCCGGACGAGCCCCTCGACGACCTGGTCACCACCTCGCTGCCGGGCCGCCCCAGCAACGAACCCACCCTGCTCGACGCGGACACGGGCGGCGGCGGCGCGGGCTCCACGGTGGAGGACACGGGCAGCTACACGACCACGTCCCTGAGCCGGCCGCTGCCCCGACCCACGATGCCGCCCGTGGAGGTGGTCCGGGACGAACCGCGGCGGAGGTCGGGGCTACTGATGTGGCTCGCCGGCGTGCTGGCGGTGCTCGGACTCGCCACCCTGCTGCCGCCGTGCCAGCAGCTGCGTCACGGCACGGAACTGGTGGAGGAGCCCATCACGGCGGACGCCATCGGTGACGCGATCGATCCGGCCACACCCGACCCGGTGGAGGAGCTCCCGACCCCGGAGCCGCCCACGGCGGAACCGCCCACGGCGGAACCGCCCACACCCGAGGTGGTCCAGCCCGATCCACCCGAGGTGACCCCGGAACCGCCCACGAGAGCCGCCATGCCTGAAGGCGAGGCGCTGGTCACCATCACCACGAATCGTTGGGGAGCCGTCTACGTCGACGGCGTGATGGCAACCGACGAGAGCCCCCTGCTCGACTACCCGATCTCCCTCGGGCCCCACAGGATCCGATTCGTTCCAGCAGATGGCGTGACACCAGAGGGATCTTTCGAGATCATTGCGGGGCATGATGGGGAGAAGCTGACTTGGCGGTACGTGTACGAGGGCGGCAGCTGGCACGCGCAGCAACGCTGACGCTACTCGTCTGCGCGCTCGCTGCCCCAGCGTACGCCGACAACGGGTTCCACGAGACCGTCGCGCTCTCCCCCCATACCCGACCCGGCTCCGGTGCCGACCAGCGAGTGCGCGAGACCCTGTACCACCTGGGGGTGGACGCCGCGGCCGTTGCCATCCACCACGGCCTCGACGACCTGATCGGCGACGCGCCGGTCACCCTCTTCGGCACGGCCGAGGTCACGTCCTGCGCGGGCGAGGTCATGACCGCCGCGCAGTTCGAGCATGCCCTGCAGCTGGCCGACGAGCACGTGGCATTCGCCGAGTACCTGGGCGCCCGGGACGCCACCGTGGCGCTGCGGCAGCGCCTGCCCTGCCTGGCCGAACCGGTGGATGCTGGGCTGCTGCACCGGCTGCACCTGCTGGAAGGGGTCTCGCGCTGGTCCCTCGGCGAGCAGACCGCCGCGCACCAGGCGTTCGAGCGGGCCGTGGTGCTGGACGAGAGCTACCACTGGGGCGGCGAGTTCGGGCCGCGGCCCCAGGAGCAGCACATCCTCGCGGCGCGGGCGGTGCTCGACGAACCGATGACCGAACTGGTCGTGGCCTGGCCCGATCCACTCACCACCGCGGCCCTGGACGGGCGTCCCCTGCCACTCACCGGTGGCGCGGGGCGGATCGAGGTCCGCGCCGGTGAACACCTCCTGCAGGTGTTCCCTCCCGGAGCCGAGCCCTTCCACTGCACGATACGGCTGACGGACGAGAGCGTGATCATGGAGCGTTCCCGGTTCATCACCGATCTGCTGGCCGTGGAGACCGGGGACCGCCTTGCCTACGGGGGCCCGGGGAGCCCCATCCTGGCCGCCCTGGCCCAGTGGATGGAGCAACAGGGGTACGAAGCCGGGTGGTTGATCGTGGCGCCACCTGGCAGCGACCCGGTCGAAGGGGACGAGTTGCCAGCGCCCGACCGGCGCCGGGTGTGGCACGTGGACGTCGAAGCCCGAGACGTGGCCGTACCTGACGTGCTCACCGACCGCCTCAAGGCGCTACCCTGGCACGGTAATTTCCACCTCGACGGCGGCATGATCGCCTACCGCCGGGGAGACAATTCCTACTTCTACGGCAAGTTCGAGGCCTCCCTGCTGCTGCCCGCGCTGCCCAACATGGCCATCGGCTGGAGCGGTGGCGTGGCCAGCTTCTGGGATCCGGATCTCGAGTCGAACGTGATCATCGTGCCGATACGCGTGCGCACCCGCATCTCGCCGGACTACGGCACGCTACGGCCCTACATCGACATCACGGCGACCATCCAGTGGCTGGGTCCCCACTCCAGCGCCCAGTTCGCCTTCGGGCCCGAGGCCGGCGGCGGGATCGACATCCGCCCGCTGCGCACCAAGGTCCTCGGGTGCGGCACGGGCGCGACCGTGGGCTACGTCGGGGGCCTGACCGTCAACGTCAACGCGGGGTGCTCGGTGCAATGGTAGGACCCGGACTGTCCGCGGCCGCGATCGTCCTGCACGTAGTGGTAGGCGTGGACCTGCGCGACGTGTCCGTGGACCTGCGCGGGCCCACCCAGGACGACCGGCTGGGCGCGGCCCTGGCCTGCGGCGCGGACCTGGATCACGACGGCGACGGCGCGGGCGCGGAGCTGCTGATCGGCGCACCCCAGCTCGAGTTCGACACCGGGGACGAGTACTTCAACACCGGCGCGGTGTACTGGCTGCAGGACCTGGCCGACTACCTCGACGTCAGCTACCACTTCCTGGACCATGCCACCGTGACCACGGCCCTGCCCAGCCAGCACCGCCGCGAGCGGTTCGGCTCGTCCATCGCCTATGGAGATCTGGACGGCGACGACGTGTCCGACGTATGGGTCGGCGCGCCCGGGTTCCGCTGGGGGGACGTGCCCAACGTGGAGGGCTTCGGCCGCGCCTACCTGTTCAGCGGACCGAACGACTGGGCCGCCTGGGACGCGGACCTGGAGGCGCAGTACGACCTGCTGCTGGAGATCGGGCTCGGCGGAGGCCCGCTGATCGCCGCGTTCGGCGATCGAGTGGTTGTGGCCGACGTCGTGGGCGACGAGCTCGACGACCTGCTGGCGCTGGCGCCCATGTTCCCCGGCTCGGAGCTGGTGGCCAACTCCAACTCCCAGGGCGTGGGCTACGCCGCCCTGTACCCCAACCAGGACATCGACTTCGAGGCCGTGCCGATCGTGGCCGACGCCCGCGAGCTGGACCACGGCATCCTGGGCGGTGGCGCCGCCTCGGTGGGCGGCCTGGACCGCATCGTAGCCCTGCCCGACCTCGACGGCGACGGCGTGCTGGAGCTGGCGGCCGTGGACCTGGAGCCGAGCCTGGCGGACGACGACCAGGCCGGCATCTACTTGTTCTTCAGCGACGTGGCGCCCCAGCCCGGCGTGTACCACGCGGTGCAGGCCAGCACCAAGATCCGGCCGCAGACCACCCTGGACCAGATGGGGGCGGCCATCGCAGCCGGCGACCTGAACGACGACGGCGAGGTCGACCTGGCCATCGGCATGCCCGGGTGGGGGGGCGCGGGCGCGGTCGCCATCCTGTACGGCCCGGCCAGCTCCTGGGCCGACGACATGGCCCTGGTCGACCACGCGGTCATCCTGCAGGGCGACGACCAGGGCGCGGAGATCGGCTGGGCGCTGGCCGTGACCGATCTGGATGGGGACGACATCGACGACCTGGTGGTGACCGCGCCAGCCATGGCCACCGAGGGCGGGCTGGTCAGCGAGGTGCTGCTGGTCCCCGGCGGCGAGCCCTTGGACCTGGCAGCGGGCAGCGTGGCGACCATCCGAGACCACGTGCAGGTCTCCCTGCAGGGGGACGTGCACGACGGCGCGGGCTCCGCCCTGTGCCTGCCCGGCGACCTCGACGGCGACGGCCTGGACGACTTGGTGGTGGGCGCCCCGGACGCCACCCCGGCCATCGGCCTGGACCAGGCGGGGCGGGTGTTCGTGGTGCTGTCCGGCTCTCTGCCGGACGCGGACGGGGACGGCAGCGGCGCGCTATGGGACTGCGACGACGACGACCCCACGGTCTTCCCGGGCGCCACCGAGCTGTGCGACGGCCTCGACAACGACTGCGACGGCGAGGTTCCGGCCGACGAGATCGACGGGGACGAGGACGGCGCCAGCGAATGCGAGGGGGACTGCGACGACGGCGATGCGGCCTACAACATCGTGGACGCCGACGGCGACGGGGTGAGCACCTGTGGCCCGGACGGGATCGTCGGTGTGCCCGATCCAGAGGACCCGCTCTCCGTGCCCGACGACGACTGCGACGACAGCGATCCGGATGTGTTCCCGGCCGCCCCCGACGAGGACTGCGACGGCGTGGACGACAACTGCGACGGTTCGATCGACGAGGACGGCAAGGAGTGGAAGTACTACGACCAGGACGGCGACGGGTTCGGACATCCGGAGAACGGGGAGTACACCTGCGAGGACGAGGGGTACGCGGGGGAAGCAGGGGACTGCAACGACCAGGACGCGAGCGTGCACAAGGGGGCCGAGGACCCGCCCGGAGACGGTATCGACCAGGACTGCGACGGCAAGGACTTCGTCGGGGGCCACGTGTGCGCCTGCCGGGCGGTCGACGACCGCCCCGCGGCCGCGCCCCTGCTGGCCCTGGCCTCGCTCGCTGCCCTGGTGCGCCGCCGACGCCACCACTGAAACCGGGGGATCTCCCATGAGCCGAATCGAACGCATCGAGCTGTACCACGTGGACTCGCCCCTGGACGAGCCCTTCTGGCCCTCCTGGATCCCGGGCTACCCGCAGACCCACGTGCGCTTCACCCTGATCCGCCTGCGCACGGACGACGGGCTGGAGGGTGTGGCCGCGGGCACGGCCTTCTCCCGCGAGCGCGCCGGCCTCGGTGACCTGCTCGGCGGGTTCCTGCTCGGCGTGGACGCCGAGGACATGGACACGGTGCGCAAGCGCCTGCGCGAGGCCTCCTACCTGGGCTGGCGAAACTGGTGGATCGAGGCCGCGTTCTGGGATCTCAAGGGCAAGATCGCAGGCAAGCCCGTGTACAAGCTGCTGCAGCAGGACGAGGAGACGGTCACGCGCGCGAAGGTGTACGCGTCCAGCGGCGAGATCCGGGACATCGCGGCCCGTCGTCCGTACCTGGACGACATCCGCTCCAGGGGCATCGAGGCGGTCAAGATCCGGGTCAAGGACCCCGAGCGGCGCGACGACGTCACCATCCTGCGAGACGTGCGCCGCGAGCTCGGTGACGACTACATCATCGGCGTGGACGCCAACCAGGGCTGGCCGGTGTCCCTGATCGACCCCAACCCGCTGTGGGATCTCGACTACGCCACCGAGTTCGGCAAGGCCTGCGACGACCTGGGCATCGCCTGGATCGAGGAGCCGCTGGACATGCACGACTGGGACGGCATGGCCGAGCTGCGGCGCCGGGTGAAGACCCACATCTCCGGTGGCGAGCTGCACGGGGCGTTCCACGAGCTGCGGCCGCTTTTCGAACGCGAGTGCCTGGACAAGTACCAGCCCGACGCCACCTTCTCCGGCATCACCGTGGCCCAGGAGGTGATGCGGTGGTGCCGGGAGCGGGACCTGCAGTACTCGCCCCACACCTGGACCTGCGGTATCGGGCTGCTGACCAACCTGCACGTGTTCGCCGCCTGGGAGAACCGCGACTACCTGGAGTACCCCTACGACCCGCCCGGGTGGACCCCCCGCGGCCGCGACGGCATCATCCCGCCCATCGAGGTCAACCCGGACGGCACCATCGACGTACCCCAGGAGCCGGGCTTCGGCGTGCACATCGACGAGCGGGCCCTGCGCCGGTACGGCCACCGATTCCACGTGACCACGCCGCTGCGGCTGGCGGTGAAGACGATCCGGGAGAAGGGGCTGAAGACCGCGCTGGAGCTGAAGAAGAAGAAGGAGAAGGAGGGGAAGGTCTGATCGGCGGGCAGGAGTGGCGGTCTATTCGAAGTCCTCGTCACCGTACAGGCAGTCCTCGAGCTCGACCCACAGCTCGTCGCACTCCTCGGCCTCGTCGCCGTGCTCGTCCATGCAGTCCATGAGCTCGTCCTCGATCTCCATGCACTCCTCGTCGAAGTCGTCGTCCTCGTAGTCGTCGTCCTCGTAGTCGTCGTCCTCGAAGTCGTCGTCCTCGAAGTCGTCGTCCTCCCAGTCGCCGAAGTCGTCGTCCTCCCAGTCGTCGTCGTCGTCGTCGTCGGTGATGTCGAGGTCGAGCAGGTCGTCGGGGATGCTCAGGGAGCAGCCGGTCACCAGCAGGCCGACGGCCAGCAGCGCGATCAGGGAGGTCAGGAAGCGGATGTCGAAGGTGGAAATCGTCATGGGTCTCTCCTCGTCGAGGCGTTGCCGTCGACCCGCAGCGCCCATCGCCACGCGCCGACCGTCAGCTCTCGTGGGGGGATACGGAGGGGTGCCCCGGACGGGGCGGATGACCGGATTACCGGGGAACTACCTCGGGCGCAGCGCGCCGATCACAGGCCGAATGCCTTGCGCAGGGGCAGCGCGGCTTCGGGCTTGCCGTCCACCTTCAGCTTCCCCTGCAGGAAGGCGGTCTCGACCTTCTTGTTGCCCAGCAGGATCGCGGCCCACGTGCCTGCGGGCAGGGCCACGGTCAGCTCGGCGTCCGGGTCGAGCCCCTCGTCGATGGCGAACGTGCCGCGGTCGAAGCGGAAGGTCCACTGCCCGCCGTGCTCTCCCTGCGCGTGCACGCACAGCACCGCGGTCCAGTCGGCCACGGCCTCGCCGTCGAACCGCTCGGCGAGCTGCTCGGTGAGCTCCCGGCAGCGGCTCGCGTGGCGGTCGTCGCTGCCGAACAGCCGCGACAGGATCCGCTGGCGGATCGACCCGCGCGCCGGTGCCTTGGCCTTGAGGTCGGCCTTGCGCCGACGCGAGTACACCGACTCGGGCCGGGGGCTGTACATCTCTTCGATGTACACTGGTCGCTCCAGCTGGTGGGCCCGCTGCCCGGCCAGGTCGTAGGCCAGGATCTCCACCCCCTCCTCGCCGCTGAGCATGGGCTCGGCCTCGCCGCGGATCGCGTCCACGAAGTTACGCAGCGCGCCGTCGAACCCCGCGGCCCAGTCGGTCTCCAGATCGTCGATCCGGGTGGTGCCGTCGCCGTTGTACAGCACCACCGGGGAGAGATCGTCGCGCAGGGAGGCGGTGCACTGGTTGACCCACAGGATCCCGGACGTGCCCACCACCTCGAACCACTCGTCGTTGCTGTAGTACGGCCCGGGGATCGCCATCTGCGGCGACATCACGAACTGCACCGAACCCTGGGCCAGGCCGTCGGCGCAGTTCCAGTGGAACGTGGCCGGCGAGTCGACCACCGCATCGATGTGGTTGATCCAGGCGTGGATCTTGTCGATCGGCCCCAGCAGGAACCACCCGGCCGAGTACATGTGGTGGCCGTGGTCGAAGGTCTGCGGCCCGCCGGCCATGGCCGCCTCCTCCAGGCGCCACTGCCAGGCCTCGGGCGCGATCTCCCAGCCGCCCTGGGCCGCGCCGACCATGCGCATGCCCAGGTTGAGCGGCCGACCGATGGCGCCCGCGTCGATCAGCTCACGGGCCCTCACCAGCGGCGGATAGAACACGTAGTTCTCGCACACCTTGAACACCACGCCCGCGGCCTCGCACGCGTCGACCATCTCCTGGGCCTCGTGCACGGTCAGCGCCATCGGCTTCTGCACGCTGACGTGCTTGCCAGCCGCGGCCGCGTCCACCGTCATCTGGGCGTGCAGCCGCGACGGGGTGAGGATCTCCACCGCGTCCACGTCCGGATCGGCCAGCACCTCGGCGAAGTCCGTGTACGCACGCTTCGCGCCCCACTGCTCGGCGCGCCCGCGCGCCGTGGCCTCGTCGAGATCGCACACGGCGTACAGCTCGGCGCGGTCGTCCCGCTCGTACGCGCCCGCGTGCAGGTCGGCGATACGGCCCACGCCCACCAGGGCGATGCGGATCGGTCGGTCGGCCATGATGCCTCCTTCCCCCGGCGGGGAGCGATTGTAACTGCACCGGTGGAAATCGGTATCCTGTGCCCGCACCGCGAGGGAGGCTCCATGTCCGAATCCACGCTGACCCGGGCGCGCCGCGAGCGCGCCGAGGCCATCGCCGGCGCTGGCGGCCTGGACGCGGCCATCCTCGACGGCGCCCTCCCGCCGGCCCTGGATACCACCGTCTCCGAGGCGCTGGTGCTGGGCCTGCTGCGCCAGGGCGTGACCCGGTTCGTGACCGTGCTGGGACACGGCTCCACGGAGATCGGCGAGGTGCTGCGCATCTACCAGGCCGCCGGCCTGGTGGGCACGTTCGGCGTGCGCAGCGAGATCGAGGCCAGCCACGCGGCCGCGGCCCTGCGCTGGGTGAGCGGCGAGAAGGCCGCGGTGGTCACCTCCATCGGCCCGGGCGCGCTGCAGGCGCTGGCCGCGGCCCTGGCGCCCGCGTCCGACGGCCTGGGCGTGTGGTACCTGTTCGGCGACGAGACCACCGAGGACGAGGGTCCGAACATGCAGCAGGTGCCGGGGACGGGCCAGCACCGTTTCCTCGAGCTGTGCTCGGCCCTGGGCGACAGCTACGCCCTGCACACGCCCGGGGCGCTGTCCACGGCCCTGCGCCGCGGCCTCGCCCGGGTGGACGCGCCCCACGGGGCCGGGCCGTTCTTCCTGCTGCTGCCGATGAACGTGCAGCCGGCGCCGTTGCCGGCGTTCAACCCGCGCGAGCTGCCGCACACGCCCCCGCCCCCGGCCGGCGCGGCCAGCGGCGACGACCTGTACGAACAGGCGGTCGAGGCGCTGCAGCAGGCCGAGCGGGTGGTGGTCAAGGTGGGCGCGGGCGCGGCCGGCTGCGGCCCCCAGCTCGGCCGCTTCCTCGAGACCGTGGACGGGGTGGCCGTGCTGTCGCCACGGCTGACCGGCGCGCTGCCCCACGACTACGAGCGCAACATGCTGGTGGGCGGGTCCAAGGGATCAATCTGCGGTAACCACGCCATGGAGGAGGCGGACCTGCTCGTGGCCATCGGCACACGCGCGGTCTGCCAGTCCGACTCCTCGCGCACGGGTTATCCGCGCGTGCGTCGCGTGATCGCGATCAACACGGATCCCGCGACTGCCCTGCACTACAACGACACCATCCCGCTGGTGGGGGACGCCCGCGAGACCCTGCGCATGCTGAACCTGATGCTCAAGGGGCGCGGCGTGCGACCGCCTGTCGATCGCTCGGACTGGATGCACGCCTGCGCGGCGAGCAAGCAGCGGTGGCTCGCGTTCAAGCGCGAGCGCTACGAGCACCCCACCCTGCACGACGAGCTGTGGGGGCGGGAGGTGCTCACCCAGCCCGCCGCGATCAAGATCGCCACGGACTGGGCCCGAGGGGTGGACGCGCGCGCCTTCTTCGACGCGGGGGACGTGCAGGCCAACGGCTTCCAGGTGGTGGAGGACGAGCACGAGGGCCAGACCTTCAGCGAGACCGGCGCCAGCTACATGGGTTTTGCCGTGTCCGCCCTGCTGGCCACGGCCCTGGCCGACGAGCCGTTCTATGGCCTCGCCCTGACCGGCGACGGATCGCTGATGATGAACCCGCAGGTGCTGATCGACGGGGTGGAGCACGGCGCCCGCGGCTGCATCCTGCTGCTGGACAACCGCCGCATGGCCGCCATCTCCGGCCTACAGCAGGCCCAGTACGGCCAGCCCCACGCCACGTGGGACCGCGTGGAGGTTGACTACGTGGCCCTGGCCGGCGCGGTGAGGGGCCTGCAGGCGCTGCACGGTGGCCACTCCCCGGCCGAGCTGCTGGCCGCCCTGGAGCAGGCCCGCGCCCACGACGGCCTGTCCCTGATCCACCTGCCCGTGTACTTCGGCGACCACCCCCTGGGCGGCATGGGCGCCTACGGCCGCTGGAACGTGGGCAACTGGTCGGCGGACGTGCAGCGGCTCCGCCACGACATCGGGCTGTAGGAGGCACCATGACCGCTCCGAACGACATGTACATCGACGGCCGCTGGGTGCCCGCCGCGGACGGCGCGCGCGCCGACGTCGTCGACCCGGCCACGGAGCGGGCGATCGACTCGGTGCCGCGGGCCACGGTCGACGACCTGGACATCGCCCTGGCCGCGGCCGACCGCTCGTGGCGTGAGTGGCGGGAGGTCGACGCCTGGACCCGCAGCGCGACCGTACGCCGGGTGGGCGTGCTGATCCGCGAGCGGGCCGACGCCATCGCGGCCGTGCTCACCGAGGAACAGGGAAAGCCCCTGCCCGAGGCCCGGGCCGAGGTGCTGGCCACGGCCGACCAGTTCGACTGGTACGCGGACGAGGCGCGCCGCATCTACGGCCGCATCGTGGATGGCCACTCCCGGGAGCACCGGCTGCTGGTGATGCGCCAGCCGGTCGGGCCGGTGGCCGCGTTCAGCCCCTGGAACTTCCCGGCCCTGCTGTCGGGCCGCAAGATCGCGCCGGCCCTGGCCGCGGGCTGCTCCCTGGTGGTCAAGCCGGCCATCGAGGCGCCGCGCACCACCTTCTGCCTGGCCCAGGCCTGCCACGACGCGGACATCCCGGCCGGACTGATCAACGTGGTCACCGGCAGCTCGTCCATGATCAGCCAGCACCTGCTGGCCTCGGACGTGATCCGCAAGGTCAGCCTCACCGGGTCGGTCCCGGTCGGTCAGCAGATCCTGCGCATGGCCGCGGACGGCATCAAGGTGGTGTCCATGGAGCTGGGCGGGCACTCACCGGTGCTCGTGTTCGAGGACGCGGACGTGGAGGCCGCGGCCGAGGTGGCAGCCCGCGGCAAGTTCCGCAACAACGGCCAGGTGTGCATCGCGGCCAGCCGGTTCTACGTGCAGGAGTCCGTGGCCGACCGCTTCACCGACCGCTTCGTGGAGACCACCCGCTCGCTGCGGCAGGGCGACGGCCGCGATCCGGGCGTGGACATCGGCCCGCTGGCCAACCAGCGCCGGGTCGACGCCACCGAGGCGCTGGTGGCCGACGCCGTGGCCGGCGGCGCCACAGTGGCCCACGGCGGGCGGCGCCCGGACGGGTTTCCCGCCGGCTTCTACTACATGCCCACCGTGCTGACGGACGTGGACGTGTCCATGAAGCTGATGACCGAGGAGCCGTTCGCGCCCATCGCGCCGATCACCACCTTCACCGACCTGGACGACGCGCTGACCAGGGCCAACGCCACCGACTTCGGGCTGGCCGGCTACGTGTTCACCTCGTCGACCCGCACCGCGTTCCTCGCTTCGGAGGGCCTGGAGGTGGGCATGGTCGGGGTCAACAACCTGGTCATCGCCACGGCCGAGGCCCCGTTCGGCGGCATCAAGCTGTCCGGCTACGGCCGCGAGGGCGGCACCGAGGGCCTCGAGGCCTACACGGTCGCCAAGTACATCAACATCAAGCTCTGAGCGACGCCATGGGCATCGACCGCACCCTCACCTCCTACGGCGACCCCGGCTTCAGCCGCTACCTACGGCGGGCCTTCCTCGCCTCCCAGGGCTACGACGCCGACGACGTGGATCGCCCGATCGTGGGCATCGCCGACACCTCGTCGGACTACGTGTCCTGCCACCGGCAGATGCC
>CAZXHG010000078.1:0-36362 GCA_964639985.1 uncultured Rickettsiales bacterium
CGCAGATGCTGCCCAGCACGCCGCCGGTGGCGTTGGCCACGTCCACGTACCCGGTGCCCGGGTAGGCGCTGCCGCCCGGGCCGCTGCAGGACTGGGCCACGTACCCGTCCGTGCCGCAGATGGCGGACAGGACCACGTAGTCCGGATCGGCCTTGAGCGCCTGGTAGCTCGACAGCCAGCTGCTCCAGTTGCCGCTCTGGTCGTTCTCGTCGGACACGTACACGACGCGCAGGCCCGCGTCCTGGCGCCAGAAGCCGGTGTTGGGTGCCTGGTTGTTGATCGCCTGGGAGAGCGCGTTGTAGCCGTACTGCAGGCCCCGCTCCGTGGCCGAGCCCCAGGTGCCGACCAGGCAGTTGTCCGCGAACTCGACAGCGCCGTTGGGCGTGGTCGGGGTGATCACGGCCGGGCTGCCCTGGAAGTCCTCGTCGTCCGTGGTGACCGTGGCGATGCGGTAGTCCACACCCGCGGCCGTGACCACGCTGTAGAAGTAGCTGAAGTCGTCGCCGAGCTGGCCCTGCTCGTCGCCCATGGAGCAGGAGTTGTCCACGACCCACAGCACGTCGGACTCGTTGTTGCCCACCTGGGTGAAGCTGTCCGTGGCGTAGCCGTCGGGCACGCCCTCGCCGTCCTGGTCGGCCGTGGCCGTGGGCTGGGACGGGTCGTCGCTCTGCACGGACAGCAGGCCGAGGTAGGTGTGCACATCCGTCGGTTCGAACGTCACCGTGACCATGATCGAGTTGCCCGGGTTCAGGTCCCAGCCGTTGTTCACGTAGCTGTCCAGCGTGACCGCGTCGATGTCCATCTCCGCGTCCCCGCCGAAGGACCAGCCGTACAGGGACAGGGGCGCCGTGCCCACGGACGCGATCTCGATGTCCACGCTGTCGTCGCAGTCCACCACCACGTCGCCGAAGTCGTGGTAGTCCGGCGTGATCTCGATCTCGGGGGTGACCCCGTCGCCGTACACGTCCACGCTCACGATCGGCTCGTCGGGGTCGTCGCTGGCGATGTCGATGGTCGCGCTGTAGCTGGTCTCTGCCGTGGGGTAGAACTCCACTTCCAACGCCTCGCTGGCGCCCGGGGCGATGATCGCACCCTGCGGATTGACGCTGATGGAGAAGTTGGGATCGCCGCTGCGCACGCAGGAGTACAGCTCGAGGTCCACGTCGCCGATGTTGGAGATGGTGAAGGTGGTGGACGCGGACGCGGTCACCTTCACCTCGCCGAAGTCGTAGGACCACGGATCCACGTAGATATCCGGGTTGGGCGCGGGCTGCCCCTCGATCGCCACCGCCACGGACGGCTCGTCCGGGTCGTCGCTGTCGATGGTCAGCGTGCCGCTGTCCGCCACCTCGTCGGCGGGCATGTACGTCACCACGATGGTGCGGGAGCCACCCGCGGGGACCACGCCCGGCAGGTTGGCCGACATCCAGTTGAAGTCCGCGCTGCCGCTGTAGCTGATCCCGTTGACCGTGAGCGACGCGGTGCCCAGGTTGGACACGGTCACGTCCTCGGTCTCCACGTTGCCCATGACCACGGTGCCGAACGCCACGGTCAGCGGATCCACGTCGATGTCGGGCAGGGGTTCGTCCGCGCCGTTGAGGGTCACGCTGACCACGGGCTCGTCCGGGTCGTTGGACGCGATGTCCAGGGTGCCGCTGTCCGCTCCCACGTCCACCGGTGTGTACGTGACCTCCACCGTGGTCGAGTCCCCTGCGGCCAGCACCTCGCCGGTCGGGTCCACGGTGATGGTGTATTCCGTGGTACCGCTGATCGTCAGCGAGGTGAGGTCCAGGTCGTCGGTGCCCACGTTGGAGATCGTGGAGCTCAGCGCCGACGACTGGCCGATCTGCACCTGGCCGAACTGGTGCACCAGCGGGGTCACGTCGATGTCGGGCTCGGGGGTGGCCTGGCCCGACACGTCCACCTCCACCTGGGGTTCGTCCGGGTCGTCGGAGTCGATGGTGATCGTGCCGGTGTCCGCGGTCTGATCGTACGGCGTGTAGCTGACCGTGAAGGTGCGCGAGTCGCCGGGCACCAGCGTCACCGGGAACGAGGTCACGGACAGGGAGAACTCGGGCGTGCCCGACAGCACCGGGATCCCGACCAGCAGGTCACCGGAGCCCACGTTGCCGACCGTCACGGTCTGCGTGGACGTGGTGCCCACGTCCACGGACCCGAAGTCCACGGTGGTGGGGCTGACGTCGATGTCCGGCACCGGCTCGTGCGCTCCGGCGAGCTGCAGGTACACCGGATCCTCGTCCGGGTCGTTGGAGGGGATCTCCACCGTGCCCGTGTCCGCGGTCGTATCCACCGGTGTATAGGTCACGCGGACCACCGTGTAGCCGCCGGGGGCGACCACCGCGCCCGAGGGATCCACGCTGATGGTGAACTCCGCCGACCCGCTGAGCGACAGGGTGCCCAGGTCCAGATCGGCGCCGCCCACGTTCCAGATCTCCGCGTCCAGGGAGTCGGACGTGCCGATCTGTACGGAGCCGAAGTTGAGCGCGGTCGGATCCAGATCGATGTCCGGCGCCACGCCGCCGCCGATGATGTCGATCTGGATCACGGGCTCGTCCGGGTCGTTGCTGGCCACGTCGACCAGCCCCACGTACGTCAGCTCGTCGTCGGGTTCGAAGCTGATCTCCAGCTCCACGCTGTCCCCTGCCGCGACCACCGAGCCGCTGGGATCGCCGGATATCCAGAAGACCGCGTCACCCGCGTAGGTGCACGCCGTGATCTCCAGGTCGCCGTCGCCCAGGTTGGTCAGGGTGACCACGTCGGTCTCGACGTCGAGCACGTCCACGTCCCCGAAGTCCAGGGTCCACGGATCCGCGTCGATGTCCGGTTCCGGGGTGTGCGCGCCGCTCAGCGCGACCACCACGCTCGGCTCGTCCGGATCGTCGCTGTCGATGGTCAGCGTGCCGCTGTCCGCCACCTCGTCGCTCGGCGTGTAGGCCACCACGATGGAGCGCGTGCCCGATGCCGGGATCGTGCCGGGCAGGTTGGCGCTGGCCCAGCTGAAGTCGCTGGAACCGCCGAGGGCCACGGCGGTCACGTCCAGGGTGGCGCCGCCGAGGTTGGACACGGTGACCGTCGCGGTGTCGGTGTTGCCGATGTCCACTGCGCCGAAGTCCACCTGCATCGGATCCACGTCGATGTCCGGCACCGGATCCTCGGCGCCGTTGAGGCTCACGTTGACCGGGTTCTCGTCCGGGTCGTTGCTCGGGATCTCCAGCAGGGCGTTGTCGCCCCCTGTGTCGATGGGCGAGTAGGTCACCTCCACGACCGTGGTGTCCCCGGGCGCGAGCACCTCCATGGACGGATCGTGGGTGATGGCGAATTCGGCGGTCCCGTTGACCACCAGCGTACCCAGCTCCAGGTCGGCGATGCCCACGTTGCCGATGCTGGCCGTGAGCGCCACCGAGCTGCCGATCTGCACCGCGCCGAACTGGATCGACGTGGGGACCACCTCGATGTCCGGCACCGGCGTGGCGTCGCCGGTCAGCGGCACCACGACCGTGGGCTCGTCCGGATCGTCGCTGGTGATGGTCACCTCGCCGTTGTCCGTGACGAAGTCCGTGGGGGTGTACACCACCGCGATCGTCTGGGATCCGCCGGCCGGGATGGACATGGGGAACGCGTTGGCGTTCATCATGAATTCACTGCTACCGCTGAGCACGGGCATGTCGACCCACAGGTCGCCTGTGCCCACGTTCTCCACCGTGATGGTGTCGTTGCCCACCTGGCCCACGTCCACCCCGCTGAACCAGATCGACGTGGGCGTCACGTCGATATCCTGGATCGGGTCGTGCTGGCCAATCAGCGCGAGGTATGCCGGGTTCTCGTCCGGGTCGTTGCTCGGGATCTCGACCGTGGCCGAGTCCCCACCCATGTCCGCGGGCGTGTAGCTGACCGACACCCAGGTGCTGTCTCCGGGCGCGAGCACCTCCAGGGACGGGTCGACCACGATCTCGAACTCGGTGGTACCGCTCAGCACCAGCGCGCCCAGCTCCAGGTCGGCCGTGCCCACGTTGCGCAGCTCCGAGTCCATGGTCAGCGACGAGCCCACCGCGACCATGCCGTAGTCCAGCTGCACCGGGTCGAGCTCGATGTCCGGCTCGATGCCGCCGCCGAGGATGTCCACGGTCACGATCGGGTCGAAGGGGTCGTTGCTGGCCACCTCGATCAGGCCGGTGTAGCTCGTGGACGCCGAGGCCTGGAAGCTGACCTCGAGCACCACCTCGTCCCCGGGCGCGATGGTCGCGCCCTGCGGGTTGGACGAGATCCAGAACTGGGTGTCCCCGGTGTAGCTGCAGCCGTACAGCTCCAGGTCGCCGTCGCCGAGGTTGCCGATGGTCACCTCGGCGGTCTGCGTGATCAGCACCACGGCGTCGCCGAAGTCCACGGTCAGCGGATCCACGTCGATGTCCGGGTAAGGGGTGGCCTCGCCGGTGATGGTCACGTCCACGGACGGCTCGTCCGGATCGTCGCTGTCGATGGTCAGCGTGGCCGTGTCAGCGCCGTGATCCGTGGGCTCGTACGTCACGTACACCGCACCCGAGCCGCCCGGCGCGAGCACCGCGGGCAGGGCAGCGCTGGACCAGGTGAAGTCCGCGCTGCCCGTGAGCGTCAGCGCGCTCACGTCCAGGTCGGCGGTGCCCACGTTGGACACCGTCACGGTCTCGGTCCACCAGCTGGTCACGTCCACCTGGCCGAAGTCCACGGTCAGCGGGTCCACCTCGATGTCCGGTGTCGGGTCCTCCTCGCCGTCGAGGTCGAGGTAGATGGGGTTCTCGTCCGGGTCGTTGCTCGGGATCTCCACCTGGGCCGAGTCCGTGCCCGTGTCCACGGGCGCGTACGTCACCTCGACCGTGGCCAGCGCGCCGGGCGCCAGGGTCGTGCCCGAGGGGTCCAGGCTCAGGGTGTACTCGGACGTGCCGAGCACGGTCAGGGTGCCCAGCTCCAGGTCGGCCGTGCCCACGTTGAGGATCGTGGCGCTCAGAGCGGACGTGTGCCCGATCTGCACCGCGCCGAAGGCCAGCGCCGTGGGGATCAGGTCGATGTCGGGGGCGGGCGTGGCGTCGCCCAGCAGGGTGACGTGGATCTCCGCCTCGTCCGGGTCGTCGCTGGTGATGGTGACGTCCCCGGTGTCGGGCAGCAGGTCCGACGGCGTGTAATCCACCAGGATCAGCTCGGACGTGTTGGGCGCGATCGCCAGCGGGAACTGGGCCGCGCTCATGGCGAAGTCCACGCTGCCGGTGAGCACGGGCAGATCCACGCTCAGGTCCCCGGTCCCCACGTTGGTGAGCATGATCGCGTCGGAGCTGGTGGTGCCCACGTCCACGAGGCCGAAGTCCACCTGTAGCGGCGTGACCTCGATGTCCGGGATCGGCTCGTGCTGGCCCGCCAGCAGCAGGTACGCGGGGTTCTCGTCCGGGTCGTTGCTCGGGATCTCGACCTCGGCCACGTCCGCGTTCATGTCGTCGGGCGTGTAGCTCACGGTCACCATGGCGTAGTCGCCCGGCACCAGCACGACGCCGGACGGGTCGGTGTGCAGCGCGAACTCGGTGGTGCTGCCCACCAGCGCCAGCGTGCCCAGCTCCAGGTCCGCGTCGCCCAGGTTCCAGATCTCGGCGTTCATGGACACCGCGTTGCCCACCTCCACGTCGCCGAACAGCAGCTGCGTCGGCACCAGCTCGATATCGGGGGACGGCAACAGCTCGCCGGACAGCGGGATCTCCACCAGGGGCACGTCCGGATCGTTGCTCTCGATCAACAGCAGGCCCTCGGCCAGCCCCTCCTCGGTGGGCGCGAACGTCACGTCGACCTGGGTGGTGTACCCCGGCGCGAGCGACAGCGGCGCCGGGTCCAGGGTGAGGGTGAACTCGGGGGCGGTCGTGCCGTCGAGGTCCACGGCCGCGATCTCCAGGTCGGCCGTGCCCACGCTGGACACGGTCACCGACAGGGTGGACTCGCCGCCGGACGGCACCTCGCCGAACTCCAGG
This sequence comes from uncultured Rickettsiales bacterium, assembly GCA_964639985.1. Lineage (GTDB taxonomy): Bacteria > Myxococcota_A > UBA796 > UBA9615 > CAYRNR01 > CAZXHG01. The sequence goes on from CAZXHG010000078.1 coordinate 6,006, forward strand.
GCGTTGGGCGACCAGGCGATGGCCGGGATCGGGCCGTCCACCACGTCGATCACGGTCACCGGCACCTCGACCAGGGGCTCGTCCGGGTCGTCCGAGTGGATCTGGATCAGGTCCTCGGCCGGGCCGTAGTCGTCCGGGTCGAAGCTGACCACCAGGGACACGTGCTCGTCCGGCGCGATCGTACCGCTGAACTCCTCGACCGCGAACCGGCCCGTGCCGTCGGCCAGCACCACCTGCTGCACCTCGAGCGAGCCGTTGCCGATGTCGTGGATCTCCAGCACCTGCTCGTGCAGCACGCCGATGGTGACCGTGCCGAACTCCACGGCCTCGGGTGAGACCCAGATGTCCGGCTGCAGCTGCTCGAGCTCGTGCTCCTGGCACCCCCATGCCAGCAGAAGTCCCAGAACCGCCAGACCGAATCCGAAACGACGACCTGTCATGCCCAGTGCCCCTCGCCGGGGCGAGATCCGCCTCGCCCCGTACCGAAGCTTACGGGGAGTCGACAAGGCGGTAAACGAGATTGGTGAAGCCAGGAGAGAACACGCGCGTGGATCAGGCCGCCGGATCCTGCCCGAAGAACTCCGACAGCATCTCGTACAGCTCGGGATCCTTGCGACGCAGGCCCTTGGGCTGCTCGAAGAAGGCCTCCACGGCGACCGCGAACAGCTCGGCCTCGTTCTTGCCGCCGTAGTCTCGCAACACGCGCCTTCCTTGCCTCGTGCGGATCTTCTCGAGGCGCTCGGCCACCACCTCGATCCAGGGCGCGGTGCCCACCCACTCCATGCCAGAGGGCACGCCGTCGGCGCGGCCGGTGGCGAAGTCCATCACGTGGGCCAGCTCGTGCAGGCCCACGTTCAGGCCGTCGTGGGGCTTGCAGAAGCCGTGCTTGAGGTCCCGCGCCGAGAACACGATCGGTCCCTGGGCGTGCACCATGCCCGCGATCGTGTGCCCCTCCCCCACCTCGTAGTCCGCGTCGAAGGTGGTGGGGTAGACCACGATGTCCCGCAGGTTGGGCCACTCCCACCCGGGCAGGCCGTGGGACATGATCGCGGCCGAGGCCGCGATCAGCACCTTGACCTCGTCCTTCACCTCGGCGCCCTGTGGGCCGTAGATCCGCTGCTCGGCGATGAAGATGCGCACGTCCTGCTCGAACCGCTGGCGCGCCTCGTCCGACAGCTTGGGGTACAGGTCCACGCACCGGATCAGCGCGCGGCGCCATGCCTCGGGGAAGGGCTGCCCCACCAGGCGGCGCCGCGCCAGGTAGCGCTTCACGCCCACGTACCAGGCCAAGGCCCCGCCGGCCACCGCACCCACGACCGCGCCCACCGGGCCCGCCGCCATGAACCCGACCGCGCCCACGGCCAGGCCCACGCCAGCTGCGGTGAGCGACGCATTGCGGATCCGGGTGCGCGGCCAGAGGTCCATGGGGGGATTGTACCGATTTCGGCGTCACGATCCCGCTGGGCGTCACATGCTCCGGGTGGCGGGTGGAGAACCAGCGATGCTCGACACGAGATCCCAGGGCGCCAGGACGGCGGACGCCGCCGGCACGCCCACGACCTCCTCCTCGAGATTCTGCCCCGTGTGCGGGTGGTTCGCCGCGGGCAAGACCTGCAACGCCTGTGGCACCGAACCCGGCCACACCGCGGCCACCCAGGACCACCAGGCAGTGTCCCTGTTCGCCGGTCCCCGGCCCGAGGACTTCCCCCACCTGCGCAGCGCATTCGCCGCGTGGCGCAACAAGGACTGGACCCGCATGGTGGGCCAGTGCCTGGAGTGCCTGGGCGTGGAGCGCCAGACCGTGGTCCGCCGCGACGAGGGCCCCGGCTGGACGTTCGTGCAGGACTCGGCCGCCATCTACCTGCGCATCGACGAGCAGGCCGAGGCCCTGTCGGTCGACGCGCCCATGGTGTGGATGCCCCGCACCCAGCGGGTGCCGCTGATGCGCGCGCTGCTGGAGCTCAACGGCTCGGCCCTGGGCATCGCCCGCTTCTGCGTGCGCGAGGACCGCGTGGTGCTGCGGTTCTCCGACACCCTGGCCAACCTCAACCCGCCCAAGCTGGTGCAGGCCATCGCCGAGGTGGCCGTGCTCGCCGACCGCTACGACGACCTGCTGGCCGCCATGTTCGCCGCGGCCATGATCGGCCCCACCGCCCAGGCGCGGAACATGGACTGGAGCTTCCTGGGAACGCCCCGGCGGCTGGCCGTGCTGGCCGACATGCCGGGCCGCGACACGGGCGGTTCGGGCAGCTCGTCGAGCTGGGGCTCGTTCACCTCCTCGGACAGCGCTCCCGCGCCAGAGCCACGCTCCGAGGTGGACGTGCGGCTGGCCGCCGCCGAGGCCATGACCGAGCTGCTGCGCGAGAGCGCGCAGATCGCGGACTTCCTGCGCTACTCGGACGAGGACGACGTGCACTTCGTGCTCGCCCAGCGCGCGCTCATCTATCGCACCTGCCACGAGTACGGCGACTCGTGCCTCGGTGCCGTGGCCCACCTGCTGCGCCACGCCGGCCAGATCGGTGCACACCTGTTCGCCAGCCCGCCGCCGGGTCGCGGGCAGGCGCTGAAGCGGACGCGCAAGGACGTGGACCTCACCGACCGGCTGATGCCCGCGGCTCTGGCCATCGCCGTGGCCACCGAGCACCTGATCGACCGCGGCTCGATCGTGGAGGAGATGGGCAAGGCGCGGGTCGAGCCCTTCGAGTCGCGGGTGGAGGCCCTGCGCCACTTCCGCAACGCCCTGGAGTACGTCCGCTCCGGACCTGCACACACCGAGTACTGCTGCTTCGTGCTGACCGGCATGCTGGCCGAGATGCGGCTGCGCGTGGACATGCCGCCCAAGATGGCGACCAACATCGACCGGGCGCTCAAGGTGACGAGCCAGCACCCACCCCACCCCGAGACCGTGACGCAGCTGATCAAGCTGCTGGAGAGGGTCTTGCGATGAGCGTGCACAGCACGGACTTCTGGGACCGGGTCCGCACCGCGGTGGTCGGCGTGGGCGCTGGCGCCGGCATGGGCACGGGCTTCGTGGTGATGACCAACGGCCTGGTGGTGACCAACGCCCACGTGGTCGCGTACCACGACCCGGTGGTGCTGCGAAGCTACGACGGCACCGAGGTACAGGGTCGCGTGGTGTACACCGACGTGAAGCTGGACATCGCCTTCGTGATGCCCGAGGCCGACCTGCCGGGACAGCCGCTGCCCCTTGCCCACGACCGCGAGCCGGTGGTGGGCGAGCACGTGGCCGCCATCGGTCACCCGGTGGGCATGTCGTTCTCGGTCACCCGCGGGATCCTGTCGTCCACCGACCGCGAGCTGCGCGGCGTGCGCTACCTGCAGACCGACGCGGCCATCAGCCCCGGCAACAGCGGCGGGCCGCTGGTGGACGGCGACGGCCGGGTGGTGGGGGTGAACACGGGCATCGTCCGCGACGGGCAGAACCTCGGGCTCGCCGTGCCTGTGCCGTCGTTCTTCGAAGCGCTGCGCGGCTTCGCGAGGCCCGCGGACGTGCTCACCGACGCCACGCCTTCGTTCGCCTGCCCGGACTGCAGCACACCGTACGATCCGGGCACGGACCGCTGCCTGTGTTGCGGCCTGCAGCTACCGTTCACCGCGGGCGGCCTGCAGTACGGGGAGTCGTTCGCCGCGGCCGAACGCAAGGTGGGCCGCCTGCTCACCCAGATGGGGCACCCGGCAGAACGGGCGCGCGCGGGCGACGGCGCGTGGAAGCTGCCCCAGTCCGGGGGCGAGGTGTGGGTCCGGCTCGACCCCAGCGGCGAGGTGGTGAGCTTCCTCGCCGCCCTGGTCCGGCTGCCGCGCGCCAACCACGAACCGTTCTTCCGCTTCCTGCTGACCGCCAACGACGAGTCCACGGGCACGGCCAGCCTGGCCGTGGAGGGGGACATCATCACCCTGGGGTTCGCCGAGCTGACCGCCTTCCTCGACGAGCGCGAGGTGGGCGCCGAGCTGCGCCTGCTCATGGCCCGCAGCGAGAAGCTGCGACAGATGCTCGCCACCATCTACGAGGCCGAGCCCGCGCCGCACGGGCTGCAGGGGATGATGGTCTGAATCTCCCCGTCACGCCGACGCCCCCCCACGGAGGTATGCTGATCGCACAGGCGCACGGCGCCGGAGCGGAGGCACGCGTTGACGTCCCGGATAGGGTTGCCGGTCGTGCTCGTGCTGCTGGTGGGCTGCCCCACCGACGACCCCGTCGAAGCTCCCCCTTCCCTCGACGTCACCGCCATGACGTTCAACGTGCTGTGCTCGTACTGCAACGTGGCCGAGTACGACCCCTGGGAGGACCGCCTCGGGTACTTCGACGACATCTTCGCGCGTCACGACCCGGACCTGATCGGCGTGCAGGAGCTGATCTTCGCCACCGAGGTCGACCAGCTCCTCGACCTCCTCCCCGGGTACGAGGCCGTCTACTTCGCGGACGAGCACGAGGGCCCCATCGGCCTGACCGACTACCCGGACGCCACGATCCTGTTCCGCGGCGACCGCTTCGAGCTGGACGAAGCCGGCTTCTACTGGCTCAGCCCCACCCCGGACGAGGCCTGGTCCACCGGGTTCTCGGACGAGGCCCAGCTGCCGAGGCTGGTGGCCTGGGCCCGGCTGGCGGCCGTGGCCGAGGACCGGCAGCTCGTGTTCGCCACCACCCACTTCGACAACAACCCGCCTTCCCAGGATCTCAGCGCCCCCCTGCTGCTGCAGCGCACCGAGCCGTGGGCCGACGAGATGCCCGTGATCATCACCGGCGACTTCAACTCCCAGACGTACGACCCGGCCTTCGATGTGCTGGTCGGCGGCACGGACGGCGCGGGCTTCGCCCTGACCGACTCGTTCGACATCGCCGAGACCTGGTCCCAGGACACCAACCTCGACCCTGCGCCCACGTACGATACCGAGGGCCGCATCGACCACGTGTTCGTGGCCGACGGGCCGGACTCGTCCTGGTCGGCCTCGACCTGGGTCGTGGACCAGACCGTGTACGGTGACCTCGACCGCTACCCCTCGGACCACTGGCCGATCACCGCGACCCTGGCGGCGCAGTGGTGAAGCCCGATCGCGACTGGTTCGTTCTCGGGACAGGACCATGACTCGAACCCAGCCCAGCCGCCTCCTGCTCGTCGCGCTGCTGATCGCCGGGTGCGCCAGCGCTGCGGGGGAGGCCCCGCCCGACGGAGAGCCCACCCCGACGGCCATCCCGGCCGAGCCCTCGACTCCGGAGCCCCCCACCCCTCCCCCACCGCCGGCAGCCCTCCTGGACGAGGCCCGGGAGGCCCTGTACCCGGGAGGGATCCCGGACGGACTCTCCTGCGACACGGCCGACGACGAGATCCGGTGCCTGATCGAGTCGCTGTACGCCGATGACGAGAAATCCCTGACCCTGGCCCTGACCCTGTACGACGAGTTCGGTGACGTGGCCGGGATCGAGCCGGAGTACACCATGGACGGGGGCTGGCGCGGCCAGGTGCACATCGTGCCCCAGCGACCGGTCGGCGCCAACCGCCAGCACCTGCAGTGGGCGCTCGCTGCCCAGCGCGACATCGAGTCCTTCGTGCAGGGCCTGCAGCAGCACGCGGGCGAGGACTTCCGCTACCGCCATACCGGCCTGTGCTGGCGGTTCTTCGACACGCCGGGCAAGCGCACCCCCTCGGCCATGGCCCTGGACTGGCTGCTGGCCTACAACGTCAGCGGCTCGCTCAACAGGTCCGAGACATCCGTGCGCGAGCTGATCGTGCACGAGGTGTTCCACTTCCACGACCAGGCCGCCAACCACTGGTCCCGCCGCACCCTCGGCCCGATCGTGGATCCGATCGTGCACCGCTGTGGCGAGGACATCGAGTGTCTCCGCCCCTACGCGCCCAACCGGACCCAGGTCATCGGCGGCACCTGGTACGCCTTCCAGCCGAACAACGGCGACATCGCCCACGAGTACTCGGCCGAGCTGGCCGTGCGCCACTTCAAGGACCACCGCGAGATCCTGGCCGGCCGCACCCCCAGCCAGCCCGCCTTCAAGTGCCAGACGCCGGAGAACGCGCAGGCCTGGCAGGCGCTGGTGGACGAGTTCTTCGGAGGGGTGGATCTCGTCGACGACTGCCCCTGACGAGCCCCGAATCCGATCCAGCCCGTGACCGTGCAGCCGGTGGGAATATCTTTCATTGAACTTTGTTCATCGAATGCTATTCATTGAACATCGTTCAACGGAGGAACCCATGAGCCTTCCCGTGCCCCCCCAGCTGCCCGTACGGGCGTTCAACACCGTGTGCAAGGGCCTGTGGCCCGACACCCCGCCCCTGGTCTTCGACCCGGATCTGCTCGAGGAGCGCGCGCGGCGCTTCGCCGGGCTCGAGGACTTCGGCCCCGACGACTACCGCGAGGGCCTGGAGGTGCTGTGCTGGTCCGCGGAGCAGGACCCGGAGCTCACCCCGTTCGGCACGGTGGTGCTGCAGATCCAGATCCACAACGCCCTTGTGACCCGGCTGCAGCGGATCGACGCCGTGGCACGACATCCCGAGGTGTTCGACGCTCCCCTGCGGCCGCCCCTGATCATCGTGGGCCTGCCCCGCTCCGGCACCACGTTCCTGCACCGCATGCTCTCGCTCTCGCCCCAGGGCCGTGCCTTGACCACCTGGGAGGTCCGCAGGCCGCTGTGCGGGGGAGGCGCGGATCTGCGCCGCGCCATGGCTGCCCTGCACGTGACCGGGTTCAAGATGGCCATGCCCGGGATCGACGCCAAGCACCGCATCGACCTCGACGACCCCGAGGAGTGCATGTTCCTGCTCGACAGCAGCCTGTGCAGCCCCACGTTCTGGGTGTTCGCGCCCGTGTACGGCTACCACGCGTGGCTCGACGCGCAGGACCTGCGGGGGACCTACCGGCAGTACCGCGAGCACCTGCAGCTGTTCCAGGCCGACGATCCCTCGCGGCGGCTCGTGCTCAAGGCGCCGGCCCACACCGCCTTCCTCGAGGAGCTGCTCGAGGCCGTGCCCGAGGCGCTGATCGTGCAGACCCACCGTGACCCCGTGCGCATGGCCTCCAGCATCAACAGCCTGTTCGCCAGCCTGCACGGCGCCATGTGCGAGCGGATCGACGTGCAGCGCATGGCCCGCGTCAACCTCGGCGACCTGACGCGGATGGCCTTCGGCAGCATGAAGGCCCGTGACGTGGTGGGCGACGACCGCATCCTCGACGTCTCGTTCAAGGCGCTGCTGGACGACCCGATCGGCGTGGTGCGACGGATACACACGCACTACGACCTCGCGTACGATGACGCGTACGAGGCCCGGCTGGAGGCGTACCTGGAGCGCCGCCCCCGCCGCCGCTTCGGCAAGCACGTGTACAGCGCCGAGGAGTTCGGCATGACCGACCACGGCATCGCCGAGCGGTTCGCGCCCTACACCCAGCGCTTCGTGGAGCCGGCTGCGTGAACCGCAAGCAACAGCGCCAGGCCACGCGACAGCGGCTGCTGACCGTGGGCACGCGCCTGTTCGCCGAGCAGGGCCTGCGCGCCACCCACGCGGCCGACCTCGCGGACGCGGCCGGGGTCTCCGTGGGCACGCTGTACGCCCACTTCGGGGACAAGGACGGCCTGCTCGAGGCCGTGCTGCGCTCGAGCATCGACGAGATCCGCGACGGCCTCGACCGGCTGTGGGAGATCGTGCTCGACGGCGACGCCGAGGACGTGGACGCGACCACCTTCGCCGCGGTGATCGTGGGATTCGTGTCTGCGGACCCAGCGCGTGCGAGGCTGCTGTTCAGCCCGGAGGTACGCGCCGCCGAGGTGGGTCAGCGCCTGCTCGGCGAGATCCGGGCGATCAACGTGAGCAACATCGCCGCGTGCGCCGACGCCGGCCTGCTGCGCCCGGAGCTCGATCCCACGGCCACGGCCCACGCCCTGCTGGGCATGATCATCGAGGTGCTGCAGTGGTGGACCTCGGACGTCGACGGCATCGACCCGGCCGCGGTCAGCGCCACGCTGGCGTTCACCTGGGAGCAGCTGTTCGTGGAGGAGGAGTGAGGCTGGCCGGCTGATCTACGGCTGCGGCGCCACCAGGGCGTACAGGTCCTCGATCATGGCCGAGGCACCCATCAGGTGCTCGCCCTGGAAGTCCAGCACCCACACCTCGGCGAGGTCCGGCGCGATCTCCTTGACCATGCCGCCCGACCCCAGGGTGTGCAGGGTGTTGCCCCCGGGCAGCCGCCACACGTCGCCGTTGAGCACACCGCTGACGTCGGTCTCCTCGCCGGAGTTCCAGATCTCGTACAGGGTCTGGTCGTCGTGGTCGACCTCGTACTCCCGCACCATCAGCTGCGCGCCCATGCCATAGCCGCCCGAGTGCAGCAGCAGGGTGCCGTCGTAGGTGTACGAGATGCCGTGCTGGAAGGTGAACGCCGACTCCGGCGGGTCGAATCCGTAGCCCCCGGCCACGTCCCCGGCCCACCACAGGTTGTCCCCGGTCGCCCGGTCCACCTCCAGCACCACGCTCTCGTCCCAGAAGCTGTACAGGTACGTATCCGTGGACGCCTCGTAGAACAGCCCGTTGGACGAGCAGTAGGCGTTGGGCGAGCCGGGGTAGCCCTCGGCGCAGGTCCAGATCACCTCCACCTCGTCCGCGCCCGGCGCCAGCTCCACCAGCGCCTCGGTGTTGGGCACGTGGTACTCGCTGCCCCAGGCCAGGGTCCCGTCGGGCAGCTCCACGAACGCGTGCACGATGCCGTCGGCGGGGTACGTCTCGATCTCCTCGTCGAGGTACTGCCGGTGGATCAGCGAGCCGATGCCGTGGTTGGCACCCCAGTTGAGCCAGTAGGTGCTCTCGTCCCACAGGATGGACGTACCGCTCTTCGAGACCTGCGCGAACAGGGTCCAGTGCTCGTTGGGCGCCACCTGCGCCCACACGGGCCGTCCCTCGCGGTCCACGATGAACGTCCAGTAGTTGCCCGGGTCCCAGCCCCCCAGTTCCTGGCAGATGCTCGACAGCAGGAAGTTGCCCGTGGACTCGTGGGCGGTGGGATCGCTGTAGGTGATCACGCCCACGGGCAGGCCCGGCGGCAGCGGGCCGGTGGACAGGGGCTCGCCGTCCACGGTCAGGGTGAGGTCCCCCTCGCCCGCGACCACGCGCCACTGCGCCTCGGTGTCGAACGGGATCCCCAGCAGGATCTGCTCGTGCTCCCCCTCACCCGCCTCGAACGGGGGCGTGGTCAGCCACTCCCCCTCCTCGAACGAGTACTCCACGCGCGCGTCCGCGGCCCCGTTCTGCTCCCACGACACGTAGACCAGCGATCCGATCTCGTCGTGCAGGCGCCAGTCGCCCACGGTCAGCGCGAACCCGTCGGGCAGGTCGTCGTCGTCGTCCGTCGCGGTGTCGTCGTCACCGGCCACGTCGTCGTCGTCGGTGACGAGCGAGCCGGGACACCCGAGCACGAGGGCGAGCAGCATCCAGGGCAACAGGAGAGTGAGAGATATCGCGGATCGAACGGTCATGATGGGGCCTCCCGTAGCCAGGGTACCCCACGGACCTGGCGGTCCGGCCCCAATCGGGGGTACCGAGGTGTGTTGAAGGAGATACGGGGGCGGCAGGGATCCGGGGCGGGTTTCTTCGCCCCCCTCACTCCCGCGTCTTGTTGACACGGATCCCGTACACCTCGGACGACAGGCTGGGGAACCCCTCCCGCGGCACGTCCCGGATCCGCACCACGATCCACCCCTCCTGGGCCGCGTAGTCCGCGATGCTCATGGGCTGGTCCGGGGCCACGTGCTCGTCCGGGTTGACGATCATGCGCAGCCCCTGGCTGGCCTCGATCATCTCCTTGTCACCCCGGCTGTTGCCCGCCACCAGCAGCGGCAGCGCCTGCACCACGGTCTCGATGGCCTCCCTCTTGCCGTGGTCCTGGGTCACGGGCTGCACCAGCTCGTCGGTGATCACGCCGTCGCGGATGATCGAGTGCACGCCCACCACCCGCTCCATCGGGATGCCGAGCTGGTCGGACAGGAACCCCTGGTACAGCACCTGGGGCGAGCCGGTGATCACCCACGCCTCGAACCCGTTGTCCTGCAGCAGCCCGACCAGCTGTCGCATGGGCTCGAAGATCTTGTCGTCGTACAGGTCGTCGAAGCACTGCCGGCCCATGGCGCGCACGTCCACGGCCGTCTCCCCGGCCAGGAACCGCACGCGGCCGGACACATACTCCATGGACACGTTGCGGATCGAGCCCATGCGCTCCAGCAGCTCGGCCTTTCGGTCCGGGTGCTGGCTGGCGAAGCGGTACATGCACTCGTCGGCCAGGTAGTGGGGCGTCTGGCCCAGCACCGTGCCGTCGCCGTCGAACACCGCCACCTTGCGGCCCGGCGTGTGGTCGTGCTCGGCGAGGAACGCCTGCAGCCGCGTGTTCACCTCGTCGGGGAATCCCTCGATCGGCCGGAACACCACCTCGGCGCGGGCCGCGCCCGTGACCAGCAGGACCCCCAGCACCACCGCGTGCATCGCCTTGCGCATCACCACCTCCGTCGTGACCGCGCAGCCTACCGCGGCGACGGCACCAGCGGAACCTGATATCGTCGGGATCGCGAGGAGGGTGCGGATGAACACCGTAGACTGCCCCGAATGCGGCGAGACGCTCGACGCGTCGCGACCCTGGCCGCCAGGGTTCGCCTGCCCCCGCTGCGGCCACCAGCTGACCGTGTCCCGGCCGGCCCCGCCCAAGCGGATGTCGACCGGCCTGATCGTGGGCATCGTGCTGGCGGTGTTCCTCGCGATCAGCGCGGTACTCGCGGTCCCGGTGATCGGGATCCTCGCGGCCATCGCGATCCCCAACTTCCTGGTGATGCAGATGCGGGCCAAGCGCAGCGAGGCGCCGGCCTACCTCGACGCGATCCGTACGGCCGAGAAGGCGTACCACGCCGAATGGGACGTGTTCGTGGCGGCCGGACCCACACCACCCGAGGTCCCCGGTCGCGACCTCGCCGACTTCGACGGCGGCGGGATCGACGACTTCCGCAACCTCGGGTGGCTTCCGGACGGCCAGGTGCGCTGCCGCTACTACGTGACCGACGTGGTTCACAGTCCGGACTACGGCGGGGACGACTTCCGCGCGGTGGCCGAGTGCGACCTCGACGAGGACGGGGTGTACGCGGTGTACGAGGCCACGAACACGGCCAGATCCACGATGGTCACCTGGAACAACGTGTACTGAGGTCCCGATGAACCGCTGGCTGCACCTGTTCGTCCTGGTCGTCGCGATCCTGGTCGTGGGTTGCCCGGAGTACGGCGAGGACGATCCCCTCGACGACGACGACGCAGCCGACGACGACACCACCAAGCCGGACGACGACGACAGCGCAGACGGCCACGACAAGCCACCGTCCACCATCGGCTTCGCCATGCTGTACTTCTCCGAGTTCCCCAACGGCCAGGGCGGCATGACCGCGCACGCCGCATTCAGCGCCGAGTTCAAGGAGGTGCTCGATCCGGGCGAGCCGGGCGAGTTCACCTTCGAGATGCCCGAGGGCGTGGACAGCTGCGCCGTCACGGTGTGGGGTGCCAGCGACGTGGACGTGGGCACCGGGGGCAGCTTCCTGTACCACTCGGCCGGGGCCCTCACCCTGGACGGCCCCACCGGCACGTTCACGGCCGATCCCCAGGAGGACGGCGACCGGGTCTCGTACTACCTCGACCTGGCCCCAGACCAGCAGGTGATCCCGGGCTCGGAGTGGAGCGTGGCCGCCGTGGGCGACGGGATCCCGGCCTTCCAGACCGACGACGTGCTCAAGCTGCCAGCACGGGTGGAGCTGCAGTCCCCGCAGGTCGGCCCGGAGTTCGCCGTGGACGGCGACTTCGAACTGACCTGGAGCGGAGGCGGCATCGACACCCTGTGGATCGAGCTGAGCGACGCGGATCCCTCGGACGAGGACAACGCCACCATCTACTGCATGGCCGACAACGACGGCAGCTTCGTCATCGAGGCCAAGTACACCGACGAACTGCCCGACGACTTCGTCAACCTGACCGTGGCCCAGTCCGTGGGCTCGTTCTGGCACGTGGAGGCCATCGACGACTGGGTGGAGTTCGTGGGCGCGACCACGGTGGCCGCCACCGGCGAGGTGGACCGGGACTGAGCATGCCGGACAAGGAGCGCCCCCGCACCCCGCCCCTGGTCGGGCTAGGCCTGCTGCTGCTGGTCACGGCCGCGATCTACGCGCCGGTGCTGGCCGCGGGGTTCGCCTGGGACGACGAGGCCCTGGTACAGGCCAGCTACATCCCCCTGGGGCCGGAGGTGTTCCTCACGGACTTCTGGTCCGGACTGGGGGACGAGACCCGCTCATCGGGCTACTACCGGCCGCTCGTGCTGCTCGGCCTGGCCCTGGACCGCGCCCTGTTCGGAGGGGCCGCGTGGGGATTCCACCTGCATTCGCTGCTGTGGCACCTGGCGGCCGTGGCCGCCCTGGCCCTGCTGCTGTCTGCCGTGACCCGTCCCTGGGCCGCGCTGCTGGGCGCGACCCTGTTCGCCCTGCACCCGGCGCAGTCGGAGGCGGTGTGCTGGATCGTGGCCCGCTCCGAGCCCATGGCTGCGGCGTTCGCCTTCGCAGGTCTGTGGGCGCTGGCTCCCGATCGTCCCGGGAGGCTCCACCTGGCCGGCGGCGCGCTCGGTCTGCTGGCCGCCCTGCTGTGCAAGGAGACGGCCGCGGCCGCGCTGCTGCTGCTGCCCGGCCTGGACCTGGCCCGCTGGGGCCGGCCGCGGGCCTGGCCACGGTACGCCGCCCTCGGGGCAGTGCTCGGCGCGTACACCCTGCTGCGCCTGGTCGCGGGCGTGGGCGGAGACCTGCCTGACGCAGACGTGGGCTCGCTGGCGCCGCGCCTAGGCTCGCTGGGGGCCCACTACGTGGGCCGGCTGTTGTGGCCCTGGCCCCTGACCGTCGGCACGCACCTGTCCTACCTGTCCGTGCCCTCGTGGGCCGTGGTCGTTGGCTGGCTGGGGGGCGCGGCCGCGACCACGCTGCTGCTGTGGCGGGGCCGCAGGCTGGCAGCCGGCGGGCTGGGGTTCGCGCTCGTGGCATTCGCGCCCGCCCTGGTCGCCGTGGCCGCGTACGGACAGGTCGGCGAGCGCTACCTGTACCTGCCCCTGGCCGGCCTGGGCCTGGCCGTGGCCGCGGCCGCGCCGCGCCCGTCGCGGCTGCTCGCCGTGGGCGTGGCCGTGGTGGCCGTCGGCTGGCTGCTGGTGATCGGTGTGCACACGCCGCGCTGGCGCGACAGCGAGACCCTGTGGCGCGCGGCCGTGGCCGCGGAGCCCAACGGCTACGCCACGTACAACCTGGCCAACCTGCTGCACCGGCAGCGCCAGGTGGACGAGGCCCTGGACCTGTACCGGCAATCCCTGGAGGCCACGCCCCCCTACATGGGCGCGTGCGAGGACTCCGTCCGGCTGGCCTTCGACACCGGCCGCGGCAAGACCATCGTCGAGCACGTGGACCTGGCCTGGAGCCGTGGCTGCGAACCGACCCCACGGGCCGGTGGGATCCGCGCGGTCGGCCTGTTCCTGCAGGGCCGCAACCACGACGCCCACAGCCAGGCCCGCAGGGCGGCCGACGATCCGGCCGGCCGGGCCGCGCTGGTGCTGGCCGCGGTCGCGTTCATCGAGCGGGACCGGGACACGGTCGACCATGTGGCCGCGCAGTACGAGGCACAGGGGATCCTGAAGGCCGACTTCCACGGCATGCTGGATACGCTGCTACAGGCGGCCGGCCACGATCTGCCGCCGTCGATCGTCCGCGTGCCCGTGGTGGGCGAGCCGGCCGGCGAGCCCTGAGTCCCCTACTCCAGGCTGCAGTTGCCCGACACCTCCAGGGACAGCAGGTCCGCGGGATCGATCTGGATCGGGGGATCATCCTCACCGGCCTCCGGATCCATGGCCGCGACGAACAGCCCGGGGCCGCCGCCGAAAGCGGCCAGCGCGAACTCGTAGTACCAGGCCACCTCCAGCTCCATGGCCGCGTCACCCCAGAACACCACCACGGTGGCGCCGTCGTAGCACACCATGTAGGTGGGCTCGTCGCCACCGGACAGCCCGCCGCTGCCGTCGTTGTCCAGGTAGGCCAGCGGGATCTCCCAGGCCATGTTCAGTCCCGAGTGCGGGTCGTACACCTGGTGGTCGGCCGGCGGCTCGCCCGACAGGTCGATGGTCCAGCTCAGCGCCAGCGGCTCGTCGTACATCAGGCTGGAGACCGGCTGGCCCTCGAACATCGTGATCGGCGCCACGGCCAGTCGCTGCGTCTCCACGGCCAGGTCGCCGACGTACTGCCCGCCCAGCTGCAGCGACTCCACGGGCCACAGGTTCGCGCCCAGCGGTATCCCCATCACGTCGTGCACCGCGAACTCGCCGTCCTCCTCCCAGTCCATCTCGATCGCGTTCCAGCCCTCGACCACGCCCTGTGCCGTGTAGTCCGGCGGGATCGCGCCCTCGGCCCACACGGGCCACGCCCGGCCCATGCCCACGATCATCTCCCCGGGATCGCGCACGCCGTCGCCGTCGAGGTCCTCGTGCAGCACGGGCACGTACATGGCCACGCGGAACCCGGGCGCGGCCTCCCACAGGTGGTCCGCGGGCGGCTCGCCCGGGTTGCAGCCATACGGATCACCATCCACGGTCTGCTCGAGCAGGCTCATGTCCTCGTCGAACATGCCACCCGGCTCGAACCAGATCAGGGTCAAGGCCGTGCCGGACCACTCCCCGTCGATGTCGAACACCATGGTGTCCTCCACCGACGTGTCGTCGTCGTCCCCGGTGTCGTCGTCGCCCGTGTCGTCGTCGTCGCCCGTGTCGTCGTCGGACGAGTCGTCGTCCGCGGTGTCGTCGTCATCGACCACCTCCACGTCGTCGTCGTCCGCGGACACGCCGCCCTCTTCACAGCCCACGGCGCCCAGCAGCGCCAGGATGCCCAGCACGATGCAACTTCTCATCCGCTCCTCCTGCCCCCAGTCTACACCTGTAGTCCCCATCAACCGGCCCGGGTCACTTCGATCCCCTCCCACGCCTCCGCCGGGATCCCGATCCGCCCAAACGGCTCGATCAGGTCGTCCGGCAGCGACGCGTCGAACACCAGATCCTCCTTGCTCACCGGGTGGCGTACGCCCAGGCTCAGCGCGTGCAGCGCCAGCCGGGTCAGCCCGAACCGCGATCCCATGGCCCGGTTGATCTTGCCCTTGCCGTAGTTGGAGTCCCCGATCACCGGGTGGTCGATGTGCTTGAGGTGCCGCCGGATCTGGTGGAACCGTCCCGTGCGCGGCCGTGCGTGCACCAGGGACACCGTGCGCGGCAGGATCTCGCACGTGTGCAACCGCCTCACGTGCGTCACGGCCTCCACCCGCGGACCGTCCGGCCGCCGCGGGATGGGGTGATCGATCTCCACCTCGTCGTCCGGCTGTCCCCGCACGAGGGCCAGGTAGCTCTTGCGCGCGTACCCCTGCTGGAACTGCCACTGTACCCGCTTGGCGGCCTCGGGATCCAGCGCGAACAGCACCACCCCGCTGGTGGGCCGGTCCAGCCGGTGGATGGGGTGCACCACGTCCGTCTCCAGCAGCGCCCGCACCTGGTCCACCAGCACCAGGTCCGCCCGGCCCCAGCCCCGGTGCACCAGCAGTCCGGACGGCTTGTTCACGGCCAGCAGCTGCCCGTCGCGATACAGGATGTCCAGCTCGGGTGCTTCGTCGCCCACGGTGTGCTCCGCGGCGGATGTTACCCTGTGCGCCGTGAGCCGTCCCCTCCCCCTGCTGCTGCTGCTGCTGCTGGCCGCGGGTTGCCCTGCGCCCCTGATCGACGACGTGGAGGTGGTGAACAACCCGGCCAACCTGCTGTCGCGCACCGTGCGCTGGACCACGGCCGAACCCACGACCTCTCGGATCGAGTTCGGCGAGGGCGACACCCTGACGTTCTTCGTGCAGGACGAGGACGAGGTCACGGATCACGAGCTGCTCGTCTTCGGCCTGCACCCCGAGTCCAGCTACACCCTGCGCATCGTGGCAGGAGACGATCACACGGACACCTCCTGCGACACCGAGGCCCTCCCCTTCTCCCCGGTCGAGGCCGAGGTCCGGGTCCTGGACGACGCCCTCGCCGAGCCGGGCTGGACCCTGTGCAACCACGTGGTGGACGAGTCCCTGACCGAGGTCATCGCCGTGATGATCGACCTGGACGGCCGCCCGGTCTGGTACCACACCCTGGGCCCGGTCGAGGGAGGGGGCGACGTGGAGGTCTCGCTGGTGGACGGCGACAAGGTGCTGATCGGCGGGTCCCTGCCCCCCGGCCGCGGCCCGCTGCTCGTCGACCTGGCGGGCGAGGTGCTCTGGGAAGGCCCGCCCCAGCCCGACGGCCTGTACACGGCCGGCGCCATGCACCACGCGTTCCGGCGCCTCGACTCGGGCAACTACCTGGGCCTGTACTACGACTTCGTGGACGGCACGGTCGTCGACGTGATCCAGGAGATCACCCCGGACGGCGACGTGGCCTGGTCCTGGCACGCGGCCGAGGGTTTGGGCGACCAGGGCGCGGACTACCTGCACGGCAACGCCGCGGTCGAGATCGACGGGATCATCGCCTACAACTCGCGCGCGGCGTCGCAGCTGTACGCCATCGATCACACCACCGACGAGTGGCTGTGGACGTTCGGCGAGGACGGCGACTACGCCTACGATGGGCAGCACGACTGGCCGTGGCCGTCCAAGGCCCACGCGCCCGAGTTCCTGCCCGACGACCGCCTGCTGCTGTACGACAACGGCTCCACCACGGGCCGCGACTTCAGCCGCGTGGTGGAGTACGCCCTGGACCACGACGCCATGACCGCCACCATCGCCTGGGAGTACCCCGACGCGGCCGTGGACGACGACTGGTTCAACTTCGCCTGGGGCGACGCCGATCGCCTGGACAACGGCAACACCCTGGTCACCTGCGGCGGCATGACCTCCTACGACAGCCCCAACCGCATCTTCGAGGTCACACCGGACGGCGAGGTCGCCTGGGAGGTACAGCTGGGCACCTCCGGCGAGAAGGAGCGAGCGGGCGCGTACGCGGCCGAACGGATCCCGGTGCTGGTGGGGGAGCTGGAGTAGAAAGGGGTCAGATCTGGGATTGTAGAAAGGGGTCAGATCTGGGATTGTGTATTCTTTTCTTCTGATCGGTGCACTGCGAGGACGCATTAACCCCACCCCGTGATGAGGTGTCTACCCCTGTGGCGGGAAGAGGGACACCGATCATGACCATCCAGACATCCATCCGGGCCTTCATGGCATTCGCATTCCTGTTCACCATGGCGCTGGGTTGCGGCCCGCTCGACGCGGTCGCCGACGACGACAGCGCGACCTCCGATGACGACGATCCCACCTGGGCCGTGACCTCGATCACGACCCTCAAGACCTACGGCAAGAGCGTGGACTGGCGGGGCGACCGCGTGGTCACGGCCCGGCCGCTGTGGGACGGCTACTACGACCTGCTGGTGTTCGATCCCGACGATCCGACCGCCGAGCAGTACCTCACCCACGACGCGCCGGGCGCGCCAACGAAGCACAACGGCAACCCGGCCTGGCACCCCTCGGGCGAGACCATCGTGTTCACCGCGCAGAACGAGGACGCCGAGGGCGAGGACGCGGACTTCGTGGCCATCCCGGGCAAGGGCGTCAACTGCAACCTGTGGCTGGCCGCGGCCGACGGCTCGGCGTTCCACCAGCTCACGTTCCTCGAGACCGCCTTCGACGGGGTCGCCACCGCCGTGATCCACCCGCAGTTCTCACCCGACGGCAGCCAGCTGCTGTGGACCGAGCGGGTCGGGCCGCTGCAGGGTTCGCTGTGGGGCGAGTGGGTGCTGAAGGTCGCCGACCTGGTGATCGAGGAGGACGGCGCATACCTCACCGACGAGCGGTCCTACGGCCCGGGAGAGCAGGACGCGTTCTACGAGAGCCACGACTTCGACGCCAGCGGCCGGCGCGTGCTGTTCACCGGCAACCTCGAGCCCGGTCAGCCCGAGACCAGCATGGACATCCACCAGCTCGACCTCGAGGACGGGGAGCTGGTCCGCCTCACCGACTCCAGCGCCTGGGACGAGCACGCGCACTGGTCACCGGACGGCCATCACATCGCCTGGATGTCGAGCCAGGACCTGGACCTGCAGTGGCCGGCCGACCTGGGCTCGCACGAGTGGCCCGACTTCCTGGCCACGGAGCTGTGGGTGATGGACGCGGACGGCCGTGACGCGCAGCGGCTGACCTGGTTCAACAACCCGGACCATCACCACCACCGCGCGGAAAGGGTGATCGTCTCGGACACGACCTGGGATCCCGAGGGCGGCCGCATCCTGGCCCTGCTGGCCATCGCGGACGCGGCCCAGGGCGGAACCCTGACCTCCGAGCTGGTGATGATCGAACTCGACGCGGACTGACCCCTCGACGCGCCGCAGCGCGTGTCTCAATACCACTGCCCGGTGATCACCCCCCACACCTCGCGCCTCACTTGGTGATGGCCGGTGTCGTTGGGGTGGGCGCAGTCGTCATCCAGCCAGCGGTCGCTACCCGCCGCGTTCATGCCGTGGTCGAAGAACACCTGGTGCAGGTCCGCGACCAGGGCCCCGCTGGCCGCGGCCGTGTCACTGACCGCCTGGTTCATCAACCCGAGGTTGTCCATCACCAGGAAGCCGGCGGCCTGGAAGTAGGGGTTCTGCAAGGTCTCGCAGAAGCCCTCGTCGAACTGTGCGGGGATGGAGCACGTGCCCCCTGTGGGATCGTGGATCGTGAACAGCACCACGATCACCTCGTGCCCGGCCGCCGGGTCCTCGTACCGCGCGCGGACCTCGCTGATCATCTGCGTGAGGTTGCTCGCCAGGGTGTCGGCCGCAGCCGAGGCAAGGGCCGGGGTGACCATGGTCCACACGCTGTCGTTGAAGTCGTTGCCGCCCGCGCTGATCACGAGCAGCACGTCCCCGTTCACGGACGCGGGCAGGTCGTCGTCCAGCGCGTCGCGCAGGTCGTCCAGGATCTCGCCCGACTGGGCCCCGGATTCGGACGCGTCGTGGAAGGTCACTCCCCCGGCGACCGCGGACAGCGTGACCTCGTCGTAGGCCGGCCAGCTGGCGTGGTTGTCTACCAGCAGCCGGGCGTATCCGCGACCGCCGATGTCGTTGGTACCGGTGGCGTTGTAGCCCGCGGCGAGCGAGTCACCTGCGTTGATGAACAGGCCCACGTCGGCCAGGGGGTGGGGCACGTCGTCGTCGTCGGCCGGCGTGCCGGTGTCGTCGTCGGGCTGGCCCGTGGTGTCGTCGTCGCCGACCGCGTCGTCATCAGCCGCGTCGTCGTCGGGGACGTGACTGTCGTCGTCCGCGGCGTCGTCGTCGGACAGGTCGGGGTGGTCGTCGTCGGTCGGCGGCGCGGTACCGCATCCGGCGAACACGACCGCGGCTAGCAGGGCGATGACGCGAACGATTTTCATGGCAGCCTCCCTCTCGCGGCCAGTCTAGGGCGGGGATGGGGTGGCTGATGAAGCGGATGGAGAAGGGGATCAGGCAGCGGGGCTCGACTGGCGGACAGCCTCCCAGTTGCGCATCACCCGCAGGTTGTGCGCCCGCGCGAATCCCGCCTGCTTGAGGTACGACACGGCCATGCCGCTGCGGGAGCCGCTGTGGCAGTAGACCACCACCGGCTGCTTCTTGCGGCCGATGCGGCGCGTATCCCGCATCAGTTCGTTCAGCGGGATGTTGAGCGCGCCGTCGAGGTGGCCGCGCTGGAACTCGGCGGTGGTGCGCACGTCCACGATCACGGCGCCGTCCTCCACTGCCCGACGGATCGCCTCGGTCTCCTCCGGGCTCAGGCGGGTGGCGAGGCGCTTCCACACGACGATCGCGACGAGGCCGGCGGCCAGGATCGCCCAGATGGTCCAGTTCATGGGATCTCCCTCGTGGCCACGGCGCGGCCGGGCCTGCAGGTGTAGAGCCGGCAGGTCGGTGAACGGTTCAGGGAATCAGCAGGTAGTCGGGCAGCGGACCGGCCGTGATCGAGAACGCGCCCCCGTCGGCCTGGATCGTGTCGCTGACGCCCAGCATGCCCACCAGACCGGCCTCCCCGTCCCCGGGGATCAGCACCTCGACCGCCTCCGACGTGGACCACAACACCACCACCTCCCCGGAGCCCCCCGTCAACCGATAGGCGAAGGTCTCCGCGTCCAGCCCGAGCCACACCGACAGGTCCTCGATGGTGTCGTGGCTACCCAGCTGCGTGCTCATCACCGTGTACGCGTCCGCGGCCAGCTTGGGCGGCGCGGGTTCGTCGTCCAGGGGGTCGGCGTCGTGGCCGTGCAGGCCGAACATGTCCTCCTGGTCCTCGCTGTCGTCGCCCCCGTCGCGGAACGTGTACCAGTTGTAGACGGGAATCCCCTGGGACAGGGCGATGACCGCGGAACGCACCAGGTAGGCCGCCTGCTCCTCCTCGTCCACCCCGGCGAACAGCGCGTCGGCCGCGGTGTGCCAGCCCAGCTCGGTGATCCACAGCTCCAGATCGCCTCCGCCGTGGTCATCCATCAGGGAGTACATCCCGCAGATCGCGTCGAACATCGACTCCTGCGTGTCCTGTTCCTCCGGCTCGGTGAACGGGTAGCGGTAGGGGTGGAACGCCACCGCGTCGATGTGCTGCGCCAGGTCGGGCTGAGCGTCGAACACGGCCTCGAGGAACTCGGGCCCCGGGGTGTAGAACGCCAGCTCCGGGTGGAACAGGCCCCCCAGCGATACCTGCGCCGTGGGATCGACCTCGTGGATCCGGTCCGCAGCCTCGACCAGCAGTTCGGCGTAGGCGACCGGATCCTCTTCTGGCTTCCAGAACCGGATCCCGGCGTTCTCCTCGTTCCACACCTCGTACCGCCGGATCCGCCCCTGGTACTGCTCGGCCACGGCGGCTGCGTAGTTGGCGAAGTCGGCCGGGTCGTCCGGTGGGGTCATGGAGTCGTCGGAATCGGCCGTGGCCCACGGGTTGCCATAGACCAGCAGCCCCAGGGTCTCGCCGCCCACCGCGTCGGTGGCCTCCAGCACGCGGTCGGGCAGGGTCCAGTCGAACACCCCCTTCTCCGGCTCGATGGCGGTCCAGTGCAGGTCGCGGCGCACCAGGTGCACCCCCATCTCGGCCCAGCGCTCGATCTCGTACGCCCGCCTGGCCTCGTCGGTCTCCGACGTACCGGTCGGGATGTGGCTGGACAGGCCGATGCCGTTCACCATCGGCTCGGTGAACTCGACGAGGTCTCGGCACCCCTTGGCCACGCCGTCTCCCGGGGGTTCGTAGACCGCCGGGGCGTCGTCGACCGCCGGGCACCCGGTCAGCGCCAGGGCCACGGCCAGCGCGAGCAGACGCTGCGAGGAGGACAACACGCCTACGCCCCGGCCGCCTTGCGCAGCACCCCGACAGCGCTGTGCACCGACCTGCGCTCCGTGGCCGACAGCGCCTCGTCCGCGGCCCACGCCTCGTACCGCGGCAGCAACGGCACGAACACGGGCAGCAGCTTCTTCGCCATGCTGCGGATCGCGTCGCACAGCACCCAGGTCGACGCTGGATCGGCCGGGGGTACGTGACGTGCCAGGAAGTCCGCGACCTGGTGCGCGTCGCCCCGCGCGGCCAGCCGGATGGCGAAGCTGGTGGCCTTGCGCACCTCCTCGCGGGTGTCGGGCAGCAGCCCCTCGATCATGGGCAGGCACCGTTCGGTGGTGTGGGGGTGCTTCATGGGAAGCCGGCCGACCACGGTCACGGCCACCCGGCGCCGCCAGCGGTCGTCGTCGTCGAGCCACCTCTGCATCTCGTCCAGCCAGGCGTCCGGCTGCTTGCGCACGATCGGCTCGAGCGCGTCCATGGCCATGCGGTCCGCGTCCTCCCAGGTGACGCAGGTGGGGCAGCGGTCGAACAGGAGCGGCACGATGGTCTGCGGTGCCGTCAGCTCTATGCCACCCAGGGCGATCAGCGCGATGTTGCGGCCCTCGCGGCCGTACTCGTCCCACAGCAGGCACGTCAGCGGCAGGTAGTCGTCGACCCGCTTGGTGGCAGCCTTCTTGATCGGCTTGCCCATCTCCCGCAGCACCGGGATCGGGATCCCGGCCATCTTGTGCTGCTGCCTGAGCTCGGCCTTGATGCCGCCCAGTTCCTGGGGCTCGTGCTCGAGCCACAGGGACTCGAGCGCGGCGGCCGTGGCCGCGGGATCGGTGGGATCGAAGGTATCGAGGAGTACCTGTACACGGGGGCCGAGGTCGTTGCTCATGGGGGAATCCTACCGCGATCGAAGTGCGCGCTGGGCTGCCCGGCGTGCACGGTAACCCGGTGGGAGTTCACGGCGCCCTCGTCGCTCGCCTACCCTGGTGTCGTGGACCGGCACCGACGATGGCTGCCGTGGCTCCTCGCTGCCACGCTGTGCGGCTGCGCGGGTAGCACCGCGGCCCCGATCGACCCACCACGCCCCGGCGAACTGCTGATCGTGCAGCTGCACCTGGTCGGCCTGTCGACGGGCGAGTCCACCCTGGTGGTCGGCCCGGACGGCGGGTCGGTCCTGATCGACGTGGGCAACGACTCGCACGCCGACGAGATCACGGCCGCCCTGGGACACTACCTGGGCGAAGCCGCCGTGGACCACGTCCTGCTGACGCACTACCACGCAGACCACATCGGTGGGTTCGACGAGCTGTTCCAGGGAGAGGTGGACGTTCGCGGGACCGTGATCAGCCGTGGCCCGGTCGGTCTTCACGAGGGCGGCGCCAACCTGGCCGAGTGGGCCGAGGTGGAGGACACCGGCCTGGAGCAGATCGCGCTGTGCTCGACCGAGACCACCTGTGACGGTCTGGCGGACGCCACCCTCGACCTCGGTGACGGCTCTGTGCTCCAGCTGCTGGCCGCCAACGGCGTGTGCGCCGGCGAGCAGATCGCCCTGGCCCCGGGCAGCGACGACGACGAGAACGCACGCAGCCTGGTCGGGCTGCTCACCTGGGGCGAGTTCGCGTGGTTGTTCGGCGGCGACCTCACCGGCGGAGGCAAGGACACGCTCGACGTGGAGTCGTTCGTGGCGGAACGGGCCGAGGACCTCCTCCCGGACGACGGCGTGAACGTGCTGAAGCTGAACCACCACGGCATCGACTCCAGCACGAACGCGGCCTGGCTGGACCGGCTGCTCCCGGCCGACGATACGGACCGGCACGCCGTGGTCGGCGCCAACCGCTTCTACCTCTCCGCCCCGAACCAGGACGTCCTGGATCGGATCGGGGATCGCCTCGGCGACGGCGGGATCTGGGTTCCGGAGCCGGGGAGCCTGGCGGGCAGTCACCCTCGGCTGCGGGAAGTTCAGGGAGATGTTGCAATCCGGATCGGCGACGGTGGCGGTTCCTACGTCCTGGAGTAGATCTGCCAGGCCTCCCACTCACCCAACGATCAATCGGACCAACGACAGTACCTGTCGGAGCACGCGGATACCCTGCTTCCTGCGCCCAGGAAGGAGCCCGTGGATATTCTATTGACGGAATATTCCCTGAATGGAATCCTGTGACGTGGGAGGTGGAGTACACGGATGAATTCGGCCACTGGTGGGATTCACTGGATGAAGAGGAACAGGAGGATGTTGCCATGGCCGTGGTTCTGCTCGAAGCGAGAGGGCCGACCCTGCCCTTTCCCTACTCGAGCGGGATCGTCGGCTCGAGACACCGCAGCATGCGAGAGTTACGCATCCAGCACGCGGGCAGACCCTATCGGGTCCTGTACTCCTTCGATCCTCGCCGGGCCGCAATCCTGCTGATCGGTGGGGACAAGACCGGGGACGGTCGTTTCTACGATCGGCTCGTCCCCCTGGCCGAGCGACTGTTCGACGACCACCTCGAGCTGCTCAGGCGCGAAGCAGAGGAAGGGGAATCGTGATGGCACGTTCCTTTGATGAACTCCGAAACCGCATGCCAGCCGAACGGCAGAAATCGGCGCGACAGCGCGCCAGGACGATTCTCGGCGAACTCGCCCTGGCAGAGCTGCGCCAGTCACTCCATCTCTCGCAAGCCGACCTGGCGAGGGAACTGGACGTGAACCAACCGGCCCTGTCCAAGCTGGAGCGACGGAACGACATGTTCATCTCGAGCCTCCGCCGGCTGATCGGGGCCATGGGAGGCGAACTGGTGCTACTGGCCCGGTTCCCCGAAGGCGATGTCGTGCTCGACCAGTTCGTCGATCCGTTGTCGAGGACGATCTCACCTACGGAGCCCTGACCGCCGCACCCAGAACACGAATGCGCTCTACGTACGCCTGGCGACGTGGTGATGACGACCACCGTCGAAGGTCAGTATCCGTAGGTGCCCGTGGCGTCTGACAGGCTCAGAGCAGCTACGAAAGGGCAAGTTGCCAGCGCTTCGACCGCATCGATGCGTACCCAGGCATCCACGCCGTAGGGCCCGGTCGGAGTTCGCACCGAGACCGCCCGAGTCAAATCGGTACTCGAGGGGCAGGATGCCAGCGCCCGTTCGATGCGCCCACGGCGAACCGACCATGGCTCATCGCCCGTCATGATGATGGCACCGCCCGGCAGGAGCCTGCGGTCGAGGATGTCGGGCCAATGGGTACGATCGACGATCCACGAACCGGTCAGCAGGCCCCTCGTTACATCCCCTTTACACGCACCCCCCCGCGCCCGCGCTAGACTTCGGATCGAAGGAGCGAACCATGGCGCGGCGACGAGTGCTGGTGGTGGAGGACGACGCGGCCATCCGCGAGGGCATGGTGGACGCGCTGGAGTTCGAGGGCTACGAGCCCCGCTGGGCCGCGGACGGCCACAAGGGCATGGACGCGGCCGTCACCGCGCCCGTCGACCTGATCCTGCTGGACCTGGTGCTCCCCGGCCACGGCGGCCTCGAGATCCTCGAGCAGGTGCGCCGCTCCCGCCCCACCCTGCCGGTGATCATCATCACCGCCCGCGGCGCCGAGGCCAACCGCATCAAGGGCCTGAAGATGGGCGCGGACGACTACGTGGTCAAGCCGTTCAGCGTCAAGGAGCTGTTGGCCCGGGTCGAGGCCGTGCTGCGCCGCTCGGCGGAGCGGCCGGTGGACATCGAGGAGATCCCCCTGGACCACGGCGCCGTCGACCTGCTCCGCCGCGAGGTCCGCGCCTCCGACGGCACCCGCCGCGAGCTGTCCGAGCGGGAGGCCGAGCTCCTGCGCTACCTCGCCGCCAACCCCGATCGCGCCATCTCCCGCGAGGAGATCCTCGAGCGCGTGTGGCGGCTCAACCCCCGCGCGGTGAGCGAGACCCGCACCATCGACATGCACGTGGCGCGCCTGCGCGAGAAGCTCGGTGACGAGGGTCCGCAGCGCATCCTGACCGTGCGAGGCAAGGGATACATGTATCAACCCGCGGAGACCCCCGCATGAGCCGCCCCCGCCGCGCCGTCCTCCTCTTCGGCCTGTGCCTGGTGGTGCTGTTCGGCGCCATGGCGTGGCTGTCGTCGGCCCTGCTCGACCTCGAGCGCGCCGAGCGCCAGGCCCGCGAGGACGCGGCCATGGAGGAGGCCGTCCGCCTCGCCCTGTGGCGCATGGACTCGGCCGTGGCGCCGCTGCTGGCCGAGCTCAACAGCCACCCGCTGTACGCCTACGAGACGTTCTACCCGGCCGAGCTCAACCGGGCCCAGGCCACCACCAACACGGACGGCTGGCTGGTGCCCTCGCCCCTGCTCACCGGGTCGGGCGAGTTCGTGAAGCTGCACTTCCGCATCGACGCCGACGGCGAGCTGCGCTCCCCGCAGGTGCCGGGCGGGCCCGACCTCGACCAGGCCCTGGACTACGTCACCGAGGACCAGGTCCAGGCCTGGGCCGGCCAGCTGGACACGCTCAGGGGCTGGCTGCAGCCCGACCAGCTGCTGGCCGCGGCCGATGCACCGACCGTGGTCCCGCCCACGCCCTTCCGCGACCCGGCCCCCGAGCGGCTCGCGATGCTCACCACCGCACCGGCGAACAAGATCCGCAAGCCGGTCCAGCCCGAAGCCCAGCAGGCCCAGCAGCAGATGATGAACACACAGGAGTTCAACGTGCGCACCATCGCCACCAACGAGCTGGCCATGGTGCAGCAGAAGGCGGTCAACTACTACAACCCGCCCGCCCTGCAGGTGAGCGGCATGGCCCGCCCGCTGTGGATGGATTCGGAGCTGGTGCTGGCCCGGCGCCTGTCGGGCATCGAATGCGAGCAGCTGCAGGGGGCCTGGCTGGACTGGCCCTCCCTGTCGGCGTGGCTGGTCGGGCTGGTGCCGGACCTGCTGCCCGGGGCCACCCTCGAACCCCTGCCCGTGAACACCATCGACCCGGGGGGCCGCACCCTGGCCGCCCTGCCCGCGCGCCTGGTGCCCGGCGCCCTCGCCGTGCCCCCGGACGATCCCGCCTCTCCCGTCCGCCTGACCCTGGTCGTGGCCTGGACCGGGGTGGTGCTGGCCGCCCTGGCCGTGGCCGCGCTGCTGTGGGGTACGGTCTCCCTGAGCGAGCGGAGGGCCGCGTTCGTGTCGGCCGTGACCCACGAGATGCGCACGCCCCTGACCACCTTCCGCATGTACTCCGAGATGCTGGCCGGCGGCATGGTCACCGGGGAGAAGCGCGCCCGCTACCTGCAGACCCTGCAACGCGAGGCGGACAGGCTGGGACACCTGGTGGAGAACGTGCTGGCCTATGCCCGGCTGGAGCGGGGTCGCGCCACGACGTCCGTGGACGAGCTGGCCGTGGGCGACCTGCTCGACCGGGCCCTGCCCCGGCTGGCCGACCGCGCGGTGCAGGCGGACATGGAGGTCGTGCTCGAGACGCACGGCGCAGTGCGCGACCTGCGTGTCCGCGCGGACACGGCGCGGGTCGAGCAGATCCTGCTGAACCTGGTGGACAACGCGTGCAAGTACGCCGCGGACGCGGACGATCGCACCATCCACCTGGACGCGCGGGTGCAGGGCAACAAGGTGGTGGTGTGCGTGCGCGATCACGGCCCTGGGATCGCGCGCAGCGAGCGCCGACGCCTGTTCCAGCCCTTCACCAAGTCCGCAGAGGAGGCCGCGCAGAGCGCCCCGGGCGTGGGCCTGGGCCTGGCCATCTCCCGCTCCCTGGCCCGAGACATGGGTGGCGACCTGGCATGGGTCGACGCGGACGGCGAGGGCGCGGCCCTGGACCTGGCCCTGCGTCGCGCCTGACGTCCCTCTGCCTGGCCCCGCGCGGGCCGTGGTGTACAATCCCCGCCCATCGGGAGGACCGCCATGACCACGATGGAGCCCCTCTTCATCGGCATCGCCGGCATCATCGGCGCGGGCAAGAGCACCCTGGCCACGGCCCTGGGCGAGCACCTGGGCATCGACGTGTACTACGAGCCGGTCGAGGACAACGAGTACCTCGCCGACTTCTACAGGGACACGGCCAGGTACAGCTTTGCCATGCAGATCTACCTGCTCAACCGCCGATTCCAGCAGCACCAGGAGATCATCTGGAAGGGCCGCGCGGCCGTGCAGGACCGCACCATCTACGAGGACTCGGTGTTCGCCAGGATGCTGTCGGACTCGGGCCTGATGGACGAGCGGGACTACCGCACGTACGTGCAGCTGTTCCGCAACATGTCCAACTTCATGTGCAAGCCCAACCTGATCGTGTACCTGGACGTCAAGCCCGAGGTCAGCCGCGAGCGCATCGTGCAGCGCTCCCGCTCCATCGAGGAGGTCATCTCCCTGGAGTACCTGCAGGCACTGTACGACGAGTACGAGAACTTCGTGGCCGAGATCAGCCGCGTGATCCCCCTGATCCGGGTGTCGTGGAACGAGTTCCGCGACGTGCAGGAGATGGCCGAGGTGATCAAACGCGAGTACCTCGACGCGTCGTTCCTGCGCAACGTCGAGGAGTGGAGCTACCGCAAGACCTGAGCCGCCGCCTCAGACCGACAGCACCATCAGCGAGTACGTCCAGCGGGGGGACTCTGCGCCCAGCAACAGCACCTTCGAGCCGGCCGGCAGCGGGTCCTCGTCCTGCATGATGTGGAACGCCTGCAGCACGGCCGCGCCCGGGCAGTTGCCGATGCGCTCGCCGATGATGAACGGCTTGCGCGGATCCTCGATCACCTCGCCGCACTCGGCCTCGCTGACCTGGTGCAGCACGGTGCGCATCAGCCGCGGGTTGGCCTGGGGCCCGATCACGGCCGCGAAGTCGGTCCAGCCCAGGCCCGAGTGACGCTCGGCCGCGCGGATCGCCTCGATGATCACGTGCGGCAGGTGCTCGCCGATCAGGTTGTGGCGCTGGGAGACGCGCGGCGGGGGATTCATCTTGCGGGACGGCGCCCACTGGAACGGCAACGCCTCCATGGGCACGCCGGGCTCGGTGACGAGGCCAGGAGGTACGTCGGGCCGCGGGGAGCCCGCGGCCGAACACAGGATCTCGCCGGGGTTCCCCGGCTCGGCCGGCCCCAGCACCGCGGCCGCGGCCATGTCGCTGAGCATGACCGCGTCCATCACGTCGTCCATGCTGCGCGCGGACCGGTCCCGCACCCGCGGTGCGTTGGTCGGCGAGAAACAGTCCGAGCCGGTGACCAGCACGTGCCGCGCGCGACCGGCCGTGATCAGCAGGGAGGCCAGGTCGAGGGCGGACACCACGCCCGCGCACCCGGAGCGCAGGTCGATGCAGCGGCAGTCCGGGATGCCCAGTCCGGTCTGGACCAGGGCCGACGTCTGCGGCAGGGCGAATTCGGGGGTGCAGGTGGCGGAGATGACCGCGTCGATCTCCCCGGGCTCGATCCCGGAGGCGGCCACCGCCCGGCGGCCCGCGCCGATGCACAGGCCGGAGTTGACATGCGCCGGGTCCATGGCGCCGGTGTGCAGGTCCACGGACCAGTACCGTCCCTGCACGCCGAAGTGGCGGCAGGCCAGCGGCACGTCCTTGCCGCCGAGCTCGGCGACCAGCTGCTCGTTGGTGATCCGTTCGCCGGGCCGAAAGTCGGCCGTGGCGAGGATCCGGGCCATAGCGACCACGTTCACGCCCTCCGAGACGGCAGAGATTAGCACCTCGACCGTGTGCGGTCAGCCCCTTGACGCTAGTATGGATGCCCCGCGAGCGGAAGGAAGTCGGATGCCCCATCCCCCCCTGGTCCTGCTGTCGCTGCTGCTGCTGCTCGCAGGCTGTGCGGGCGGCTGCGGCGTCGAGCAGCCCGATGACGACGATGACGACGCCACCGCCGACCTGGCCGTGATCCCGGCCAACGACGCGGACTACCACGGTCTGGCCCTCGGCGCCCTGGAGCAGGCCACCGAGCGGATCCACATCATCGAGTACGTGATCTACAACGAGGGCCCGGTCGCCACCCTGCTCGACGCGGCGGTGGCCGCGCACGAGCGCGGGGTCGAGGTGAAGCTGCTCGCGGACGAGGCCGGCTACGAGACCGACGTGGCCATGAACTGGCTGCAATCCGTGGGCGTGGACGCGAAGTACGACTCCCCGGACACCACCACCCACAACAAGCTGATCATCGTGGACGACCGCACCCTGGTGGGATCGCACAACTTCTCCACCAACGCCATGACGGTCAACCACGAGGCTTCGGCCCTGATCGGGGATGCGGACGTCACGGACTGGTACGAGGGCTACTTCCAGGCCCTGTGGGCGGACTCGGACACGGATCCCTCCCTGCAGACCGACGAGGGCCACTGGATCGTGCCGCTGAAGAACCGGGAGATCCCCGGCGCCCTCGACCGCTGCGTGTCCGAGGCCCAGCAGCGCATCCGCCTGCTGCTGTACGCCATGGTCTACACCGACGAGTACCCCGACTCGGACACGAACCGCCTGGTCGAGGCGCTGGTGGACGCGCACCAGCGGGGTATCGACGTGCAGGTGGTACTCGACCACAGCGACTGGATCGCGGACAACGAGATCAACGACCGCGCCGTGGAGGTGCTGCAGGCCGGCGGCGTGGACCTGCACTTCGCCCCGACCAGCGCCGTGACCCACGCCAAGCTGACGGTGTGCGACAACGTCACCATCGTCAGCGACGCCAACTGGTCGTACAGCGCGTTCGCCTGGTACAACGGCACCTCGGTCAAGATCGTGTCCCCGGAGGTCACCGAACAGTACCTGGACTACTTCGACGGCATCCGCGACCAGTCCTCGATCCCGTGAAGATCCCTGCCTGAACCGCCTCGGATCCTGCCTGAACCGCATCGGACCCTGCCTGAACCGCATCGGACCCTGCCTGAACCGCCTCCGCTGGGGTCAGTTCGCTATCTTGGGGTCGTCCCCAGGCTTCCGCAGCATCCCGACAACGTCCGAAACGACCCCAAGTCGCGGCCTGCCGGTGTGCCGGACCACCCCGTACCGCCTCCAATCACCT
>CAZXHG010000079.1:0-35920 GCA_964639985.1 uncultured Rickettsiales bacterium
GTGGAATCGCGGCGAATGGCCCCCCGCCGCTGCCGCGGAGCGGCTTTGTTCAAGCAGCACGATCCCGGGCTGCGCAACTTCGACCACCACCAGTTCCCGAAGGACGCCGAGCCAGCGTGCGCGATGTCGCTGGTGGCGCAACACCTCGATCTGCATGGACTCCTGTCCACGCGACCCTGGTACCCGGCCCAGGTGACGATCGACAGCAAGGGTGCCTCCGCCTTGGCGAAGAAGCTCGGGGTGGACACGATCCTCCGCGAGGAGTTGGCCTCCCCCATGGACATGGCCATCTGCCGCATCTGGGGATCGGGTGGCGAAGGGACCGTGGACGAGACCGTGGTTCGCATGGCGTCGGATATCGCCGATGCGCTGGTTGCGGAGGCCGAGGCCTTCGGTGCGCTGGACGAGTGCCGGCGCAACACCAGCGTGCAGCGGATCGGCGGGGTACCCGTGCTTGTACACGACACCGTCGCCGCTGATGCGATCTCCAACCACATGAAGGACGAGTGGGAACAGAAGACCGGGGAAACCATCGCCGCCTCCATCTCCCACGATCCACGAGATCCGTTCGGGTGGGCCCTGTACCGCTTCGACGACGATCCGAGGATCGACTTCTCGCAGCTGGAGGGCGATCCGCGCTTCGTGTTCGTCCACAAGGTGGGATTCATGGCCAAGACCAGGTCTCGCCTGGAGCTGGACGAGGTCAAGGACTGCGTCCGTATGTCGCTGACCTGACGGTTCCTGCGCGGGCTACGACTCGATCGACAGCGCCAGCTCGCGGAGATCCTCAACACGCTCCAGCTTTTCGACCCACGGGTCCGGGAACGCCCCGATACCGCATCTCGCACCGACCAGCGCCCCCGCGAGGGTGGCGATGGAGTCGCTGTCTCCAGGCGTGTTGGCTCCTTCGAGGACGGCACCCTGGGGATCGTCGGGATGACGCAGGAAGACGTAGACGGCCGCGGCAATGGCCTGATCGCCACGCCAGCCGAGCAATCGCTGCAAGGTGACCTCGGGCTCGATCCCACCGAGCGCCTCGTCGATGGCACGCGCCATCATCCCCGCAGTCTTGGCGCTGTGGCGACAGGCAGCAGCGACCATTTCCGAGGCCACGAGCCGGGTCGTCTCGCCACGCAGCGTCCTCGCCATCCCGATGGCCATGGCCGCGCACGCACTGGTGGCCATGGCGTGCCGGTGCGTCATCAGCGAGTGGGCAACCGCCCAGTCCTCGGCTTTTCGAAGATCGTGGGCGAACACAAGCCCGAAGGGATAGGAGCGCATCACCGAGCCGCAACCGCCACCCTTCTCCAGCGCGCCCGCCTTGGACCAGTGAGTGCCCTGAGCGAGCGCATGACAGCCGCCCAGGCAGGTGTTCCCGGGCGCACGGTGCCCTCCCTGCGGGTGTTCGGCCCACTCGACGAAGCGTTCAGCGATCCCCTTCATGGTTCCTTCGAGGTCATCCCCTGACGTGCGCCCGTCCAGCAGTCCTCGCAGCACCGCCTCCGCCATCTGCGTGTCGTCGGTGTACGGCGCGAAACTCTGTTCGCCCTCCCCCCACATGAGCTCGTAGCCGGTCACGCCAGCCGGTCCGTACTTGGACCGTATCCCGTCGAAAGACTTGATGAACTCCGTGGGGTGCCCCATGGCATCGCCGATGGCTGCGCCCAGCACAGCCCCGACGATCTGGGACTGGCGAGGTCGGATGCCCGCGCGGACAGCCGTCCTGCGTGGACTTTCGTTGCCGGGCTGACTGGCTCGACGGGGCTGAACTCGCTGCAGGTCGCGCTCATACTGGGCGATGAACGCTTCCTGCCCGCGCGTCTCGGGACTGTTCCTGCTCCGAACCCGGTGCAGCGTGACAATGGCGTCCTCGGCGGTCATCCCGTGCTGGACCATGAAGCAGCCGGCCACGGTTCCCGTTCTCCCCAGCCCCCCGGCGCAGTGGATCACCACGGTCTTCCCCGCCGCGACCGCGTCGGTCATGGACGTGACCAGATCGCGCACGGGCTGCTGCTCGGGAAGGACACCAGCGTCGGGGATCGGAAGCCTCAGGACCTCGATGTGTCGCGCCTCAGCCTCCTGGACGAGATCGGGGATCTTCAGCCAGTCCAGTTCGTGGTCCTCGAGCAGGCAGACCAGGACAGCTGTGCCGAATTCCTGGACCAGACGGTCCAGATCGTCGGCGAGGTCGCGTTCCCACCGAGCCCCGCCTTTTGAGGTGGAGTGCTTTCCTGGCGCGAAGGTCAGCCCGACCTTGCCATCCTGAAGGGTTGGCAGGAAGTCGACTCGGATCGGATGGGTCTGCGATGTGCGAATTCGGCTCATGGATCCCCCTGTCGCGTTTCGCCAAGGATCTCATAGAATCGGAATCTCGACACTTGTACGCACATGAGGGGAATGAACCATGCCAATGCAGGCCAGGTTCGTGAGGACCCATTCCCGAGCCATCCGCGCAAGCTGCACCAGCGCTAATCGCCAGGTGGCCCGGACGAAGAATGTGCGACTTGAGCGGATATGCCCCCCACTCCACATCGAGGCCCGAGGTGAACGCTCTGCGCACTTGCTTCGGCCTCGGCGTCGTGATGGACTCCATGCAAGGCGATGGACCGCTTGATGAGTTGCCTATCCCCAGGCCGAGCTCGATGAGGGAGGACCCATCCATGGAATCTCGTCGGTTGATGCAGAGCGCCGTGAAGAGGGCGCTGCAGCGAGGCGCGACGAGCGACTACGCCTTCACAGGTAGATCGCTCGCGCGGTCCAGAGTGACTGGCACCGTGCGGCGCGGACTGCAGAAACAAGGCGCCAATGTTGCCCTGGTGTGGCACGTGCTCAAGCCGGCAGCCGATGAAGAAATCGCCGCAGTCCTCGAGGTGCTGAAGAGAACGTTCGCCACGAGGAACACGAAGCGCCTCGCCGTGATCACGACCGCTGAGGCGGAGGAGATCGTGGCCGGTTCCTGGGGCGGCAACCAGTTCGGCTACGGGTCCGTGCGCGAGCACAAGGTTGGGCCGGACGAGGTCCTGGTAAAGATGGAGGCGCTGTCGCCGCGGCCGACCGCCACCGTGATCGTCACCGATACCGCCCTGGACTGGGGGGCATCCCCGCACTGGAAGAACCTCGTCATCATCTTGCTCTCGGCAGACGTGAACCCCACGGTGCTGCAAGAACTCGAGGAGTCGGCACAGGTGGGAGCGCGCATCATCGGCCTCGAGTCGCCAGGTACTCCCGGGGACTGATGGGCCGGGGGGAGCGTTCTCCACCGGACCGAAAAAAAGGAACTGCCGCAGGCATCAACAAGCCCGTGGTCGGTTCCTTGAACGGGCTCACGTCCGGCGAAGCCGGTCAGGCCATCCCCGACCGCCCCGCCACCCCATTAGCCCCGACTATTTTCGTGTAAAAACTACGCTGCCAAACTCCACCGCCCCTCACGATGAGGGCACAGCAATGGAGGACGATCAACCGATGACAACCACCCCGCTCCGGATACCGCCAGGTATCTTCGACGACCCCACCTTCGGTCTCGCGGACCGCTTCGACAGTGAGATGATCCCCGTGTCGGATTTCCACGCATGGTGGGCCGATGTCACTGACCTGCGCCTCGACGAAGCCCGGGCCGCGGCGGTCGGGCACTTCCACGCCGCGCGGACGCGAGATGGGCAGAGATGGTGCTACCGACGATCCGCTGTGCAACGGAGACTCATCGACCGGCACGGGCGGCGACTTCACCTGTGGCTGGCAGCCAGCCTCGAGTGGTCGGCGGAACTCGGCCTGGGTCTGCCGTCGCTGGGAGGCGACTACCCCTACTACGACGAGGAGCGCTTCACGGTGCTCGCGGGTCACGCGAGTGTTGCCGCAGCGTGCGTCCGGCGGGCCCTGGACCTGGACTGCTCCCTGGCCGATCAGCTGCTGGCCATCCTGCAAGAGGAGAGTCCATGGGACGCCACAAAGCTCGGTCACGAGTGGGGTTGGACCACCGGATTGCCGCC
This sequence comes from uncultured Rickettsiales bacterium, assembly GCA_964639985.1. Classification (GTDB taxonomy): domain Bacteria; phylum Myxococcota_A; class UBA796; order UBA9615; family CAYRNR01; genus CAZXHG01. Next base: position 3,987 of record CAZXHG010000079.1, read on the forward strand.
AGAGACGGAGGACGACCTCGTCGAGATCGCAGCGGCCGTGCGGTGGTGGTCGATCACGGCCGACATCGGCGTCACCGATGCGCAGACGGCGCTCGCCGAGAAGCTGCGCGTCGCGGACCGGGACGGACAGCCGGCCTTCGTCCGCAGCGAGCTGCTGGCCGCCACCTGCGGGCGCCGTCTGTCCACCCTCAGGCAGCGAGTCTCGGGCGCCATGGACCACATGATCAATGAGGAGTGCACCTACTCGGAGCTGTTGGCGGCTCCGGACGTACTCCTCAACAACCTGCGTGAGGCGTTCCGGCTCGACGCTGCCAAGGGTGAGGAGTTGCTCGAGTGGACTCGCGGCTACTTCCCTCACATCGCGGAGGAGATCGACAAGGAGCGCTCATGAACCGCGATTACCGTCCGTTTTCCAGCCACAACCTCCGCAGCGTACTCAAGGGCCTGATGGCTGTCCTGCGCGACCGGGGTGTCAGGGCCCGGTGGCACCACCGCACCTCCCGCAACCACTTCATGGCGCTCGTCGGCGGGGATGGCGACCTGGAGGTCCACGCATTCCTCGGCAGGCAGCGCATCCCCCGCATCGGTCGAATTCTCATGCTTCAGGCGGTCTGCCCGCCCTTCATCTCCCCTGAGCTGGCCCCGAAGGTGGCGTTCTTCTGCGACCGGGCCAACGAGACGCTGTACGGCAGCAAGCTCTACCTGCACTGGGCGTCTGGCGATCCCACGGTCCTGCAACTGATCGTGGAGCGGGGCTGCCTGGTCGGCGGGGGCAATCTGTTCCGCATCGCCGACGAGTTCGACCTGCTGGTCGCCGAGTACTTCTTGGCCGAGCAGAAGCTGGAGGACGTCATCGGGGAGGAGGATCCGATCTCCCAGGCGCGTCAGGTCGGGCTGTTCGACAGGCCCATGGCGGAAACCTGCTAGGATCGAGACAACCATCACGAGTTCGGGTAGGGACGTGGCCCTGTGACCCGACGCCAACCGCCCCCGGCAGGGGAACGGTGGTTCCGCCGCGAACGATGGAGGACATCTTGAAAGATCAGCACCACGGCAACGCCCAGCAGAGTCCGGTTGAAACCCCCAGCGCGGAGGATGTTGTCGAACTGCCCCCCGAAGGCGTGTCGGTCGAGATACTCTCGCTCGGTCCGCCCCTCTACTCGTCGGAAACGAACGAGTTCGCGGGATACGCCACATCGCGCATCCGAGACACGACACAGCAGAGGGGTGGCCTGCCAGTCTTCCTCGATGGTGTCGAGATCGGCGCGGCGTTCGCGTTGACCAAGACCGAACACGAGGAGTACGAGGCGCTGTGCTACCAGGCGCAGCTCGCGCTGCTGCCCGCGGAGATCGACGCCCTGCGGTCACCCGACCGAAGGCTGTGGGCAGGCATCAAGGGTTCGATGGGGCTCAATGGGCTCTACCCGACGGCGATCAACCTCCGTCGATCACGGTCCGGGCACTGAGTGAAGGAGTGTAACGAAATGAACACGAGCGACAGACATGACGGACTCACAGTGGAGAGACTCCGCGCAGACGTAGCGTACCTGGCCTCGCCCAAGCTGGACGGCCGGGCGCCGGGTACCGAGGGGCACGAACTGGCGGCCAGGTACATCGAGCAGAGGATGACAGAGCTGCAGCTCGATCCGCTGTTCAGCGGGGAATACGGGCAACCGATCCACGGCGCGAACGATGGCTCCGGACGCAACCTCTGCGGGCAGCTGCCGGGCAGGACGCAGCGTCGCATCCTGATCGGCGCCCACTACGACCACTTCCGAGGGATACTGGGCGCGGACGACAACGCCGCGGCCGTGGCCATCGCGATGGAGGTCGCGCGGCGCCTGCATCCGTGGTCGGGCCAGGCGCACATCGTGTTCGCGTTCTTCGACCAGGAGGAGCCGGACTACTTCCAGAGCCCGACGATGGGCAGCATCCAGTTCGTGAACGACTGCCCGTTCTCCCTCGATGACCTGGACTGCGCCATCGTGCTGGACCTGTGCGGTCACGCGGTCCCCTACGGCAACTGCCCCGAAGCCCTGTTCGTGATGGGTGCCGAGCACCGGGCGTACCTGCTCGACACCACGCTGGCCGCGGCCACGGAAGGGCTCGAGGTGCTCCCCGTGCCCCACGACATTGCGCCCGGTCTGTCAGACCACGTGGCCTTTGACGAGCGCGAGTTGCCGTTCCTGTTCCTCACCTGCGGTCGATGGCAGCACTACCACCGGCCCACGGACACGATCGAGGTCCTGGATCTGGCCAAGATGGGCCGCATCGTCGGGGCCGTGGAGGCCATGGTGCGCCACCTCGACGCGCACCCCGGAGGTGCCAGACCAGCCGACGAGCCGTCCCCGGACTACGACCGAATCGCCGCGGACGGCTTCCACCGCTTGACCGGCATGAAGCTGCCGCCGGATCGCGCCGGCCTGGTGGACATGGCCAGGGGCTGGCTGTCGCAGGTGGGAGGGTAGACCGGAACGAGATCATCAAGAGTTCGGGTAGGGACGCGGCCCGGCGACCCGACGCCAACCGACCCGTACCGGGCACGGTGGCAATGCCGCGATCGATGGAGGAAGTCATGGACGATGACAGGGCACGACAGGTCACCGGTGGATGGAGTCGATCCCCCCGGAGATCCGCGATAGATTCGCGAAAGGGAGGCCGCATGTCCATCGCCGAGATCGAAGCTGCGCTCGAGGACGCCAGGAACCGGGACACGGGACGGATAAGGGACTGGATCCAGGCCAGAGGACATGGCACGCAGCGGTTCTGGCTGACCCTCTCGCATCGGGAGACGCCTTTCCTGGTGGCCGCGCAGGCCCGCAAGCGGCTGGAGAACGCGGAGCACCCCTACCAGTTCACCATCGCCCGCAAGGATGTGATGGCGTGGTGGCGGGTGAGGAACCAGCGGAAGCACACAGTGGCCCACGGCTATCTGTTCGTGCCGCTACCCGCCGATGGCGACGTCACTCGCATTGGATTTGATGCCCCGGTCGTCTTCGTCGCGTTCAAGCCACTGATCAGACCTGGTGCCCTCCCCTACTCGTGGGTGACGCCTGCCAACAGCAAGCATCGCGCCGCCTATCTCGTCACCAGCAACACGAAATCAGGCCGCTGGGAACTGCAGATCCCGGCCGCCGGGATCGTCGGTGGGCAGCAGAGACGCGTGAGCCTGACCAAGAGGTATGGCGGGGTGGCGGCGCTCTCCAAGCCGCACTAGACGGCTCCGCAGTCATACGTCCAGGTGGGACGCGAACGACACGAGATCACCATCCACGATCACGTTGATCTCGGCGGTTTCCGTTACGCGGCGACCTGCCCCGATGAGGCCGCCCGCCGCCAACCGGATCAACCGAGCGCTCGTGTCTCCCAACCTCTCCCCGATCTGGCCGGAACCACCCCGGAGTCGACCCCATGCCAACCGCGTCCGATCAGTCCCGCAACCGCACCCTGAACTCCGGCGGGCAGTACTCCCGCAGCAGCGGCAGCAACGCCTCGTAGCCCACGAACCGCGTTGTGTCCTCCCCCGCCGGCGGCGTGCCCCAGTACACCCAGTAACCCGCAGCCTCCAGGCGATCCGCGATCTGCGTGCTCACCTGCAGCAACTCCCACGACTCCCAGGTCACGGCCGCGGCGCCGAATCGCTCCTGCTCGAACAGGTTGAGCGCGAACGCGACCATCTCCAGGTGAAAGGCCGTCGCCGACATCGCGCCGGTCTCCAGGCTGGTGATCACCGGCGGCGTGACCCGCAGCCTGTGAGCCATGGCCCTCAACGACACCCCCGCCGAGACCCGCGCCATCCGGATCACGCCGCCGAGGATCTGCGGCATGAGCACGCGCCCGGCAACCGAGGCGGGCTCCTCTCGCTCACGGAACTCCCACGGTCCTCGCTGCTGGCCCTGGGGTCGGGGTCGGAACATGGCGCATCTCCGCGGATCAGGTGAATCCGAACGTAGCGGTTGTGTAAGGCTGAGGCAAATGTCAACTTTAGACTTACACACCGAGGAGCACCCATGGCGACCATCGAGTCCACGAGCACCGGCTACCGGGTCCGCTGGCGCGACCCGGACGGCCGCGAGCGATTCCGGGAGTGCCCGACCTTCCCGCTGGCGGGCCTGCTGAAGCGTGAGGTCGAGGACGCGGCCGCGCGCGGTGAGCGCTGGCAGCCCCGCGCCGTGCACACCACGCCCGATCTCCGGGTCCTGATCCAGGCCTTCCTCGCGTGCTGCTCCACCACACTGCGGCCGCAGACCGTGGTCCGCTACGCACGCGCCCTCGGGCTGTTCGTGCAGTGGCTGGAGGCACGCCACGGCGCCGGCCCGTTCCTGGGCCCGGACCTGCTGTGCCGCCGGATCCTCGCCGAGTGGCACGAGGCCCTCGCCCACGGCGGCCTGCACGGCCGCGACCGCAAGCCGTCCACGCGGCGCAAGCTGGTCGAGGTGGTGCAGTTGCTGTGGCGCTGGGCCTACGACCACGACGAGTACGGGCCCCTGGTCCTCCCTCCCCGCACGCTGAACCTGCCGCGCGAACCCGTTGCGCCGACCGTGGCCCCCACCTGGGACGAGATGGACGCCTGTGTGCGCGCGCTGCGGTCGTGGCAGCAACGGACGTGCACGGTACAACGCTTCACCGGCCTGCGCGTCCACCAGGCCATGCACCTGCGCTGGGACGACATCGATCTCGATCGCTGCACCCTGACCGTGCGCGGCGAGCTCGGCAAGACCCGCTGGGAGCGCCAGGGTCGGGTGGTCCCGCTCTCGCCCCACCTGGTCGAGGTGCTCCGCACCTGGGAGCAGCCCGAGGACTGGGTGATCACCTCCAACCGGCGGCCGGGCGGCGCATTCGCTCGCACGGCCCGGTCGAGGGACGCGGCCCGGGGCTGGGCGCGGGCCGGAGTCCGGCCCGATGTCTGGCGAGGTCGGCCCCATCACGCTTTCCGTCGCGGGCTGATCTCGGGCCTGAAGCGGGCGGGCGCGGACCCGGACGCCGTCGAACACCTCGTGGGCCACGTGCTGGGATCCCGGGGCGTGTACATCGACCTCGACAGCCTCCCCCTGGAGGAGGCCGTCGCCCTGGTGCCGCCCTTCGAGCCGGCCACAGCCGTCGCGCTGGCCGAGAACGACGGGGTGAAACCGAACTTCGGCGGCCTGGTCGTGCTGGATGGATCCCTGCCCGTGCGGGAGATCACGCTGGATGACGTGGGCCGCACGCCGTGGGGCATCCACCCGCCCCGGCAGCGGGCACGGCACCAGCGGTTCACCAACCGGGTTCAGCCTGCGCTCGCAGGCTGACAGCCCCCCGGAGTCCATTCCGTTCGATATCGGCACCGGTGTCGCCCGGCGACCCCTCCCCGACCTCAACATGGACAGCGATCACGGTGCACACGTCCGTTTCACATGACACATGTGTGATGTGTAGCCGTGCAAGCACGCTTTTCGGGTGATCGAGTCCCTGATCTCGGCCTCCTGCAGGGACACAAGTTGCAGGGAGGATGTGAAACCCGGGTATCGAGCACATCCGCCCCCCATGATCAACGCACTGCTCGCCTGTGAAATCCGGCCAACACCTTTGATCACGCTCGATCCGCTTTACTTGCACGGGATCTGTCAAGCGTGCAAGCACCTGCCCGGGAGCCCATCGGCGGCCCAGCCCCGAGAGGGGCTTGTCATGTTCATGTTCAGCGCGTACTATGACCTTGGCGGTCGCACCGGAGCGGCCAGGAGCCCATGATGCCGGACAAGCTCTTCAGCAAGACCGAGATGCTCGCGCTCACCGGCATGCCCGCGACCAACCTGCCCTACCTCACCACCAAGGGCCTGGTCGCCACCAAGTTCCCGGTGCGTCGCGGCCAGCGCCCCCAGTACGACATCGGCGAGGTGCTCAAGCTGGCCCTGATGGAGAAGATGCGCGGGGTCGGCATCCCCTACGAGAAGTCCGCGACCTACATCGATGGAATCCGCGCACGCGCGGGTGGGGAGCGCGCGGTCGGCAGCGACACCCACGTCTACGGCTTCTGGAACGTGCTGAAGCACGAGGTCGAGGACGAGCACATCATCTGGCTCACGATCGCCGACGACCAGCCCCACGGCATGTGGCTGTGGCGGCGCTGCACGGACGAGCCCCAGGCCGCCGAGTTCGCGCTCATGGCCGCCAGCGAGCAGCTGCCGGCCGACGGGTTCGACAGCTACATCATCCTGAACATCGGTCCCCTGGTCCGGGCCATCACCCGCCAGGCCCGGTAGCACGAGGAGATCCACACCATGGGCGATCCCACCAAGAACATCATGGTCAGCGCTGATGTCGATATCAGCCGCCCCCGCTTCCTCACCGTGGACGAGGTGGCCGCCCTGACCCGCCTGGCCCGCGCCACGGTCTACAAGCTCGCCGCCTCGGGCGAGATCCCGAGCCAGAAGATGCGCCGGCGGCTGCTGTTCCCGGCCGACGCGATCGAGGCCTGGATCGCCAACGAGGGCAAGCCCCTGCCCCCGGCCGGGCGCGACTGATATCCTGGGATCACCCTCCAGCGCGGCTGTTGGAGGAAGCCTTCGATGGCAACGCTCTTTTTCAGGAAGGACAGGAAGTGCTGGTACGGCAACGTCGTACGAGGACGCAAGCGCGTCCGCGTGCGACTGGACCCGAACAAGCGGATCTCGCAGAGGATGCTGGCCCGGCTCGTGCTCGAGGCCGAACAGGCCGAGCAGGCCACCGGGCTGCAGATCGACCCGGACCTGACGTTCGATCGGTACACGCGTGACCGGTACCTGCCGTGGGCCCAGGCCCACAAGTCGGCCTCGATGCACAGGCGCGAGGAGCTCGCGGTACGGACCTGGCTGCGGCTGGTGGGCGACAGCCCGCTGGTGGTGATCAATCGCTGGACCGCGGAGTCGTTCCGCACGCGGCGGATCCAGGAGACCTCGAAGCAGACCCGACGCAAGCCCTCGGCGCGGACCGTGAACGCCGACACGGGCATGATCAGCTTCATGCTGGGCAAGGCGGTCGAGTGGGGTCTGCTGGAGACCAACCCGCTGGTGGGGCTGCGGCGGCTGCCCGAGAACAGGAAGGCGCCGCGGTGGCTGACCAGCGAGGAGGTGTCCACGCTGCTGGCCGTGGTGCCGGACAGGCAGCGGGTGTACGTGCTCGTGGCGATCAACACCGGGCTGCGGCGAGGAGAGCTGCGGCGGCTCGAATGGGCTGACGTGGACCTGGCCGAGCGGGTGCTGATGGTGCGCCACAAGGGCGAGGAGCACACCAAGAGCCGCAAGGAGCGGGTGGTGGACCTCAACGAGGTGGCGCTCGAAGCCCTACGCGGGCACCGGGCGGTGATGCGGAAGCGGTTCCGCAAGCTGCCTGATCGGGTGTTCGTCACGCAGGTCGGCACGCCGCTGGGCGGCAACCTGCTGCGGGACATCAAGAAGGTGTACAGCGAGGCCGGGATCTCCGGAGCGAACATCCACTCGCTGCGGCACACGTTCGGCGCGCACGCGGCCATGGCCGGGATCGATCTGCCCACGCTCAAGGAGCTGATGGGGCACAGCGACATCAAGACCACGATGATCTACGTGCACGTCGACCGGGAACATCGGCGCAAGGTGGTGAACCGGCTGGAGCTGGGGCGTGTGGAGCGGGGTGGCGAGGTGATCCCGATGGTGCGGGAGCGGGGGTAGATCTGGCCGGTGGGAAGAGTCGGTTCCGTCGGCCTCGCCTTTGGCGAGACCTCCTTGAACCGACCTACCTCCGGTGGGGTCAAGCGTCGTACAGAAAGCACGATTTCGGAAGAAACGTCCCCAGAACGTCCCCGGAGCCACGATCTCGCCCATAGGCACCGAGATCGCCGTTCCGGGAACTCATTGATATCGGGGCGGAATCAGGATGGCGCGCCCTGCAGGATTCGAACCTGCGACCTACGGATCCGAAGTCCGTCGCTCCTCCCTCGAGCCAGGCATGTGAACACAGACACACCATGTGTGTTAGTTAGTATGTGGCGTTAATGTGATCCTGAGGATTTCGATTCGCTCAGAGCACCGCCAAGACCTGCCCCCTCACTCCAACTCCACCCGCCCCACCTCCGGATACCGCACCGTCTTCACCACCTGCTGGCCTCCGATGATCGCCATCACCTCGTGACTCCCCGCCTCGGTGGTCACCACCACCCGCGGGCCCACCCCGATCATCTCACCGTCCAGGAACACCGGCACATTCTCCGGCACCACGATCACCAGCGCGTTCCCCACCCCATCGAGCGACGGCAGCTTCTGTAGCGCAACGTCGATCCGTATCCCGAAATTCATGTTCTCCGCGCCCTGCATCTTCGCGGTCACCACCCCCAGCACCCGCCCCTCCCGATCGACGATGGGTCCACCCGACGCCCCGGGATTGATGGGCAACTGCGTCTGGAACACCGGCTGCTCCGCCCCGTCCGGGTAGATGTTCGAGACCATCCCGGTACTGAAAGACCAGATCCCCCCGGCCCCGTGATTCACCGTGGCCACCCAGGTCCCCACCTGCAGCGCCCCGGTCGGCCCGACATCCAGCGCGGGCGTGTCCTCCAGGGGCACTCGCACCAGCGCCAGGTCCACCCCGTCCAGCCCCTTCTCCACCACCACGCCGGTCGCCTTGCGCCCGTCCAGCAGCACCACCTCGACCGTACTCCGCCCCCCTACGACATGCGCATTGGTCAGCACCAACCCGTCCCCGGACACGAAGAACCCCGACCCGAACCCATCCCCGGTGGCCAGGAACACCACGGACGGTGCGATCGCCTCGAACATCTCCCGCTGGAACCGGTCCTGCGCCTCGATCACCGCAGCCGGATCGGCCGCACGCGCCACCCCACCGACGAACACGAGAACAAGAACAAGAACAACCAGTCGCAGGAAAGTCACTACCGCTTCTTGGCCTTGTCCACGTAGAACCCGTACACGTACACCGCGTACTTGCCCGACCCGTCCCCCGGCATCAGGAACAACGCGTGCTGCTGCTTCACGTCGAGCCGCTCCGTGACGTCGACCCGCCACATGCCCGGCTCCAGCTCGGTGGCGTCGAAGTCGTACGTGTCGTCCGGCTCGGGCCGCTCCTGGCCGGTGGCGAACGTGAACTGGTTGTCCAGGCCCATGAAGCAGGTGTCGTCGTCCTCGTCCGTCGCAGGCTCGCCCACGTACAGGAAGTCGGACGGGTCCCGGTCGATGTGCACGATGAACTGCGGCTCCCGCGAGAACGTCACGAAATCCGACCGCGCGCCATCCCACTCCAGGGCCAGCCCCACGTACGAGGAACTCGTGATCTTCACCGGCTCCCACGTCAGGTCCACGGCCCCGTCGTCCGTGCGCATCTCCACCCGCGGCGCCTGCAGCGCCGGGGGCGTATCCCCCGCCCCCTCGTTGAGCACGCTATCCACCGTGCCGCTCGTGCCCGCGCTCACGCCGCCATCCCCGCTGCGCGCCGCCAGCAACTCCCCCTTCTTCGCAGACAGGGCCTGCTGCACCTGGCCGGACTTGTCGTAGAACGTGGCCACGCACGAGAACCCGTCACCGGCCGGGAACACCCGCACCACCACCACCCGGTCTATCGGATACGCCGCAGCCTGCAACACGATGTCCGCGTCGCCCATGCCGGACGTGTCACCCAGGGCGGCCGCGTCCATCACCACGGTGGTCTTGCCCCCGTCGCGCAAGCCCGCGGCGATGGCCTCGGTGGCGGCCGTGAGCTCGGCCGTCGCCTCACCCGCCCCGACCACCATGGCGCCCCCGCCCTGCACGTCGAAGTAGCTCGACACTCTCTCCGCGTCGAAGGTGGTGTCCCAGCCGCCCGCATGGCACAGGGACGGAACCAGCAGTGCGAACGCGAGCGCGCACACCCATGGACCGGCTCGTCGGATCATCTCGCATCCCTCCTGGATCGACATCATACGGGATCAGGTGCACGCGCGTGACCCTACGCCCCCCTCCCCCGTTGATCCGATCGACGACAGCGCGTCGTCGGAGGGAGTGGATGATGAGCGCCCGGTTGCCCTGTGCCCTGTTCCTGATGTGTCTCACCGCCGAGGGAGGCTGTGCCCTGCACAGGCCCCCGGTACCCGTGCCGGACGAGGCGCCCGATCCTGCGGCCCTGTTTCAGGCCGGACTGGACGCGCTGCAGCAGGCCGAGCCATCCCTGGAGCAGGCCCTGCAGCTGTTCGGCCGCGCCTGCGACGTGGGCGCTGGCCTGCCGCGGGCGCAGTACTGCTTCAACGCGGGCTGGGCCGCGGACCAGCTGGGGCTGGTGGAGGCCGCCGAGCAGGGCTATACCGATGCGCTGACAGCCGATCCCCGGTACGGGCCCGCGGCCCACAACCTCGCTGCGCTGTACATGGCCACGGACCGCCCGCAGCGGGCCGTGGAGGTCTGCGAGGCCCAGCTTCCCAGCACACCCGACAACCCGTCGCTGCTGCTGCAGCTGGCCGCGGCCCTGGCCCAGGCCGGGGACCTGGCCGGGGCCGAGGAGCGGGTCCAGCAGGTGATGAAGCGCCAACCGGACCACGCTCGGGCCTACGACGTGCTCGCGTACGCGTACTACGTCAACGGGATGTACGAGATGTCGCTGTTGGTGGGGGAGATGCCCGCGGCGGGCGAGCCGGACGCGGGGGACCTCAACCTGCGGGGCCTGGCCTGGCTGAAGCTGGGCGAGGAGGAGATGGCGGCCGAGCAGTTCCGGCGTGCCCGGGTGTTGGAGCCAGATCACGCGCAGGCCAACCTCAACCTGGGGTTCATCGCGACGCGTTCGGCCGACTACCCGACCGCGGCCGAGTGCTTCCACACGGTGCTGGCCCACCAGCCCCACAGCGCGGACGCGCGCATCGGCCTGGCCGTGGCCCACCGCGGAGTGGCGGACTTCGACGGCGCCCTGGCCCAGTACGACCGGGTCCTGGCCACACAGCCCACCCACCCGCTGGCCCTGCTGAACAAGGCCATGGTGCTGGACCTGGCCGGCCGGTTCGACGAGTCGCTGACCGTGCTGGACCGGCACGCGGCAGCCCACGGCGAGGAGGCCACGGCCGCGGCGCGTGAGCAGGTGCTCGCCCACCAGCGGGCGTGGGAGGACGAGCAACGGCGGATCCGAGAGTGGGAGGAATGGCTCGAAAGGCGCCGGGCCGAGGCGCGCGAGGCGACGGCAGCGCTGGAGCGGGATCTGGAGCAGGCAGCGGACCTGAAGGAGCGGTTCGGCGACCGCGCGGACGCGGTGCACCCGTCGTTCAACGAGAGCCTGTACGGCTACATGATGCAGGCATGGGAGGCGATCGAGCTGGAGGACGATCCGGACCTCATCCGGCTCGTGCACGAATACCTGCGACAGTTCATCACCGAGGAGTACCTCCCGGCGATCGGTGAACCGGTGGAGACGTGGTCCAGGCCGGATGCTGCGCGCGCGACGACACCGCGGTGAATCCGTCTACCCGCCAACCTCCACCGTTCCGGCAACAGAATCGGCGGCGTGGCCGGTCCCCGTCGTGGTACGGTGCCGCGAGCGGGCCGGATCGTGACGCTCCCGCCCCTCAAGGGACGGAGGGAATCATGGCGGACATCGAGAAGTTCAGGGCGTTGCTCAAGGAGGAGCGCAAGCGGAAACTGCCGTTGCTGGCGGGCCTGGGCCTGTTCAGCATGGCATTCGGCATCTACGTGTTCATCGGGATCCTGTTCACCGGGATCGACCCCGCGGTCGCGATCGGCGGGGCCGTGCTGGTCATCGTGGGCAACATCGCGGTGACCCTGATGACCGGCCGGATGCGGCACCTCGCCAAGAAGGTGCGCGAGCTCGAACGGGAGGAGTGACCGGGGAGCCCGCCTCCCGGCGGCCGCGGCTCAGGAGTCGTACACCAGCAGCGAGTCCACCTCCACGTCCGGCAGCTTGGCGCGGCCGTCGAGGAAGGCCAGCTCGATGACGAACGTGCAGGCCACGATGTCGCCGCCCAGCTCGCGGATCAGGCCCACGGTGGCCTCGGCCGTGCCGCCCGTGGCCAGCAGGTCGTCCACCACCAGCACCTTCTGGCCGGGGGTGATGGCGTCCTTGTGGATCTCGATCACGGCCTCGCCGTACTCCAGCGCGTACGCGGCGGACACGGTCTCGGCCGGCAGCTTGCCCGCCTTGCGCACCGGCACGAACGGCACGCCCAGGCGAATGGCCAGGGGGCAGCCGAAGATGAAGCCGCGGCTCTCCATGCCGACCACGCACTGCACGTCCCGGTCGCCGTGGCGGGCGGCCATCTCGTCGATCACCTTGCCGAAGGCGTCGGGATCGCTGAGTACGGTGGTGATGTCGTAGAACAGGATGCCCGGCTTGGGGAAGTCCGGGATCTCGCGGATGACAGCCTTGATCTCGTCCATGTCGCCCTCTCAGTGGATGGGGGATTTGTACAGGAAGTGCAGCGCCTCGGACCCGCTCGCCACGACCGCGGTCACGGCCGCGCCCGCGATCAGGCAGCCCAGGGCCGACGCGATCATGTAGTCCTTGAACTTGTAGCCCAGCAGGTACGCGCCCAGGCAGCCCGAGTACACGCCGGAGCCCGGCAGGGGCACACCGATGAACAGGGCCAGGCCGATGGTGCCGTACTTCTCCACGTACGGCTCGACGCGCCGCTGGGTGCGGGTGACCAGCCAGTCGTAGATCTTCTTGATGAACCCGACCTTGAGGAAGATGCCCATCACGTGGTGCACGAACAGCCACACCAGCGGGGCCAGCGCCAGGTTGCACAGGATGCACAGGGGGCCGACCATCCACCACTCGAGCTTGCCCACGAACACCCCGTAGGGGATGGACGCCCTCAGCTCCAGGGTGGGAAGGAAGGTCAACAGCACCATCATCAGCAGGTGCTTCAGCACGTCGCCACTCACGCCTCGTCCTCCCAGCCGTACCGCCCCAGCAGCGGCACGAAGCGGCAGCCGCCGCCCGATCGATCCAGGTACTCGTCCCCGCGACGCTCGACCACCCGCAGGTCCTGCTGGTGGCGGCCGCCCACGGGCACCACCAGCTTGCCGCTGTCGTCGAGCTGCTCCAGCAGCGGCTCGGGCAGGCGGGGTGCGGCCGCGCCCACGACGATGGCCTGGTAGGGAGCCTCGTCACTCCAGCCCAGGGTGCCGTCCGCGCACACCACCAGCACGTTGGTCAGCTCCAGGTGCTCCACGCGGGACCGGGCCAGCCGCGCCAGCGAGCCGATGCGCTCGATGGCCACCACCCGGCGAGCCAGCAGGCCCAGCAGCGCGGTCTGGTAGCCGGAGCCCGCGCCCACGTCCAGCACGGTCTCCTCGCCGGTCAGCTGCAGCTGCTCCAGCATCAGCGCCACGATGTACGGCTGGCTGATGGTCTGGCCCGAGCCGATGGGCAGGGGCCCGTCGTCGTAGGCCCGGTGCTGCTGCGCGTCGTTGACGAACAGGTGGCGCGGCACCTGGGCCATGGCCGCCAGCACGCGCTCGTCGCGCACGCCACGCGCGCGAATCTGCTGATCCACCATGCGCTCGAGGTGGCGGGAGTGGCGGCTCACTGCACGAACTCCCAGTCGGCCAGCTGCGCGAGCGTGTCGCGGTCGGTCCAGTCCACGCGGATCGGCGTGACCGTGGCAAAGCCGTCACGCAGCTCGATGTTGTCCGTGCCCGGGATCTCGTCCTCGCGAAAGACATGACCCGCGATCCAGGAGTAGGCCTTGCCCCGGGGGCAGGCGCGCTCGTCGATGTCGCCGCCGTAGCGCCGCTGGCCCAGGGTGGTGGGCACCACGCCGCGGATCTCGTCCGCGGGCAGGGGCGGCACGTTGACGTTGAGGAACACGCCGTCGGGCAGGCCCCGGCGCAGCACCTCGGCCGCGATGTCCGTGGCGATGGCCGCGGCCGGGCCGTAGTCGCCGGACTCGAAGCTGTTGCGGCTCACCGACAGGGACGGGATCCCGCGGATGGCGCCCTCCATGGCTGCGCCCACGGTGCCGGAGTAGGTCACGTCCACGGCCACGTTGCCGCCGCGGTTGATGCCGCTGAGCACCAGGTCCGGGGCATCGGGCATGAGCTGGCCCTGGCCGATGAACACGCAGTCCGTGGGGGTGCCCGACACGGTATAGCGTCGCTCGTCGCGCTGCTCGATCCACAGGGGCTTCGTCAGGCTGACCGCGTGGGAGGTGGCGCTGGCCTCGAGGTGCGGGGCCACCACCCAGACCTCGCCGAGCTCCGCCGCGGCCTGCTCCAGGGCCAGCAGGCCCGGGGCGTCGATGCCGTCGTCGTTGGTCAGCAGGATGCGGGTGGTCATGGGCCGATCTCCGTCTCGCCGTGCGAATCCCGCATCATCATCGACCCCACGCCACTTTTCAACCGTGCCCGGACCCGCTATGTTGCCGGCGTGCGAACCCTGCCCCTGCTACTCGTGATGGCATCGACCCTGGTCAGCGGCTGCGCCGCTTCCTGGGCCACCCACTACACCTTCGCGCCCTACGACGCGCGCCGGCTCGCCGACGCCGAGGTCACCGTGGTGCGGCCGGTGGTCACCACCCGGCCGGACGACCCGGACACGCCGTGGGGCCGCCAGGCGAGCCGCTTCCTCGCGGCCGTACTCGCCGAGACCGACGAGCCGTTCGTGGCCGTGCACGAGGTGGACGCCGCCTCCCTGGGCTGGTCGGACGACACCTGGATGCGCGTCGACGACGTGGCCGACCGGCTGCTGGCCCAGGCGCCCAATCCGCTGCCGCGCAGCGAGCTGCGCATCGAGGAGGGCACGCCCGACGCCGCGGACGACACCATCGGCCGGGACGGCTACGTGCTGCTGATCGCGGTGCAGCCGGGCATGAAGGAGACCCTGGCGCGGCTGGTGGGCGCCGCCGGTGAGGTCACCCGCTTCTCAGGGTTCATGCAGCACCTCGACGCGGCCCTCGGCGACGCGGATCCGGATCCGATCACGCACCACGACACCGTGGACCCGGCCCTGCCGGCTGCGGGCGAATCCGAGCAGCCCGGTGAGGACCCCGACGACCGCCGCGCGGTCATGGTCGGCAAGCAGAACCGGGTCAACGTGGCCTTCCTGCTCGTGGACCGCCACAGCGGCCGCTTCGTGGCCGCCCACGGCGCGCGGCTGGAGCCGATCATGGGCCCCCGCGGCGACTACCGCGGTTCGATCCAGGCGGCGCTGCGGCAGTGGCGGCTGGAGGGCGAGCCGTGGACCGCGGCGCTGTTCACCGGCGGCACCGCCCCTTGACCGCGACGCCGCGGCGACCCACGCTGGACGGCGACCCATGACGCACCCCACCCTCACCCTCGACCACATCGAACAGCGGCTCGCCGCGCATGACGCGCGCACGATCGAGGGACCCGAGTTCGAGGCCGCGGCCGTGGCCGTGACCCTGCGGGAGACCGACCGCGGCGTGGAGGCCCTGTTCATCCGCCGCGCCGAGCACCCCCAGGACCGCTGGAGCGGCCACATGGCCTTCCCGGGCGGCAAGGTCGATGCGGAGGACGCCGGCCGCCAGCAGGCCGCAGTGCGCGAGACCCTGGAGGAGGTGGGCGTGGACCTGGCCGCGGACGCGCGGCCCATCGGCCGGCTGGACGACCTGCAGGCCATGGCCCGCGGCCGGCTGCTGACCATGGCGGTCAGCCCGTACGTGTACGCGCTGCAGCGGCCGGTGGAGCTGACCCTGGACGAGACCGAGGTGTCCGAGTGCGTGTGGATCCCGCTGGCCCCGCTGCTGGCGGGCGAGCACGACAGCGAGATCCCGTGGAAGTTCGGCGCGGCGGGCGTGATGCTGCCGTGCTTCCAGGTGGGCCCGCACTGCATCTGGGGCCTGACCTGGCGCATGCTGGCCAACCTGTTCTCCCTCGTTGCACCCCGCGAAGAACTTGCGCGCCGCTGGGGTGCAGCGCAGGGTTGATGGAGGACCGATGCGCCTCCTGTCGCCCCTACTGATCCTCTCCCTGCTGCTCGCCGCGGATGCGCGGGCTGCGCAGGACTTCGAGGGCTACACCCTGTACTTCGGCGAGCTGCACGCGCACACGGGCTACAGCCTGGACGGGGGCAGCACGGACCTTGGGGACTGCGCCGCAGGCGGAGGGTGCGGCAACGCCGCGGACTTCTTCACCAACGCGCGCGACGTGGCCGGCCTGGACTTCGCGGCCATCACCGACCACATCAACGGCCCCCACACCATGCAGCTGGTGTACTGGCCGGACATCACGGCCCTGGCCGAGGCGGGCCACGACCCGGACGGGGGCTTCGTGTCCCTGCTGGGCGCGGAGGTGCGGGTCTCCACGCCCGAGGAACAGGACTTCGGCCACAAGAACCTGATCTTCTTCGCCGAGCAGGTCCCGGAGGTCTCGGTCATCGACATGGTGCTGGCCGGCGAGCCGGACGACTGCGACGAGCTCTGGGCTCGCGTGCAGGGCATGGAGGCCGCGTATGGCCCGCTGCTGTTCATCGCCCATCACCCGGCCGCGACCGCGCCCATGCCCACGGACTGGGCGTGCCACGACGAGATCCTGTCGCCCGTGGTCGAGATCTACTCCACCCACGGCAACTCGCGGGACCAGCGCGCCAACGACGACTGGGACCCGCTGTGGTCCATGGTGGCCGGCGGCGGCACGGTCAACGAGGCCCTGGCCGCGGACTGGTACGGCCACCACCTGGGCATCATCGGCGGCACCGACTTCCACGACACCTGGCCCGGCCTGGTCTGCCACCGGGACCTGATGCACCCGGACCAGCCGTTCGGCGGGTCGTTGACCGGGGTGGCGCTCGACGGCGGGGTGCCGTTCTCCCGGACCACGCTCTACCACGGGATCCGGCGGCGGCACACCTATGCCACCACCGGCCCGACCGTGCCGGTGCTGCTCACGCTGCAGGACGACGACGGCGCGCAGGTCGGCATGATGGGTGACATCGTGATGCCTCCGCCCGACCAGGGGGCGACCATCCGGTTGTCGTTCGACGACGCCTTGCAACCGTATGTCGACTCCGTGCAGCTGTACGACAGCAACCGCCAGACCCACCTCATGGACCAGGTGGCCGACGGCGAGTACGAGCTCGAGGTGGGCAGCGTGACCGCGCCCTGGTTCGGCTACGGGATCCTCACCATCGGCGGCGGCAGCTGGTACGCGGACCAGGGCGTCGAGTGCGAGGACGGGGGCGACGACGACCTGGAGAAGATCTGGACCTCGCCGATCTGGATCGAGGAGCTCGACGAGTCCGACGACGACGGGGACGGGTACAGCGAGGCCGACGGCGACTGCGACGACTTCTACGCACCGGTGAACCCGGACGCGGTCGAGGAGCTGAACTCCCTGGACGACGACTGCGACGGGATCGTGGACGAGGACACGGACGCCTGGGACGGGGACGGCGACGGCTACAGCCCGCTGGACGGGGACTGCGACGACCTCGACGACGCCGTGTACCCGGACGCGGACGACGTGTGTGACCAGGTGCTGGACAACGACTGCGACGGCGAGACCGACCCGTCCGAGGCGGACGAGGACGGGGACGGGTACTCGGTGTGCGGCGGCGACTGCGACGACCTCGACGAGACCGTGCACCCGGGCGCGGACGAGCTGGCCAACGGCCTCGACGACGACTGCGACGGCGAGGTGGACGAGGACACCGCTGCGGACGACGACGACTCGGCGGACGACGACGACGACGACACGGTCGCGGACGACGACGACTGCAGCTGCTCGGTCGAGGGCCCGGCCGCTCCTGCGGCCGTGCTGCCGCTGGCGCTGCTGGCCGGCCTGCTGCTCCACCGCCGCCGCTGAGTCCCCCTTTTGCGTCCCTGGCCCGCCTGGGGCATCATGCCGCGACCATGACCACGGTCGTCACCGGCGCCGCCGGCCACGTCGGCGGAAACCTCGTACGCGCGCTGCTGGACCGCGGCGAGCCCGTGCGCGCGGTCGTGCGCTCGGACCGCCGCGCGCTCGAGGGACTGGACCTCGAAATCGTCGAGGCCGACCTCGACGACCCCGACAGCCTGCGCGCCGCTTTCGACGGCGCGGACGTGGTGCACCACCTGGCCGCGCAGATCTCCGTCGTGGGCGACCCGGACGGGTCCGTGCACCGCACCAACGTCGACGGCGTGGCCAGCGTGCTGTTCGCGGCCCGCGACGCGAGCGTGCGCCGGGTCGTGCACTACAGCTCGATCCACGCCTTCTCGCCCGATCCCGCCAGCGAACCCATCGACGAGGACCGGCCCCTGGTACCGGACCACGCGCCCGCCTACGACCGCAGCAAGGCCGCGGGCCAGCGCCTCGCCCTGCAGGCCGCGGCCGATGGCCAGGACGTGGTGGTCGTGCACCCCACGGCCGTGCTCGGCCCCCACGACCACAAGCCGTCCCGCATGGGCGACGTCCTCCTCCAGCTCGCCCGGGGCCGCATGCCGTCCCTGCTCGACGGCGGCTTCGACTGGGTGGACGTAAGCGACGTGGTCGGCTGCGGCCTCGCCGCCGGCGACCGGGGCCAGCCCGGACGCCCCTACCTGCTGAGCGGCCACTGGCACACCCTGGCAGACCTCGCCCGCATCGTGCACGCCCACGGCGGAGAGAAGCCCCCTCTCTTCACCAGCCCCATGTGGCTCGCCCGCATGGGCGCCCCGTTCGTGCAGACCTGGGCCCAACTCACCCACGGCCGCCCCCTGTACACCTCGGAGGCGATCCACGCGTTGTGGGCCTACAGGGAGGTGTCGAGCGCGAGGGCGGAAGCGGAGCTGGGGTACACGAAGAGGCCGATCGAGGACACGGTGCGGGACACGCTGGACTGGTTCAGGAGAGTGGGGGTTCTCGAGACCTCCTGAAACATCCCGGGACATCTCAGGACGGCCAACCCAGGCTCCGATCTGATCCGGAGCCGCGTGTTCGAAACCAACCCAGGTCTCGATCCACCCCGGACGGGGACATGCACACGTAACCCACCCCTGGGCTTCGACCTACCCCCATCCCACCGGGGTTACTTGTGCGTGTCCCCGTGCCGCCACCAACCACCGGTCGGATCCACGGAGCCTGCGGAGCAGGCGACGGGCCGCGACCATCACAGATCCAGAACGGACCGTCCCGATCCGGTCAGGCGACTGGAGGCGGTACGGGGTGGTCCGGCACACCGGCAGGCCGCGACTGGGGGCGTGGCGGACGTTGTCGGGAGGCATCGGAGTCGGTTGGACGCCCCGAGTAGCGAACTGACCCCGCCCGATGCGGTTCGGAGCTTGGGTTGGAATCACCCCGGAGGTATGGGGCGGCTCGGCCTCCCGGAGGAACCGAACCGCATCGGAGTCCCGCGGCCCCCCATCCAAGAGCACCATTGTTACCGCCATCCGGCAAAGATCCCGCTCTTGGCCGGCCAAGGAGCCGATCTTTGCCGGATCAGGGCAAAAAACCTGCTCTTGGATCTGGGTGCGGAGGATCTCAGGCCGGAGGGATGGGGACCGGCGGTCGATGCTGGAGCATCGACCGGAGGAGGCCGGCGTTCTCAATCCACCGTGATCGTCAGGTCGTACTTGCCGGTCGCGCCCGAATAGCCGTACACGCGGATCAGGATCTCGTCGGCCGACTGGGTTACGGACTCGCTGTCGTCGGTGCCCTGGCTGGTCTCCAGGGAGGAGCCGTCGCCGTCGAGCAGCTCCAGGTCGAGGTCGCCGGCGTCGTGGTCGAAGGTGATGGTCGCCGTGACCGAGGCGCCGCTGGCCTGCACGCGGAACCAGTCCTCGTCGTCGGCCGCGATCTCGGTGCCGCTGTACGCGCCCTCGGCCAGGGTGGCGGCGTCGGACGCGCTGTCGTTGGGCTCGTAGGGGTCGGAGCCGTCGCCGGACCCGGCACCCTCGTCGCCGCCCTCGTCGCCGCCGCCCTCGTTGCCCCCGATGGCGTCCTCGACGTCGCAGTACTCGGTCCAGCCGTGCTCCATCTCGGTGTCGTTCTCCACGCCCGACTGGGGGCAGGACTCGTCCGCGGACCACTCGACCCAGATGTCGCCGCGGCCCGTGTCGACCGCGTAGGCCTCGAACACGTCGTAGCCGTCGTCCTCCACCTTGAACACGACCGGGTCGACGCAGGTGTCGGGATCGGCCTCCACCATGGACTGGTTGTAGTCCATGATGACCTCGTACATGTCGTTGGTGGTGCTGTTCCAGCAGCAGGTGCGGCTCTCGGAGTACACCAGCTCGGCGAACACATAGTCGTCCAGGATCCGGTACTCCTCGTCCGTGCGCTGGCGGTCCCAGCCGTTCTCCCGCTGCATCAGGTCGTACAGGCTCTCGAAGTACTGCTCCCGCATCTCCCGGGCCGAGCAGGAGCTGGGGTGGTCGCGCAGGTGGTCGCGCTTGGACTCGATCAGGGACAGGATCTCGTCGCGCAGCTCGTCCGCGTCCGCCTCGGCGAGCAGGGCCTCGAACTGCTCGGGCCGCGCGGCGCGGGCCTCGGTGTCCGAGGTCGGGATCCAGGTGTCCAGCCGGTCGGTGGGCACCCGGTTGCGCCAGCGGCCGCCCTCGGAGAAGGCGTTGAGGAAGCCCTTGGCCCCGCCGCCGAGCTCCACGTAGGCCTCGCCGTCCCAGTTGTCGCCCTCGCCGCCGGTCTTGGCCGACGTGAAGTACATCTTGGCCGCGGTGGGGCTCTCCCACTTGGGCTGGCGCCGGGGCATGGACCCGCTGGCGATCTCGGCCGCGGCCTGGCCGCCGTCCAGCCACTGGACCTCCTTGATGACCATCACGTGGCCGATGCCGTTGCTCTGCCACCGCTCGATGAGCAGGTCGCCGGGGCGGATGCCTTCGGGGGTCACGTGCCAGGCCACCGAGTCGTCGGCCAGGTGGATGGAGCCGAAGTACGGCAGCAGCAGCATCAGGAAGTAGCCGGTGCGCTTGTTCAGCAGCAGCTCGTCCCAGTAGGCGCCGAAGTGGGCGTCCTCGCCCAGGAACGGCTGCTCGTCGGACGAACCCCACAGCTGACGGCCCTGGAGGTTGCTGTCGCTGGGCCAGCCGTCGGCCGCGATGTCCTCGGCGGTCATGTGCGAGTAGTCGGTGTAGTTGGCGAACCGGGGCGTGGAGCCGTAGCGGGAGCCGTCCTCGAGCACGAATCCGAAGTGGCCCAGGAAGATGCGGTCGCCGTCGCCGTCCACGGCCTCCACGTAGAAGGGCAGGTTGTACCAGGAGGCGAACACCGCGCGGAGGAAGTACGCGGTCTCGGCACACTCGAGGTACGGCGCCTGCACCACCTTGCCGGTGGGGGTTTCGAGCTCGAAGGTGGTGGCGCCGCCGGAGTACGTGGCCGTGGCCGCCAGCGAGTCGACCCACAGGGAGTACTTGTCCTCCCAGCTCGTTCCCGAGTCCTCGCGCCACGCCAGCCCCGCCGCCTTGGCCGCCTCGGTATCGGTGTCGGTCCAGTCGTTGGTCACCTTCCACACCTCGGTGTCGCTGTACGTGGTGTCCGGCGGGCCGACCGGGCCCAGCCCCTGGCTCGACAGCACGCCGTCGCTCATCTGCAGCGGCTCGACGATGCCGAACTCGTTGGGGGGGAAGGCCGGCAGCAGGCAGCCGACGGTCAGCAGCGGAAGGGTCAGGAGCAGGGAGTACTTCATGGTTCGCATCCTCCGCGCGTACTTTTCAGCAAGGTTCGTGCCATCCCTCGAAAGTGCCGTGATTTCAACGCGTTGAAATCACGGCACATCGGGCCTGACACACCTTTGGCACAGCCGATCTTCGCAGCGGTCACACCAGGTGTTGAGCCCCCCGCACGATGCGCGCATAATGCGCCCCTTAATTGAAATACCCGCGTCCCCACGCGTGTGGGCGACGCGCAGTTAACAAGGAGATCCCCCATGGCTTTCACCAAGGCATTCGTCCCCTACGGCGCCTACTGGAGCACCCCGTTCTGCAAGTGGCAGGGCAAGCTCGCCGCCCTGCACCCGCTCAAGACCGCGGGCGCGGTCGGCGCCCAGGTGCTGGCCGACCGCCAGATCGACCCCAAGGGCCTCGACTCGGTGTTCCTCGGCTGGACCATCCCCTCGGTCCACTGCTTCTACGGCGGCCCCTGGATCGCGGCCCTGCTCGGCGCGGACCACGTGACCGGCCCCATCTTCAGCCAGGCCTGCGCCACCAGCGCCCGCATGGTCACCTCGTCCGCCGCCGAGGTGGAGAACGGCACCCTGCACTGCATCCTCAA
The DNA here is from genome assembly GCA_964639985.1 of uncultured Rickettsiales bacterium. GTDB lineage: Bacteria > Myxococcota_A > UBA796 > UBA9615 > CAYRNR01 > CAZXHG01. Next base: position 26,108 of record CAZXHG010000079.1, read on the forward strand.
CGTGGCCGCGGACAAGTGCTCCAACGGCCCGCACCTGGTCTACCCCGACCCCATGGGCCCGGGCGCCAAGCCCCTGGCCGACGACTGGGTGATGGACAACTTCGGCTTCGACCCGTGGGCCCGCCAGCCCATGTTCGTCACCGGCGAGAACGTGGCCCGCGAGAACGAGATCGGCCGCGACGAGCAGGACGACATCGCGTTCCTGCGCTGGCAGCAGTACCAGGACTCCCTCGCCGACGACCGTGCCTTCCAGAAGCGCTACATGGTCGACGTGGAGGTCAACCCCAGCGGCCGCAAGGTGCTGGGCGTGGTCTCCGAGGACGAGGGCGTGTTCCCCACCTCCCGCGAGGGCCTGGGCAAGCTGCGGCCCGTGGCCAAGGACGGCACCATCACCTTCGGGTCGCAGACCCACCCGGCCGACGGCAACACCGGCATGATCGTGACCACCCAGGAGCGCGCGGCCGAGCTCAGCGCGGACAAGGCCGTGACCATCCAGGTGCTGTCCTCGGGCCAGTACCGCACCAAGAAGGGCTTCATGGCCGCGGCCGTGGTGCCCGCGGCCCTGCAGGCCTGTGACGCGGCCGGCGTGGACGTCAAGGAGTGCACGATCAAGACCCACAACCCGTTCGCGGTCAACGACGCGTTCTTCTGCCGCGAGACCGGCGTGGCGCCCGAGGCGATGAACAGCTACGGCTCGTCCCTGGTCTACGGCCACCCCCAGGGCCCGACCGGCATGCGCCTGATGATCGAGCTGATCGAGGAGCTGGTCATCAAGGGCGGCGGCTACGGCCTGTTCGCGGGCTGCGCGGCCGGCGACTCGGCCATGGCCAACGTGTTCAAGGTGGACGTGGCCTGAGCCCGAGGCTTGTACCTACCGGGGTCAGCGACCCTGTTCGCTGACCGTCTCCCCTGTCTACCCATCTTCTACCGACAACTCCACCTGGTATCTACCTACGGATTACTGTATAGTCGTTCAGTACCTATCAGGTGGATACCATGCCGAGGCAACGCATCCTCACCGAGACCGACATGGCGCGGCTGCTCAGCGTGGATGTGCCGGACGTACTCGGTGCCTTCGACCGCGGCGACCTGCCGGGCTTCGAGATCGGCCGCGGCCGGCTCCGCTGCACCGAGCCGGCGTTCTTCGACTGGATCGAGCAGCGCTCCCGCGAGCCGGCCGCGGCGGACAAGCGGGACGCCGCCGACCGGGCCGAGGAGCTGTTCGCGGCCGAGAACGGCCGCCACGACGTGTTCGACGCGCTGGCCACCGGCCCGCTCGCCGACCTGGTCGGCCGCACGTTCTCCACGCCCGACCGCCGCCGCAGCCGCAAGTTCCGGCTCGACGCGGTGGACCGGCAGCGGCCGGGCCTGCAGATCACGCCCCTGGAGAGCCTCAACGCGGACCCGGTGTGGATCCGGGCCGACGCGGTGAACCGCTGCCTGCTGTTCCTGCAGCGGTTCGTGCCCCCGGACGAGCCCACGCCCATCGCGGCCTCCCAGAACAACCCCGGCCCCCTGGCCCGCTTCACCCGGCGCGGCAACGGGGGCGTGCGCTGCCTGCACTACCTGCTGCCCGTGCTCGAACGCTGCTCGCTGGTGCGGATCGATGGTGACACCCGGCCCAACACCGTCACGCTGCTGAATCCCGATGCTCCGAGAAAGGCTCGTCGTCATGGCTGATCGCGACGATTCCCAGCTTTCCCTGCTCACGAGGGCCGCCATCCCGGCCGCGCCGTCCGAGCCGCCGCCGCCGGGCGAGGAGCCCCCTCCCCCACCGGCCGACGAGCCGCCGGACGAGCCCGCGGACGACTCGGTCGCCCTGGCCGAGACCACCCGCCACCGCTACCTCAACTACGCCCTGTCCGTGATCACGTCTCGCGCGCTGCCCGACATCCGCGACGGGCTCAAGCCCGTGCAGCGCCGCATCCTGTACGCCATGTTCCACAACCTGCACCTGCGCCCCGAGGGCCGCTACCGCAAGAGCGCGGCCGTGGTCGGCGAGGTGATGGCCAAGTACCACCCCCACGGCGACCAGGCGATCTACGACGCCATGGTGCGGCTGGCCCAGGACTTCTCCGTGCGCTACCCGCTGGTGGACGGCCAGGGCAACTTCGGCTCCCTGGACGGGGACAAGGCCGCGGCCATGCGGTACACCGAGGCCAAGCTCCAGCCCCTGTCCATGGACCTGTGCGAGGAGCTCAAGAAGAAGGTCGTGGACGCGCGGCCCACGTACGACGGCACGACCGAGGAGCCGGTGGTGCTGCCCGCACAGGCGCCCCAGCTGCTGATCAACGGCTCCACCGGTATCGCGGTGGGCATGGCCACCAACATCCCGCCCCACAACCTCGGCGAGGTGGTCACCGCCCTGATCGAGCTGATCGACGAGCCCGACCTCGACATCGACGACCTGATGGAGTTCATCCCCGGTCCGGACTTCCCCACCGGCTGCCGCATCGAGACCGGCCCGGACGAGATGCGCACCATCTACACCACCGGCTCCGGCCCGGTGACCATGGCCGGCGAGTACGCGGTCGAGACCGAGAACCGGCGCAAGTACGCGGTCATCACCTCCATCCCCTACGGCCTCAAGAAGGGGGACCTGATCGCGAAGATCGCCGACCTGGTGGTCAACAAGAAGGTGCCCCTGATCCTGGACGTGCGCGACGAGTCCACGGACGACGTGCGCATCGTGCTGGAGCTCAAGCGCGGGGCCCGGCCCGAGGTGGCGCTGGCATACCTGTACAAGCACACGCCGCTGCGCTCGAACTTCCACGTCAACCTGACGTGCCTGATGCCGACGGATAATCCTCAAGTGGCGGGCCCGGCCAAGGTCGACCTGCACACCATGCTGACGGCGTTCCTGACGTTCCGCATGGAGGTGGTCACCCGGCGGTTCGAGTTCGAGCTCGCCGAGCTGGAGCGGCGGATCCACATCCTGGAGGGATTCGCCCGCATCTTCGACGCCCTGGACGTGGCCATCCGCATCATCCGCATGGCCGAGAACAAGGCGGACGCATCCGAGAAGCTGCAGGCCCGCTTCGACATCGACGACATCCAGGCCGAGGCCATCCTCGAGACCAAGCTGTACAAGCTGTCCCGCATGGAGATCCAGGGGATCCTCGACGAGCTCGAGGCCAAGCGCGCCGAGGCGGACCGCATCCGCATGATCCTCGGCAGCGAGCCCATGCGCTGGGAGGTGATCCGCAAGGAGCTGGAGGGGATCCGCGCCCGCTACGCGGACGACCGCCGCAGCCAGCTCAAGGTCGAGACCACGGTGGAGGCGTTCGACGAGGAGGCCTACATCGTCAAGGAGAACGCCTGGGTGATCGTCACCCGCGACGGCTGGATCAAGCGCCAGCGGGGCTACTCCGAGGTGGCCGCGATCCGGGTGCGCGAGGACGACGAGGTACGCTGGCTGCTGCGCGGTGGGACCCCGGAATGCGTGTGCATGTTCACCGACCTGGGCACCTGCTACGTGATGCGCGTGGCCGACGTGCCCGCCACCACCGGCTACGGCGAGCCCATCCAGCGGTTCTTCAACTTCGCGGACGGCGAGCGCGTGGTGGGCGCGGTGATCACCGATCCCCGCTGCCTGCCCGAGGCCCCGGAGGGCGCCGAAGAGCTGGGCTGGCCCCTGCTGGTGGCGGTCACCCGCGCTGGCAAGTGCATGCGCTTCCCGCTGGCCCCCCACCGCACGCCGAGCAACAAGAGCGGTCGCAAGTTCGCCCGGCTGGACCCCAAGAACGACGGGGTGCTGGGCGTGCAGGTCACCGTGGGCCACGAGAACCTCTGCCTGGCGTCCGAGCGGTCCCGCGCGCTGATCTTCCCGGTGGACGAGGTCAACGTGCTCGGCGGCGTGGGCAAGGGGGTCAAGGCCATCGGCCTGGACAAGGGGGACCGGGTGCTAGGCTTCGCCCTGGCCTCGGCCGCGCGCCAGGGCCTGGAGGTGGAGACCAGCCGCGGCTCCACCATGATCGTGCGCACCACGAAGTACGACGTGACCAAGCGGGGCGGCAAGGGCCGCCCGATGCTGAAGCGGGACCGCCTGACGCGGGTGGTGTTGCCGCCGGTCAAGCCGGTGTGCTGGGACAGTGACAGCGACGAGCTGGAGCAGTACGGCGAAGAGGAAGCTGACGAGTAGCTGGAGTAGCGATGCCCAAGGATTACGACGCCTCGGCAATCACCGTCCTGGAAGGCCTGGAGCCGGTCCGCCTGCGGCCCGGCATGTACATCGGCGGGGTGGGCAAGGCCGGGCTGCACCACCTGCTGTGGGAGCTGGTCGACAACGCGGTGGACGAGGCGATCAACGGCTATGCCACGTCCCTGTCGGTGACGCTGCACCCGGATCGCACCAGCGCGACCGTGACGGATAATGGCCGCGGCATCCCTGTGGACCCCCACCCGGTGCACAAGCGCTCCGCGCTCGAGCTGGTGATGACCACCTTGCACGCGGGCGGCAAGTTCGACCAGAGCAACTACGTGAAGTCCGGCGGCCTGCACGGGGTGGGCAGCTCGGTGGTGAATGCGCTGTCGTCGGAGATGACCGTCACCGTGCGCCGCGACGGCCACGAGCACAGGCAGTCCTACCGCCGCGGCGTGCCCACCGCGGCCGTGAAGAGGGTGCGGGCGGTGCGCGGCAGCGGCACGTCCATCAAGTTCCTGCCGGACGAACAGATCTTCGAGACCACCACCTTCGACCCCGACCTCGTGCGCGACGTGCTCGAGACCAAGGCCTTCCTCACCGGCGGGCTGCGCATCGTGTTCCGCGACGAGCAGGAGGGCAAGGTCGAGGAGTTCCGCCACGACGGCGGCGTGGTGGACTTCCTGGATCACATCCAGGCCCAGCGGGAGAGCCGGCCGATCGTGGACGCGCCCTTCGTGCTGGAGAGGGACAACGGCGCGCGCATCGAGCTGGCCCTGCGCTGGACCGAGAGCACGGACGAGCACGTGCGCTCGTTCGTCAACGGGATCCCGACCAAGGACGGCGGCACCCACGAGGCGGGCTTTCGCGACGGCGTGGTGCGGTCGCTACGCAGCTTCATGGAGACCCACGACCTGGCGCCCAAGGGCCTGTCGCTGAGCGCGGACGACATCCGCGAGGGCCTGGTGGCGGTGCTGTCGCTGTTCATGCTCGAGCCCCAGTTCCAGGGCCAGACCAAGTCCAAGCTCAACAACCCGGACATCAAGGGCCACATCAGCAACGCGGTGCGGGCCGCGCTCGAGCAGTACCTGCACGAGAACTTCAGCTGGGGTGAGACCGTGGTCGCACGCGCGATCCAGTCGGCCAAGGCCCGGCAGGCGAGCCGCAAGGCCGCCCAGAGCGTGCGGCGGAAGACGCCGCTGAGCCGGCGGCTGAACCTGCCGGGCAAGCTGGCCGACTGCGCGTCCAGCGACCCGGACGAGTGCGAGCTGTTCATCGTGGAGGGCGACTCCGCAGGCGGGTCGGCCAAGCAGGGCCGGGACCGGCGGACCCAGGCCATCCTGCCCCTGCGCGGCAAGGTGCTCAACTCGGAGCAGGTGTCGCTGACCAAGGCGCTCAAGCACCGCGAGCTCGGCGACATCGTCAACGCGCTGGGGTGCGGGGCGGGCCCGGCCGTCAACACCAAGAACCTGCGCTACGACAAGATCATCCTGCTGATGGACGCCGACTCGGACGGCCACCACATCTCCACGCTACTGCTGACGTTCTTCTATCGCCACATGCGCGTGCTGATCGACGAGGGCCACGTGTACCTGGCCCAGCCGCCCCTGTACCGCATCGACGCGGGCAAGAAGACCTGGTGGGCCCTGGACGACCCGGACCGGGAGCGCATCCTGGCCAAGATCGACGGTCGCAGCAAACCCTCCATCCAGCGCTTCAAGGGCCTGGGCGAGATGATGCCAGCGACATTGTGGACGACCACCCTCGACCCCGAGAACCGCCGCCTGCTGCGCGTGGTGATCCCCGACGGCGCACGCGTCGAGACCGAGAACACCCTGTCCGAGCTGATGGGCAAGGACCCATCCTCCCGCTTCCGCTTCATCATGGAACGCGCCGCTGACGTGGACGAGCTGGACGTGTAGCCCCCGGAAATGGAGCCCCCCACGAATCCGTTCGTGTACCCTTGCCCCACCGGCCGGAGGCCCACGAATGCCCCTCTCCCGTCCCCTGCTCGTCCTGCTCGCCGCGCTCCTCCCGTGCGCGGCCCTCGCCGACGAGGCCACCGACCCCGACACCATCAAGTACGTCTGCGCCGCGGCCACGGCCAACGCGGCCAGTTTCGAGGGCTGGCACCTCGTACCCCCCGACGAGGTCGCCGCATGCGAGGGCTGGTACCCGGACGCCACCCCCGAGCTGCGCGAGGTCGCGGTCTGCCAGGCCGCGGCCCAGGACGACAAGGCCTGGGAGGACTGCAAGCCAGACTCCGGCCCGGCCCGCCTGGCCGTGCTGCCCTGGCGGCCCACGGACCGCGCCGAGCTCGACCGTCAGATCTCCGAGAACGCCGGCTTGCTCGCCGCGCTGGCCGACAGCAGCGAGTTGGACGGCATCTTCGGCAGTAGCGGGCTGGACAGTGACCTCACGAGCGGCATCGGCGGCCTGATCGGCACGTCAGGCACGGAGTACGGCTCCGGCGGTCTGGGCTCCCGCGGCTCCGGCCTGGGCGGTGGCGGCACGGCCGAAGGCCTGGGCGGCCTCGGCACCCGCGGCAGGGGCACCGGCGCCAGCGGCTACGGCAGCGGCGGCGGCTACTTCGGCAGCAACCCCACCACCGCATCCATGGACCTGGGCAACCTGGCCGTCACCGGCACGGTCGACAAGGAGGCCGCAGCCGAGGTCGTGCGCCGTCACATGAACCAGCTGCGCTACTGCTACATGCGCACGCTCAACAAGGACCCCAACGTGGCCGGCAAGGTCGTGATCGAGGTCACCATCGCCCCCACCGGCGAGGTCACGAACGCCGAGATCACCTCCACCACCATGCACAACACCGAGGTCGAGGACTGCCTCGTCGGCCGCTTCATGCGCTTCCAGTTCGTGGAGACCGAGGAGGGCGGCACGCTCGAGGTGCCGATGATCTTCCAAAAGGGGTCAGACGTTGACACTTGACACTTCGAAGCCGTCACCGTCCCTCGCCTGACGTCACGCCCACCGGATAGGGAATCCGCGTCCGGTCCGTCGACCCGAGCCGGCCCATCTCGAAGCCCTCGATCCGCCCCCGGTAGTAGTCGTTCATGGTGTACACGAACAGGACCTCGACGATGATCCCGTGGGCCTTCTCGTCGGTCACGGTCCGATCGAGGATCTCGTAGTCCAGGGGCACGATCCCGCGGGCCTCGTCCCGGAAGTAGACCCGCAACACGTCCTCCCCCGAATCCCGGTGCGTGACGTAGTGGGTGTATCGATCCCCGTGACTGCCTGCAGGCGCTGGCTGCTCTGCGGTCGCCCCCTCGTAGATCTCGTGCAGGAGACGCTTCTCCTCCACTTGCTCATCGGGGGAACAGCACCCGGTCGAAACGGCGACCAGGGAGAACAAGCACAGGATCTCGACCAGCAGCCGGGACCGAACAACGACCCCCATGCAAGTGTCAAGTGTCAACGTCTGACCCCTTTTCAGATCTCCCCCGGCACTCCTGCGACCCACCGCGAGTACCCGAACCCCGATCCCAGGTCCAACGCCGCGCTCCACAGCACCTCGCCGTCGGGATCCACTCGCTCCATCAGGCCGGACGTGCTCCAGGTGATCAGGGTGTCGCCGTCATCCAGACGCTGTACGTCGCCCAGACTGTATACAGCCAAGGGCGGGTTCGGGTGGTACTCCCAGACCTTGTCCGCGGTCCCTGCCGTCTCGTCCAGCCCGTACTCGACCGCCCTGGACTCCCCGATCCCGTCCTCACCGTTGTCGAACACCAGGATCCCGTCGTCCAGCAGCTGGAACTGGTGCTGGTTGGTCGGCTGCTCGCCGTCCTCGAACTTGAAGTCCGAGTCCTCCCCGCCGAGGTGCCACAGCTCCTCGCCGGTCGCCAGGTCGACCTTCACGATCGAGTCGAAGTAGCGCATCGAGATGTAGCAGACATCCTCGATGTCATCGCACTGCAACGCATTGCCGTGCGAGTAGTCCATGTTGTGGCCGATCACCTCGTCCGGGTCGATCTCGTGGTGGTCCCACAGCGACCACACCACCGGCTGCTGCTCCCCGTCCACCTTCAGCAGCCGATCACCGATCACGTCGTCGCCGTTCACCCCGAACGGCTCGTGCGACAGCACGGCGAACGACCCGTCGTCCAGCTCGGCGAAGTCGTGGTGGGCGCCCTCTACCCCCACGAAGTCCACGACCTCGCCGTCGAGGCTCATGCACACCAGGTCCCGCTCGGCCATGAAGTCCGCGCCCGGGAACAGCGGGGTCCAGGCCAGGTAGCAGGCCCGCGTGCCGTCTCGCGTCAACGCGAAGCGGTTGATCACCGCGTGGCTCCACGGCACGTCCCCGTCCCCCACCCGGTGCCACCACACGTAGTCCCCGTCCCCGTCGATCAGCGCGGCGATGGACGGCGCCTGGATCACGGCGGTGGCCACATAGCCCTCGAGCTCCCCCTGCACCGCGATCTCCGGGAATGCGCTGGGCACTGCCCCGGTCCACACGGTCCGGGACTCCCCCGGCAGCCACGAGCCGTCCGACCGTACGGACAGCCGCACGTCGTACTGCCGCGCGGGCTTGAGCCCCAGGACCTGGGCCACGAACCCCCCACCGCTGAGCGCCTGCATGGCGAACCGGCGGTCGAACGCGCCGTCCTCGCCCACTTCCACCACCACGTCTTCGGGCGGTACGGTGGGCTCCCAGCGCACGGTGATCACGGTGGGCACCTGCTCGCTGACCCGGATCTCGACCTCGCTCACCGGCGCCGGGTCCTGCTCGCACCCCGCCACCAGCATCACGAAGCCCAGCAACGGCCACGTCCAGCGGATCCCACACCTCCCACGTGCGCGCGCTTGCCCCCGCGTTCCATCGGTGAAACGATCCCACGCGGGCAGGTACGAGGGGACCATACCAGTTCACCGGCACCTCGCCCGGCCACCTCGCGCACGGAGGGCACACCATGCCTCGCTTCCTGACCACGGCCATCGCCGCCATGACCGCCCTGGCCATGCTCGGCTGCCCGGACGCCTACGACTCCCCGCCGACCATCGACGTGACGCCGTCGTCCGCGGACTTCGGGGCGATCCCGGTGGGCTCGCCCGTGCAGCAGATCGACCTGGTGTTCACCAACACCGACGACCGCGACGCCACCCTGCTCGAGGCCACCCTGACTGGGGACGTGGACGTGTTCGAGATCACGGGCACGGACGGCGGCGAGTTGGGCCTGCCCAAGCTGGTCGCCCCGGAGGACACCACCCGGGCCTCCATCCAGTTCGTGGTGCCGGACGAGGACGGCGCATACGCGGCCACGGCCACGTTCATGTTCTCCGTGGCCGTGGAGGCCGGGGGCTGCAACGTGGACGCCTACACCGCGGAGTTCCGCGAGGTGATCGTGCAGATCACGGGCGAGAGCGGCTGCGACTCCGACGCGGACGGGTACATGGGCCCGCAGTGCGACGGCGACGACTGCGACGACGACGACCCGGAGGTCAACCCGGGCATGGATGAGGTCTGCGACGGCGTGGACAACGACTGCAACGGCGAGGTGGACGACGGCTTCGACCTCGACGGCGACGGCCAGCTCACCTGCGAGGGGGACTGCGACGACGACGACCCGACCGTGTACACCGGCGCGGACGAGCTGTGTGACGGCTTCGACAACGACTGCGACGGCGTGATCGGCGACGAGCTCGACGAGGAC
>CAZXHG010000080.1:0-35599 GCA_964639985.1 uncultured Rickettsiales bacterium
CGATCTACCTGCGTTTTTCGGATCCATGTGCGTAGCACCTGTCAAACAGGGGTGAGATCAACTTCGATGACTTCTACGACTCCCCTTCATCATCTGTTTCCTGCTCGTCATCTTGAGCTGGTTCCGCGACCAGCTGCAGCAGCCGGTTTCCCAGTACCGTCACCGCACCGTAGAGCGAGCCAGGAATCCGGCGCGGAGCCGAAACGTTTTCCTGGTTGGTTTCGACGAGGCCGCTATCGAGCAGGACACCTACATGGTGGCGGGCGAGAGATACCGGCCAGTCTTCGTGACGTCCTTCAACGACCACTTGCAGCGATTCGCCTTCGTCGAGCTGCCGCAGGAACGCAACGTCGCCGTACTCCAACTCCTCCAGGATGGACAGAAGTCGAAGGGTCAGCCCCTGCTCGTACATCTCCGGATCGAAGGCGTTGACGACTGCTGCCCTGAGCAGCCTGCGTTTCTCGCTATCTGCGGTCTTGCGGGAAACTCGACCCACAGCCTCGACGAAGGCGAACACGTCAGCGGCAGTCGGTGCCGATTCTGCAAGCCGTTCCTCCAGGGTTCGCAGCCTGTCTTCGATCTCCGGCAGCAGGTCCGTCATCCAAGCGTGCTGGCTGCGGTGGATCGCGGCGAGGGACTTTTCTTCCCCGTCCTGGATGTACCTGCCGAAGAGCTCGATGGTGGCAGAACCGACGATGGGGATGGAGCCAACGAGTGCCCGCGTCACTGGTCCCGCACCAAAGGTCTCTGGTTCGTCCGACATGCTATGGTCCTCCGTATCGAACGATAGCAGCTGACCTATCCCGGATATGCCCTTGTCATGTCCGTCGTTCCGATCGATCCGCCACTGTCGGGCTTCGAAGCCGAAGGTTGCCGTTCCGACCCGACACGCAATAGACTCAACCTGATTCGCCACGCATCCTCTTGCTCCTCTATGCCACCCGAACAGAAATACGCCGCAGCCCCGCCCCCTTCCCACTCCGGTTCGAAATCCGGCTCTTGTTATCGATTCGTGGCACCAACGGTGGCCGGTGAACGTCGTCGGCCTATGTCGCCGGGGACGAAGGCAAGACGCTACTTCCCCTCCGCAGCCAGCGCCCAGCGGGCAGCCTCCGTCAGGAGCTGATTCCACTCCGCGTCAGACGCGCCGAAAGTCCCACGCAGGTCGATCTTGTAGAACACTAGGAGCCGGGATTTTTCCGCGTCCACCTCGATGACGGCCTCGGTTGGGAAGGTGGCGATGTTCCCGCCGAACACGTTCGCTGCTGCCGTGCCACGAGTCATGTAGACGCGTGTTTCTGTTGTCCGGGTGACCGCGAACTGTTTGTGGCCGGAACCGGCAGTCGCAGCAGCTTCGATGTCCGCGATCGTCCCCCCGATCTCCTCCAGTGGAAAAACGGCCAAGGCGTACTTGCGGGTGCCCTCGGTGGCCATCTTGATGTACGCATCGTCCAGGTTGGCCTTGATCTTCATCGTCCGTTGCTTCGTGAACTCTGGGAACGGCCATTCCACGTCGCTGTCCTGTGCTAACGCGACATGCGGTAGCAGCATGGCCACTATCAGACAGCATGCGGATGCGAGGATGGTGGTGACGGACTTCATGACACCTCCCTGGATAGCGGAACGAGAAATGTTGCGCGTCGATGATGAGAACGCTGCACCCCCGACTCACGCGTTCGTTCCATCCTACCCCAAGGTCTGCCAGAGCCCAATCCGGGGCGCGATGCTGAGCTTGCCCCTGTTTGGAAGACGGTTGGGTTGAACCGCAACCGCGGCAAGTTCATGGCATGTCGCCACCCCTTGGAACAATCACTCACACAGGTACTCCACGCCGTTGCCTCATACCGAGTTGTTGCCACCCACATCGGAGCCGGGGAAACCCCAGGCGACGGCCTCCCGGAGGCATTCGCATTCCTCGATGCACACGTCCTGTCCTACGGTTTCGAGAGTGGCCATGCCCGCGAGGCTGGACAGGGTAGCGTTTCCCTGGCTGTGCCGGCTCTGGCCCACCGACGGAGGCTCGTCGGACCGTGCCAATCAGCAGCCGATGTAGGGATACACCTCGGCGTCGGAGTCGTCGCAGTCCCAACCCTGTCCTGGGTAGGTGCCGCTGTCGTAGAGGCCGGGCTGCCACCACAAGGGGTAGCCATCGCCGTCCAGGTCCCAGGAGTCTGCGCCGGATCCGCCGAAGGCGCCCATGTCGGCGGTGGAGCCGTCCGGGTCGGAGCCGGTACCTGTATCGACGCACGGGGAGCTGGTCTGGAGGTGCAGATCCCAGTCGACGGGATCGACGAACGTGGTGTCGAGCAGGTTGGGGTTGGACGAGAGGTTGCCGTTGACCCCCGGTGCGAAGGGGACCTCGTAGAAGTCGCTGGGGAAGTTGCCCCAGACGTTGCTGTAGGAGATGGCGACGGTGCCCTCGAAGTTGTCCACACCTCCGGAGTCGACCCAGTTGTCCGCGGCGTCGTTGCGCGTGACGATGGCGTTGCTGATCACCAGCTCGGAGGTGCCGCCAGAGCCGACGTTGGCCAGGCCGCCGCCGTCCGCGAATGCCTCGTTCCCCGTCACCGTGAGGTGGGAGAGCGTGGCGATCGCCGTGCCGTGGTAGATGCCGTACTGGGAGTACCCGCCGCCGAACTCCGCACTGTTGTCCACGAAGACCACGTTGGTCAGGGTCGGCTGGATCACCCCGTTGGTCTCCTGGGCGACCACCTCCACGCCGCCACCCGAGTAGCTCGCGTAGTTGCCCACGAAGCGGGTGTTGGTCACGTCGAGCGAGGCCGACGTCGTGTGGCAGAACATGCCCACACCACCCCCCTCGGTCGCGATGTTGTGCTCGAGGGTGACGTCGTCGAGGATCACCGACACCGCGTTGCCTGGGTTCTGGGCCACCGCGCCCACACCGCCGCCGAAGTCGCCGGCCTGGTTCTCGGTGATGAGGCAGCCCTCGATGGTGACGGACGCGTCCGTGGTGTTGGCCTCCACGTAGATGGCGCCGCCGTCGATGGCCGCAGTGTTCCAGTAGAAGTGGCAGTCGCGGATGGTCGGCGAGGCGTCTCGGATGTACACGCCGCCACCGTCGAGACCCGATGAGCCATCGGTCACGGCAAAGCCCTGCAGGATCGCGCCCGGGCCCTCGCCGCTGTCCATGGTCACCACCGAGCCGTTGCCGTCGCCGTCCAGTGTCGTACTCGCGTACCCGCGCGCACCGATCAGATGCAGGTCCTTGCCCAGGAAGTCCAGCGTCCCGACGTAGTGGCCGGCGTCCACGCAGATCACGTCGCCGCTCGAGGCAGCGGCGATGGCGCCCTGGATGGTCGGCTGATCGTGGGGCACCCAGGTGCCGCCGCCGATGGCCGGGTCCGAGTCGTCGCAGTCGTGGCCGCATGCATCCAGGCCGTCGCCGTCCGCGTCGGGAGCATCGGGGGTGGCGCCGTCGCAGTCGTTGTCCAGCCCATCACAGATGATCTCCGACGCGCCGGGGTTGACCGAAGGGTCCTGGTTGTCGCAGTCGTCGCACACGTACCCGTCGCCGTCCGCGTCATCCTGGTCGCCGGTGGCCGGGTTGCAGTCGTCGTCGAGGCCGTTGCACATCACCTCGTCCATGCCCGGATTGACCATGGGATCGGTGTCGTCGCAGTCGTCCGCGGACTCGGCGTACCCCTCGGGGGGAGCGCAGTCGCTGGCGGGCTTGGAGTCGGGGTCGCCGTACCCGTCGCCGTCCGCGTCCACGTAGTACAGGTAGGTGGGCAGCCCCTCGTCGATGTCACCGTCACAGTCGTCGTCGGTGTCGTTGCAGACCTCGGGCGCGCCGGGATAGACGCTGGCGTCGGTGTCGTCGCAGTCGCCATCACAGTTGGTCACGCCATCGCCATCCGCATCCACGATCTCGTCGCCCTCCCCGTCGCAGTCGTTGTCCACGCCGTCGCCGCACTCCTCGTGGGCGCCGGGGTACACGTCGCCGTTGCCGTCGTCGCAGTCGAGCTCGTCGGCTGGCCAGGCCTGGGCGCAGTCCGCGTCGTCCCCGTCCACGTAGCCGTCGCCGTCCCCGTCGAAGTCCTCGTCGATGGCGCCGTTGCAATCCTCGTCCACGCCGTCGCAGGTCTCGGCTGCGTCGGGATTGATCATGGAGTTGTCGTCGTCGCAGTCCCCGTCCGCAACGGTCCAGCCATCGCCGTCGCAGCCGTCTGACGTGCATTCGCCGTCGTCGTCGTCTCCGCAGTACGGATCGCAGTCCGGATCGGCGCAGTCGGTCAGGCCGTCGCCGTCGTTGTCCTGACCGTCACTGCAGCTGCGGGCGTCGCCGCCCTCGCTGCACGCGCCCAGCAGCAGACCCAGCATTCCGAGGATGCAGAGGCTTGGGGAAACCCGTGGTCGTCGTGGCATCGAGCGTCCCTCCCAGTCGTCACGCTTCGGCCGGGTAGTCCGGCGACAGGTACCCTATCGCCTCCGGATCCGGGCGTAAAGTCGTCGCTGCGTCCACGGTGACCGGGGGCGGGGCCGTCGTTCTGGTCCATTTCCAGTCCCGCTCCAAGGATCTCGGCCTCGTCCGACACGCTGTGGACACACCCTGATGCCTCGCCACGCATCCTCATGCTCTTTCATGCCAGCACGCTCCGACCGGATTTGCCCCGCAGCCCCCCGATCACCGCCTCTATGCCGCATCCCCGCCCCCACCATCCCCACTCCCGGCCGGCTCACCACCTTTTCTGTAAGCGGCGAGACTCACGACGGTTTTCGTAGGTGGCGAGGTAGCCGTCCACCGCTCGCGAACCGCTGTACTAGACCAGCCCCTGGGCCTGCATGGAGCGAGCGACTCTCAGGAATCCTGCGATATTCGTCCCCTGGGTCAGGTTCCCCTTGGTGCCGTATTGCTCGGCCGCGCTGGTGACCATCTTGTGGATGTTGGCCATGACCTCCTGAAGTCTCCGGTCGGTCTCCTCCAGGGTCCAGGGCAGTCTCATGCTGTTCTGGCTCATCTCCAGCGTCGAGGTGACCACGCCGCCCATGTTGGCCGCCTTGGCCGGTCCGAGGGGGATACCGTGGTCGAGGAAGATCCGGGCAGCCTCGGGCGTCGATGACATGGTGGCACCCTCACACACGGCCTCGCAGCCGTTGTCGACCAGCGCTCGAGCTGCGCCGGCATCGATCTCGTTGGCGGTCGCACAGGGAATCGCCACGTCGCAGCTGGTGGTCCAGATCTCGCGCCACCTGTGGGAGAAGGTGGCGCTCGGTCGTTCGGCGGCGTACTCCTCGATCCGGCCGCGCTCGACCTCCTTGATCCGGCGAATCAGGGCCAGATCGAGGCCCGCAGGATCGTACACGAAGCCGTTGGAATCACTGCAGGCGACGCACATGGCGCCGAGTCGGTGCACCTTCTCGATGGCGTGGATGGCCACGTTACCGGAGCCGGAGACGACCACGATCTTGCCCTCCAGGGAGTCGCCTCGGGCTGCGAGCATCTCCTGGACGAAGTACGCACAGCCGAAGCCGGTGGCTTCGGCGTGCATCTGGCTGCCACCGTAGTCGATTCCCTTGCCGACGAGCACGCCCTCGAACTTGTTGGACAGCATCTTGTATTGCCCGAACATGTATCCGATCTCCCGCCCGCCCACACCCAGACCGCGCGTCGGCACATCGGTGGTTGCGCCGATGTGACGGAACAGCTCGCTCATGAAGCTCTGGCAGAAGCGCATCACCTCGTTGTCGGACTTTCCCTTGGGATCGAAGTCGGATCCACCCGCGCCTCCTCCTATCGGGAGGCCGGTCAAGGCATTCTGCATCACCTGTGCGAAGCCCACGGCCTTCATGGAGTCGAGGCTCATCGAGGAGTGGAACCGCAATCCACCCTTGTACGGGCCCAGGACGCTGCTGAACTCCACTCGAAAGCCGCGGTTGACGCGGATCTCGTTGTCGTCATCCATCCAGGGGATGCGGAACATCACCGTCCGTTCCGGCTCGATGAGCCGCTGCAGTATCTTCGATTGGCGGTATTCGGGATGGTGATCGAGTACCGGACCGACGGATTCCGCGAACTCCCGGACAGCCTGGTGAAACGCGGACTCCCGCGGATCTCGTGCCTTCACCTGGGACATGATCTCGTTCAGCATTCGGAGGCCTCCCTTGTGCGGGATTGATGATGGAAAGCAGGCTCGATGGCGATGGAAAGTACCCGACCTGTCATTCTCTGCGCCCCGCTCCGGGACGTCCGGGCAGGAGAACCACCGCTCGCCCCGAACGTCCATCCATACGGACTTCCACAGGGCGGTCGAAGCGCACATGGCGAACGTGCTGCATGTCGGCCATGGTCTGGGCGGAATCGAGCGCTGCCCACTCGATCCGGTCATCCTCCGAGGCCGGATTCACCGTGAGATACCCGACGCGGAGAGAGGTGATGTTGTGGAAGAAGTGCGAGCCCTGGGAAGGAACGACCGTGAATCCGTGCCAGCCCACCTCCACGATGACCGCGGCTGCGGAGATGTCGTTCCACTCGACCGGAATCCCCTGCACGGGATCTGACGTTCCCCATCGGCCCAGGCCGATCAGAAGGCACCGTCTCCCCTCGTCCTGGAGCGAGGCATTGACAAGGCCGACCTGGCGAGCGATCCCGGCAGTATCGGCAAAGTCCCATCGGTCGGGCGATACGAACACCACGTCACGGATGTCTTCGATCCGGCCATGTCCCAGACTCTTGCTGCTGGAGCAGAGCACTCGTTCTTCGTCCATGCCATCGAAGGTCACGGAGACCTCGTCGCTCCCGGCCAGCATGGGGCGGCACTGGAGCACCGCGAACTCGCGAGATTCCGTCGAAGACTGCATGGAGAGGTTGCACGCGAACTCGATCTCCACTTCGCAGCCCAGGCTCTTTCTTCCGCTGGAGAGCAGCTCGGCGATGATGGGTGCGAGGGGAAAGAGACCGGACCTGAGGACATGTGTGAACGTGACCAGCCGGGGTCCTGTGGCGTGGATCCCATCCCTGCACACACCATCCTCTCGCACGTAGACCGATCCCACGGGCGCCAGCGTGCCGTGCTTCTCCGCGTCCGCCAGGCCGAGCTTGACCAGGGGGCCATCGCTCCGTGGAACGATCTCGACGGCCGGGTCGGACAGATCCAGCGCAAAGAACGACCGCTGTGAATTGCGCAGGATCTCCTCGCTGCTGGAGAATCCGGGAGGGACCGTGGGGCGCGCCGGCGAGAAACGCAGCACGTCCCCCCCCTCCACGACCATCTTTCCCAGGCCGAGGGCGACGTGGACGAGGCCATCCTCGGCCTTCATCCGGCCCAGGGGGTAGTAGTTGTGCGACTGTGCCACGCCCGAGAAGTTCGGGTAGTAGACGTCCTCGTAGCGGTACGCAGCGAGGCGCTGGACGACGACCCCCATCCGCTCCTCTTCCAGCTGGCCGGGGGTCGAGCCCAGGAGAGACTTGGGCGCCTGATAGAAGGTGGATGCGTACACCAGCTTGATGGCATCGGCCAGCTGCCGGAGGCGCACCTCGATGTCCGGGTGATTGTTGGGGATCATGTACGTGGAATACAGGCCGGCGAACGGCAAGCGGAGGGAGTCCTCGAGCCGACTGGAAGACCTCACCGCCAGGGGGTGCTCGACGACAGAGAGATAGGCTCGAAGGTCATCGAGCAGCCCGCCGTCCAGCCTGGCGTCCAGGCACGCCTGCGCGATTCGCTCGTCGTCATCACAACCGTGGACGAAGTCCCACAGATCGTTCGTCTCGATGAATCCCAGGAACACGTCCGTGCCGATCGCCAGGCTCTGAGGGACTGCGATCTGCACGTCAGGGAACCTGTCGGCCAGGTTCGACCGGCCGAGCAAGCTGGCCATGGAGGCGAGCCCCTGGGCCTTTCCGCCAAGTGAGCCACCCCCCAGCCGCAAGAACGGGGTCGAGGGATCGAAATCAGCTCGCGAGAACTCGGAGATGACACCGGGATCGTCGAGCCGATCGTTGGAGTCGCCAGCGCAGTCCCGGCCCCCCTCGAGCGGCCCGTCGTCTTGACTGTCGGAACGTCGACTCACTTGGTCTCTCCCCGGATGGATGAAGATCCATCAATGATGTCCCTTCGAACGTCGACTTGAATGCCGCTGACCAGGAAACCAGGTCACGGTTCCTTGGGAAGACTCATGCGCTTGAGCCTCTCCCGGAGAGTCTTCCGGTCGATCTCGAGGATCTGCGCTGCACGGGACTTGTTCCCTCCCTCCCGTGCCAGCACGTTGCGGATATGCTCCGCCTCGACCTCTGCCAGGCTCCTGTCGAGGCGCCTGGATTCGCGTACGGAGAAGCGCATCGGCTGGGGCAGGTCCGGGATCTCGATCTTCCCCTGTTCGTCGCTCATCACCACCAGACGATGGATCATGTTCTCCACCTCCCGGACGTTTCCGGGCCAGGAATACTGCTGCAATGCGTCGAGCACCTCGGGGGAGAACTGCAACTCCGGCCTGGCGTGTTCCTCGGCATATTTCCGCGCGAAATGCCTGGCGAGGAGAAGCACGTCTTCACCGCGTTCCCGGACCGGAGGCACGTGGATGGAGAGCACGTCGAGCCGGAAGAACAGGTCCTCCCGAAACGTGCCTTTCCTGACGCGAGGCTGGAGATCCTTGTTGGTGGCTGCGACGACCCGAACGTCCACCTTCCGGACGCGGGACGAACCCACCATGCAGACCTCCTTCTCCTGCAACACGCGGAGCAACCTGGCCTGCATTGCGAGGCTGGTGTCTCCGATCTCGTCGAGAAAGATGGTTCCTCCCTCGGCCGTCTGGAAGAACCCCGCTCGCGATGCAAGAGCACCGCTGAACGCTCCCTTGACGTGGCCGAACAGCTCGCTCTCCAGCAGCGTCTCCGGGATCGAGCAGCAGTTCACGGGAACGAAGGGGCAGGACGCACGAGGACTACCATAGTGGATGGCCCGCGCCACCATCTCCTTGCCTGTACCGCTTTCACCCGTGACCAGGACCGTGGCCGACGACTTCGTGGTCTTGTCGATGGCGCGATAGACCTCCCGCATGACTGCGGAGTCCCCGATCTGGCCAGCCGGAGCGCAAGATGCCTGGTTGTCAGCCAGGCCGTTGGCGGCCAGCCGGTTCCTCAGCTTCCTCAGTGCCTGGGTGACGGCCTCGAACAGCTCCTCGTCGGTGAACGGCTTGGCGAGGTACTCCACCGCACCGGTCTTCATCGCCTCCACCGCGCCACCGATGCTCGCGTAGCCGGTGACCATCATGACCTGGGTCGCCTTGAGGTTCTCCTTCACGAATCGAACGAGGTCGAGCCCGCTGGCCCCGGGCATCTTCTGGTCCGTGATCACCAGATCGATCGGTGTCTGGCCGAGTATCTCGATGGCGTCGGAGACGGTCTGGCTCTCGAGGACGCCATAGCCTCGTGACTCGAGGTTGCGACGCAAGACCTCCAGCGTCACCTCGGAGTCGTCGGCGACAAGGATTCGTTCGGATTCCGCTGCCTTGGTCATCAGCCATCGCCTTCCACGGAGCCTTCGGTGGGGAACCGAACCTGGAAGGTCGTCCCCTCGCCCCTTGCACTCTCCACTTCGATCACGCCTCGATGCGCTGTGATGATGCCATGGACCACCGCCAGTCCAAGCCCCGTTCCCTGGTCGACCTCCTTGGTCGTGAAGAACGGGACGAATATGTGGTGACGTATCTCCTCATCGATCCCCTCGCCGGTGTCCTCCACCTCCAGGATGACCGTCCCGCCTTCCTGGCGAGTTCGCACGGCAAGCCGGCCACCGGCTGACATGGACTGCAAGGCGTTTACGACCAGGTTCACCAGCACCTGATGCAGCTGGCCTGGATCGGCCTGCAAACGGGGCAGATCAGGTTCCAGCTCTACCTCGAGATCGATCCCCTCCGTCCGGCAGCGCGATGCCAGGAAGTACAGACCATTCTCGACCATCTGGTTCACGTCCATCTCCACGACCTGGGGAGGAGTCTGCCGTGCGAACAACATCAGCTTCTTGATGACCTCTCGCGCGTGAAGGGAGGCCCTCTCTATGCCCTGCAGATCGCGTGCGGGCCGTTCTTCCAGACCCGGAGATTTCAGTGCCAGCTGGGCCAACCCGAGGATGTTGCCGAGAGGCTCGTTGAGCTCGTGGGCCACGCCGGACGCAAGCTGCCCGATGGTCGCCAGGCGATCCGCATGCCTCAGCTGCTCGCGGAGGCGTTCGCGTTCCTCCTCGGCCAGCCGCCGCTGCACGACCATCGCGATCTGTCGCGAGATGGCGTTGATCAGGTTTCGTTCTTCCTTCAGGAAGGGCCCCTCGTCCAGCACGGGCATCGGTCTGTCATAGGCAACCTCGATGTAACCTCGTATCTCTCCTTCGATGACGATTTCGCCCTGCTGCGTCGAGATCGGGGTGAAGGTCGGCGATTCTCCACGCGGATAGCGCACTCCGTCGAGCAGGATGCTGCCATGAGCGATCTCGGTGAACTGCCAGGCAGCGGGGAGGGATGACGCGGCCTCTTCCAGGATGGTCTCCAGGTTGATCTCGGGCTGCTCCGCCAGCCGAAACAGGCCATAGAGGCCGGCAAGCTCCTTCTCGCGCTCCGCCAGTGCCGCACGCCGACGCCGGAACACCAGGGCTGCCGAGAGCTGCTGCGCAGTGTCAGCGAGTCCAGCGGTCGAGATCGCGACGTCGGTCGCGGTGGTCGCGTTGCCGACGACCAGCGCTCCGAGCCGCTCCCCCGCCCAGGTCAATGGGAATACACTCGCGGATCGGATCCCCTCTCCCAGTTCCCGCTGATGAGCCTCCGACATGTGGTCGATGATCTGGTTCCAGGCCTGGATTGGATCAGCCTCTCCGCCGTCGTCGATGAGGTCCATGAGCCCCTCGACCTTGCCTCGTCTGCCATCGATCTGGAGAGCCCCCTCGGATCCCGAGATCCAGCGATAGCTCGTCCAGCATTCTCCTTCCAGGAGGAGCAGGAGAACTTCGGCGGCTTCCGCGAACTCCGCGACCAGACGGCTGGCTTCTCTCTGAAAGTCCAGAAAGCGCCCGGGCGAGTCGGCGAGATGCAGGAACTCGAGGGTCAGTGCGTGGCGGTCGATCGGGTTCGGAGGAATGGCGGCGAGGTCCTCGTGGGCGCTCTTGGTGTCGTCTGGCTCCATGACAGCGCGCCAGCCCTCCCCGCCTTTCAGGCGCCTCTACTACTCGTCGAGGATCGCCTCTGCGCGCTCCTTGTCCAGGTCCATCAGGAATGGAATCCCGCTTCGGTCGGCGGCATCCCGCGTCAACGCCCCGAGGTCGCCCCGGCTGATGTGGGCGGTGGTGAACTTGCGAGTTCCCGCCATGAGCTGGCGCAACCCCTGGGCCAGACGCTCGTAGTAGGTGTACAGGCCGACGGCGCCGGCCGGGAGCCTCTCGAACTCATCGCTCCCCAGCTCGTTGCGCAGGTCCGCAGCGGTGACGAAGATCTCGTCACGCGTGCGGCCGAACCGCTCCACGTAGACCGGAACCTCCTGCTCCTCGATGGTGCGGCCGATGGTCTTGCCCACCATGGCCGCGGCGATGGGGGAACGGGCCATCCCGACCAGCTTGACGTAGGGTGCGCCGAGGGCCAGGCCCTTGTAGATCTGGTCCTCGAAGGTGAAGCCACCGGCGACCGCAATGGCCGGCACGTGCTCGCCCCTCTCGTCCAGGCGCCTGGCATACTGGTACAGAAGGGAGTGGAGCTCCACCGGCGGCATGCCCCACTCGTTCATCATCCGCCACGGGCTCATGCCGGTCCCGCCGCCGGCGCCGTCCACGGTGAGCAGGTCGATCTTGTACTTGGACGCGTACTTCACGGCCAGGGCGAGGGCGTCCGGACGGTAGGCGCCGGTCTTGAGGAAGACGTACTTCGCTCCAGCCCGGCGGAGTTCTGCGGCCCGCTGTGCGAACCCTTCTTCGTTGACCATGCCCACGCGCGAATGGCGTTCGAACTCGGTGAACGTACCGCGCTGGTGCGCGGCGATGATGTGGGGATCGGTGGGATTGGGAATCACCACGTAGCCGCGATCATGGAGCAGCTGGGCCTTCTTCAGATCCTTGATCTTGACCTCGCCGCCGATGTTCTTGGCTCCCTGGCCCCACTTCATCTCCACGCATTCCACGCCGAGTTCGTTGATCGCGTACTCCTGGACCCCGAGGCGCGTGTCCTCGACGTTGGCCTGGACGATGATCGCTCCGTAGCCGTCTCGCTGGTGGTCCTTGTAGAGCTGGACACGGCGCTTCAGGTCGTCGGTATCGCGGACCTTCCCACCTTCGATGACCGTCTGGGGGTCCATCCCGGCCACGTTCTCGCCGATGGTCAGACCGGTGCCTGCCAGGGCGCTGCCGATGGCCAGTCCCTCCCAGTTGTTCTTCGCCACGTTGGTCGAGCCGATACCGGGGATGATCCAGGGCAGCTTGAACTTCACGCCCCCGTCGTGGCCGAAGGCGACCTCCAGGTTCACCGCCGGGAAGATCGCCTTGTCGCTGTCCGCCTCGATACCCTGGGCACCCTGTACACCTCCCATGATGTTGAAGTGGGAGTAGTCGACGGGGTACTCCTTCTCGCCGGCCGAGGTGATGACACCGAAGGGCTGGGGGTAGATCACCTCGTGCCCTCGATACGCGGACTTGCCGATGTCGCACATCCCGACGCAACCGTCCACGCACGTGACACACATGCCGGAAGCCGGGACGATGGAGCCCTCGGTCCTGTTCTTGGTCAACGTCGCAGCGGATGCGTTCACTTTCGAAAGAGCCATTGAAGCGACCTCCTTGTCGGGCGTCTCACCCGTTTTCTTACTTGTCGATCTCACAGGCGACACACGGCTCCATGAAGCACATCATGTCGTCGAACGGTTCCTTGTCCACACACGGTGGGCTCAGATTCGCGCACCCCCCGCAGATGGCCTTGTCGGGCTCGGTGTACGTACATCGCAGCTGGCAGGCCGGACACACGTACATGCAGCCGCCGCAGCGGCGGCACTCCTCGGAAGCCGCGTCGAACGGCGTTCCCACGCTCCTGGATTCTCCACGGCTCCGGAAGCCGATGGCCTTGGCCACCATCTGCTCCTCGCACATCCGCACGCACAGCCCACACAGGATGCAGTCCTCGTGCTCCTGCTTGAACCGCTGCTGCCGGACCTCGTGGGCGGACGCCAGATCCTGGATGACCTTGGACTGGGGACACGACGCCAGCAGGAGTTCCAGGACCATCTTTCGTGCCCGGACGACTCGAGCGGACGCGGTCCTGACCTTCAGCCCTTCCTCGGCGGGATAGGTGCACGAGGAGACCAGGTGGGCGCGTTCCCCTTCACCGATCTCGACCACGCAGAGGCGACAGGCGCCGTAGGGGGACAGCCCCTCCATGTGACACAGGGTCGGGATCGGAAACCCGATCTGTTGGGCGGCCTCCAGCAACGTGGTCCCCGGCTCGACCGACACCCTCAACCGGTTGATCGTCAGGGTGATCATCGTCCCGCTCCTTCCGCTCCGGGCTCGTCGCCTGCGTCTTCGTCCGGCCTCGTGAACTCGAGGTCACAACGCAGACAGCGCCTCGCCTCGCGGAGCGCTTCGTCCGACGACATGCAGGACTCCACCTCTGCAAAGCTTCGCCGCCGCCACTCGGCCCGTGCCATCAGCGGCTCGACCCTGCCGGTGGCCCCTTCATCCTCCTGGTCGCCGGATGGCGGAACGTACTCCCCCGGCAACACGGGCTCGATGGATTCCTCCAGGCCCTCGCCACGCAGGTACCGTCCGATGACCGCCGCCGCCCTCTTGCCGTGAGCGATGGCGTCGATGACCGTGTTCGGCCCGGTGATGACGTCGCCACCGGCGAAGATCCCGGGGCGATTCGTGTGCAGGGTTGCCTCGTCGACGCCCACGAGCCCCCTGCCAGTGACGTCGATGGGTCCCTTCGTGAGCGGCAGGATCTCCGGCTGTTCGCTGATGGCCACGATGAGCGTGTCCAGTGGCGTCGTCTGCTCTGAACCGGGAACAGGCACGGGCTTGCGCCGGCCGCTGGAGTCCTGCTCCCCCAGCTCGTTGCCGATGCACTCGATACCCTTCAGCCGGTCGGACTCGCAGAGGATGCGCACTGGAGAGACGAGCGTCTCCAGCACGATGCCTTCTTCCAGCGCCGCCTCCACCTCTTCCGCGAAAGCCGGCATCTCCTCCCGCGTCCGCCGGTAGAAGATGGTCACGCTGTCCACGTCGGGCTGGCGGATGGCCATCCTCGCCGCGTCCACGGCGGAGTTCCCGCCACCGACGACGCCGACACGTCCCCTGGCCAGGCTCTCTCCGCGAGCGTTGAACGCCTTGAGGAATTCCATCGAGGGGATCACACCGGAGGCCTCCTCGCCCTCGATCCTCATGCGCCGGCTCTGGTGTGCTCCGATGGCGACGAAGACCGCCCGGAACCCGTCTTCCAGCAGATCCTCGATGTTGAACTGTTCGCCCAGCTCCTCCTCGTAGCGCACGGTGATGCGTTCGTTCAGCAGGGCATGGATCTCCTTGCGGACCAGCTCCCTCGGCAGCCGGTACTCCGGGATCGCCCAGAACAGCATCCCGCCTGCTTCCGGTCCGGCCTCGAAGACGGTCACCCGGTAGCCTTCCAGCGAGAGGTAGTGGGCGGCCGCCAGACCACATGGCCCGGCGCCGATGACCGCCACTCGCTGGTCGTCGTCCCGCACCTCGGTCAGCACCGCCGGCTGGTAGGAGTGGGGATCCACGTGGTCGGTCACGTACCGCTTCAGCGCCCTGATGGAGATCGGATCGCCACCGCTCGCGCCAGCGCGGCAATGCTGCTCGCAGGGATGGTTGCAGACCCTGGCGCAGATGGACGGGAACGGATTGGCGTCCCGGATGACCCGGTACGCCTGCTCGATCTCGCCCCGCTCGATGTGGGCGACGTAGCGCCACGCCTCGGTGCCCACCGGACAGGCGCGGGCGCACGGCGACCCTACCAGGTCCTTGCAGACGTATGCGTCGCACCGCTTGTCGTGGATATGGCGCTCGTACTCCTTCCGGAAGTACTTCAGTGTGCTCAGGACGGGGTTCGGAGCGGACTGCCCCAGTCCACACATCGTCGTGTCCCGAACCGCGAGCGCCGTCTCTTCCAGCAGATCCAGGTGCTCCGGCGTACCCTTTCCTCGTGTGATGTCGTCCAGCAGCTCGTACATCCGCTGGGTTCCCTTGCGGCAGGGGAAGCACTTGCCGCAGGACTCCTCCTTGAGAAACCCCATGAAGTACCTGGCGACGTCCACCATGCAGGTGTTCTCGTCCATGACGATCATGCCGCCCGAACCCATGATCGATCCGGCCTTCTTCAGGCTGTCGTAGTCGATGGGCAGGTCGAACATCGAGGCCGGGATACACCCGCCAGAGGGCCCTCCCGTCTGCACGGCCTTGATCCTGGCGCCCCCGACCGCACCACCGCCGATGTCATGCACGACCTTGCCAAGCGGAGTACCCAGCGGGACCTCCACCAGTCCCGTGTTCCTGACCTTGCCGACGAGGGAGAAGATCTTCGTACCGGTATTGTTCGGGACGCCGACCTGGGCGTACTCGTCGGCTCCCTTGCTGATGGCCACGGGGACGTTGGCCAACGTCTCGACGTTGTTGATGCACGTGGGCGCGCCGTGGATCCCCCGCGTGATGGGGTACGGTGGGCGCTGGCGAGGCTCACCCATCAAGCCCTCGATGGATCGGATCAGCGCGGTCTCTTCACCGCAGACGAAGGCACCTGCGCCCTGGACGATCTCGATGTCGAAATCGATGCCGGTCCCCAGGATGTCGTTTCCCAGGACTCCCAGTTCCTGCGCCTGCCGTATCGCGATCATCGAATGCTTGATCGCCAGGGGGTACTCGCTGCGGACGTAGATGATCCCATTCGAAGCACCGATCGCCACTCCCGCGACGACCATCCCCTCCAGGATGGCGTGCGGATTACCTTCCAGGATGCTGCGATCCATGTAGGCGCCCGGGTCGCCCTCGTCTGCGTTGCAGACCACGTACTTCTCGGTCGTCCCCGCGCCGCTGGACTCTCGCGCCAGCTCCCACTTCATCCCGGTCGGGAAGCCAGCTCCGCCCCGGCCGCGAATCCCGGACCTCTTGACCTGATCGATGATCCACTCCGGATCGGGAGAGTCCATGATCCTCTCCAGTGCCCCATAGCCGCCGGTCCTCAGGTAGTCGACGATCCGGATCGGGTCGAGGTGCTGGTTGCGGCCGAGGATGGTGCGCGTCTGGCCCTGGAAGAACGGTATCTCGTCCTGGGAGTCGTATCGATGGTCCGTTCCCGGCTCTCGGTACAACAGCTCGTCGATCGTCTCGCCTTGCAAGGTGGCATCGATGATCCTCGGCACATCGGCCATTTCCAGCTTGGGATAAAGGCTCCCTCCGGGCTCCACCAGGATGAAGGGGTCCATCTCGCAAAACCCGAGGCACCCCGTGATTCGCAGCGAGATCTCGTCGTGAGCCTTCTTCTCAAGGATATGCCGCTTGATGATCCTGATGATGTCGTTGGACCCGCTCGCCTGCCCGCCCGTACCTGCGCATATCACGAGACATGGCTTGCCGTTTTTGTCTCGATCGAGAAGGAGCCTTCTGTAGCTCTTGAATTCCTCAACCGTGTCCACCTGGGGCATCTGACTTGCTCCTCAACACATTGACAGGCGGTCACGCGGACCGCAGGTTCCTCATCCAACGTCGAGCACGTGACCTTCGCAGCCATGGCGCGTACAGATCAGCACCATGCCGCCACCCCGGACGATCATGGCCACCATCGGCGCGCCACAATCCGGACAGTCCATGGCTCCTGCGAGTTTGGTGTGACAGTGCGGGCAGAAGGGCTGGACCAGCGTTCCCGAGGGTATGGAATGCTCGGACGCCACGTGGTGACTGCCGTAGAGACTGGAAAGCCTCAGCCAGCCGTGCTTCTCCTCGAACGAGATCGTCACCCGGATCGACGGGTAGTCATCGATGGGATAGCTCTCGTCCATCAGGCTGTGGTTACACCTGGAACACCCGACCTCGACCGGGAAATAGCGATCGTCGTTCGCCAGGTCCACGGATGCGTGCCCGTCACGAGCCGCCTCGACGATCTCCTTGACCTTGGGTCTGGAGACGTTCGAGAAGTACTGGCCGTCGACCACGACGATCGGCCCCAACGCGCAGGCCCCGAGGCAGTTGACGGTCTCCAGCGTGAATTCCTTGTCATCCGTCGTCTGGCCGGCCTTGATCCCCAGCTGGTCTTCAAGCTCCTGTGTGATGGCCGGCGCACCCCGGACGTGGCAGGCCGTCCCGAGGCATGCGCACGCCAGGTGCTTGCCCTTGGGCGCCAGACTGAACGCCTTGTAGAACGTCGCAACGCCGTAGATGTCGACGAGAGAGCGGCCCGTCTCGTTCGCGACGACTTCCAGGGCTTCGGCGGGAAGATATCCGAAGCTGGACTGGATCTCCTCCAGGACGGTGATCAGACCGCCTTTCCTGCCCTTGTTCCTGTCCACCATTACCTTGAGTTCAGCTGAGTCCATCACCATCTCCACGGCATGAAGCCTCGGACATCCAGACGGTCCGTTTGCCAGAACAGGTCACTGGTACTCTTCGCAGTGCCACACTCCCCCTTCCGGCCGCGGCAGACCGCAATCGAACCGGCAGTCGCAGTTGGTGCACAGTCCTTGCAGACCGCAGGGCTCCTCGATGGCGTCACGAACGGAAACGATGGAGGCCGACGATTCCGCCCGCAGCGCGCTGGCGGGCTGGTTCGAAAGCTGCTCGCATTCGAAGAGTTCGCAGTGGATTACCGGTGTCAGGAACTCTCGCGTCTTGATGCAGATTTCTTCGTCCTTGCACGTACAGCACAGACTCCGGCGTCTCGTTTCCGACATGAGGCTTCTTCCTTTCACCACCAGCACGATGTCCCTACCCTGGAGCTTGCTCCCGTTCGGGCCATTTCTTCTGGCCGCCCTGTGCGGTTCTGTCCTCCACCCAGCAAGAGGTGTGCCACGCACGCAGACGCCGCAGGAAGGAAAGGCCGCTACTGCGGCTACTGCCAGCGGCGCGAGGGGACATCTTCCGTCGATACGCCTGGAATGCGCTCCACGAAACATCGTGGGAAGGAGGTCTCGCATGGTTCGGCGACCGGTGAGAACCTCCCCGGAAACTCCCCGGAGGGGGAGAAACGTACCGGTGCATCGGCCCCGGCTCGACGCTTTCAGGTGTCCTGGATTCGAACCTCTCCCTCGATGTCGATTTTCGTGGTCCGAGGGAGAGGGCGTGATGATGCTGGGTCCGCAGCCGTCGAATCAGCAGGAAGTGCACTTCCCCAAGACACATCCACTGATCCGACGGTGCGGACTGTCAGCCGCTGTTGCAGCTCAACAACGACTGTCCGGCTAGGCCTGCAATCGGCGTGCCACAATCTGCAGCTACAGGTATGGGAAGGGGTGCCCCTCGGACAAGAAGATGATGTTCCGCAGGCACTCCTCGCGCAGGATCCGCATGAAGCGTTCGACATGAGGGCTGGCGTTCGGGGCTCCGTAGGGGATGGGAAGGCCACAGACGCCCAGGCTCTGGTCCTGCCAGGCGTCGAGCGAGCAGCGGTAGCGCCTGCCCGATAGACGCTTTCTGGTACACGAGGGCCGATCAAGCTGGCCGAAGATCCCATCGTTGTCGTGAATCAAGAACCGTGGGACGACTCCCTACGGTGTGGCCTCACGGATCTGCTGTTTCACCCAGTCGAGAGTCGGCTGTCGGGTCACTGCTGCGTGGACGATGCGCCGGCTGTCGACGGCCATGATCACCAACACGTAGCGAGACTGTAGTCCCAGAGGAAGTGCGTGGTGAAGTCGAGCGCGAGCGGGCCGAACAATTTCGCCGCAGTCGAATGGCGCAACGTGGATCAACGGCCGTCAGCGGCGTAGTAGCCGCCGTTTCGCGGGGCGCCGACGAAGACGACGAGGCCGTGCCGTCTGAGTTCGGCGATGCCGCGGGTGACGGCTGACCTCGGCACGCCCAGGAGCTCGGCGATCCGTGGCGTGCGCAGGCCGGGTTCGTCGCCGATGACGCCGAGCACCTGGTGAGCCCGGTCGGAGAGGCTGGGGAGGCCCGCCTTCGAGCTCTTCCCCGACGATCCCTTGGCCTTGCGACCCGGGCGTCTGCGTTTCGGCGCAGGCTTGGGCGCGTCGGCCGTCAAATCGATGTCGACGCCGAACACCGCCGAGAGGTCATCGACCTCGAGCGTCCGCCCACGCCCTTGCTTGCGTTCGGTCACCCCCCGGTCGACGGCCTCCTCGATCATCTCGGCAGGATCCACACCTCGCAGCAGGAACAGCATCTCGGGCTCATGGTCGAGGCGGGCGCCCACACCGTAGAGGGTGGCCGCGACGTGCTTGCACATCACCGCCCAGTCCGGGCACGAGCAGGCGAGGTGGATCTCCCGCGGGCTCGGGAAGAGGCCGGCGCTGCCGCGAGTGACCACCTCCATCACGCCATCGGACAGCTGCCCCTGCAGCAGCTCCACCAGGGAGTCGATCTGGCCGGCGCACTCGCCGCGGATGGTCTGCCAGCGTTCGGCCGCGAGGGGATCGATGCGCAGGTTGACCTTGTAGAGTGTGGTGCCGCTGACCAGCGCGTCGATCCGACCCTCGGCGATCTGCAGGTCGAGGACCGAGCCGTTGCGGGCATACGTTCGCCCGCGCGGCAGGCGGTTGGCGTAGTCGCTGTAGGCTTCCAGGTTCTCGCACCACGCCTTGCCCCAGAAGGTCCTGGCGATGGCCCGGCCGCTGATCGCGATCGGCTTGAGCTGGTGCCCCGCCTTCGTCAGCCTGGCTGCCTTCTTCGCGGCCCTTCGCCGCCGCTCGGCCACTGGTACGTACCGTCTCCAACCGCTCATGATGCCACCGCGCTGTGCAGATCGAGGCTGACCAGGGTCAGCAACTCGTCGTCGGAGAGTTCGGTGAGTCTCGCCTCGGCGCCGCCAGCGAGCACCTCGTCGGAGAGCCGTTGCTTGCCGGCGATGAGCTGGTCGATGCGTTCCTCCACCGTGCCCTTGCAGACGAATTTGTGGACCAGGACGTTCCTGTTCTGGCCGATGCGAAAGGCGCGGTCGGTGGCCTGGTTCTCCACGGCCGGGTTCCACCAGCGGTCGAAATGGACCACGTGGTTGGCGGCGGTCAGGTTGAGGCCCGTGCCACCGACCTTGAGCGAGAGGATCATGAACGGCACCGTCTCGTCCTCCTGGAATTGCCGCACCAGTCCCTGGCGCTTCTTTACGGGCGTGCCGCCATGCAGCACCAGCCCCGGCCGGTCGAAACACCCGGACAGGTGGTGTTGCAACGGCCCAGTCATCGTACGGAACTGGGTGAAGACCAGCACCTTCTCCTGCCGTGCGTCGATGGGTTCGCACAGCTCGGCGAGTCGCTGGAACTTGCCGCTGCGGGCCGGCTCGAAGCCGCCGTCCCCCAGCCACTGCGAGGGGTGGTTGCAGATCTGCTTGAAGCGCATCAGGTAGGCGAGCACGATGCCTCGCCGCTCGATGCCTTCGGCGTCTTCGAGGACCTGCTTCAGCTCCTCGACCGACTGCTCGTAGAGGACGGCCTGGGCCTTGCTGAGCAGGCAGTGGGCGGTGACCTCCGTCTTGTCGGGCAGGTCGGAGATGACGCGCTTGTCGGTCTTGAGCCTCCTCAGGATGTAGGGCCCGACGAGCTTGCGCAACGGCGCGTAGCCATCGTCCGGTCGCCTGGACATCGACTTGCAGAGGCGGCCGAAGGCCGCTGCCGAGCCGAGCAGGCCCGGGTTGAGGAAATCGAAGATCGACCACAGGTCGCCGAGCCGGTTCTCCACCGGGGTGCCCGTCAGCGCCAGGCGCCAGCGGGCCGGCAGCTTCTTGATCGCCCGCGTCTGCTTGGCGCCGGGGTTCTTGATCGCCTGCGCCTCGTCGAGCACCACGCAGCGCCAGGGGAATTCCTGCATCCACGGCGTGCGCATGGCGGTGCCGTAGGTGGTGATGACGACGTCGTGGGCCTCGACCTCGGCCGGCGGCAAGGCCTTGATCTGGCGTGACGGGAGCCTGGATGGATGCGCGATCAGCGCGCGCAAGCCGGGCGCGAAGCGGGTCAACTCGCTCTCCCAGTTGTCCACCAGCGAGGCTGGCAGCACCAGCAGGTCGGTCCCCTGATCGTCCCCCTCGGCCTGGAGCATCGACTGCAACGCGATGACCTGCACGGTCTTGCCCAGGCCCATGTCGTCGGCCAGGCATCCGCCGAGGCCCAGGGCACGCAGTGTGTACAGCCACTGGACGCCCACCTTCTGGTAGGGACGCAGCTCGGCGCGGAGTCCGGCGTTGCGGTCGATGGTGTCCTGCACCCGCGGCGAACGCAGGGCGTCCAGCTGTGCCGTGAGCCACATGCCAGCGACGACCTGCGACCACTCGGGGCGGTCGTCACCCACTCCGTCACCCGGGCTGTCGATGTCGGCGCCAGCCAGCAGACGCATCGCCTCGGCCAGGCTGACGCCGCTGGCCGCTGCCTGGGCCTGTACGTCGTGCCACTGGTCGAGCACCTGCCCGAGCTTGTCCGGGTCCACCTCGACCCACCTGCCCTTGAGCAGTACCAGCCCGGCGTTGGCCTGCAACAAGGTCTCGATCTCGTCGACCGAGAGCGTCTCGCCGTCGAGCGTGAGCTCGACGGCGAAGTCGAGCAGCGCGTCCAGCCCGAGAACAGAGGGCGCTGCCGTACCCACGGTGACCGAGACCGACGGCCGCGGGCGACGCCTGGCGTCCCACCAGTCGGGCAGCCGCACCACCAGCCCCGCTTGCTCGTAGCGATCGGCCTCGACCAGGAAGGCGTGTGCCTCGTCCGCGGTCCAGGCCAGCGGATGGTAGATGTCGCCCGAGTCGACGAGGTCCCGGATCAACGCGCTGCTCTCGGCGGCCCGCTGCAACGGCATGAGCAGTGCCAGCAGCTTGGGCCTGTTGTGGGCGCCGGCATAC
Source organism: uncultured Rickettsiales bacterium (assembly GCA_964639985.1). GTDB lineage: Bacteria > Myxococcota_A > UBA796 > UBA9615 > CAYRNR01 > CAZXHG01. Next base: position 21,985 of record CAZXHG010000080.1, read on the forward strand.
TCCTGGAGCGCGTGGCTCAGCGGCACGTACTGGATCTGCCCGCGCCCGCGGACCTGCCGGGCGTAGGTGGCGATGAAGGCGAAGGGACACTCCGGATCCCGCTTGTTCTCGGCCAGGTGCAGGCAGACCCGGCCTGCCACGTGCCAGACCGAATGACTGGACTCGAGGTAGCCCTGGACGCCGTGGGCGTGCTCGACGGCGCGTTCGGTCAGCGCCACCCCGATCTCGGCCCAGAGCCGGACGAGCACAGGGACCGAGAGATACTCGGCCCCGCGCATCGGCGGGACGGTCTCGGCGAGGTCTTCGAGAGCGGTGAGATCGGGTTCGGGAAGCACCACTGCCGCAGGCTCGGTCGGGTCGAGCGCGCCACAGGCTGCGCTGACGAACTGCCTCCCCAGTTCGCGCCAGAAGGCGAGGCTCGGATCGAGGTCGGTGGTCAGTTCGGTGGCGCCGAGGTGCAACAGGCCGTGGCCACTACCCCGGCCGAAAGCCTCGGAGACCTGCTCGTTCGTTGCGGAGGGTGGACGGGTGCCGGAAGACGCGCCGTCGCCGTGAACGGTGATCCGTCCGCCTGGTGACAGACTCCCGGTGAGTGTCTTGTCCGTCACGGGTGACTCCGCATTCAGCCCATTGCCCACAGAAGCCGCGTTATCTCACGGCGAAGGCTCGGCGACCAGCGCTGACATCGCTGACACGCGTGACGCGTCCTGGCAAGGTATGGCAGCTCCTGGCAGGGCTCGTGCCAGCGGGCCAAGGGTTCTCGCCCCGGACACGCTGCGGACACACCCTCATGCGCCGTCATGCCCTCTCGAGCCCCACCATGCTTCCATCCCCCCGCACGACCAGCCCCGCAGCCTCCCGATCACCGCCCCTTGCGCCGCATCCCCGCCACCACCGTCCCCACTCCCGGCCGGCTCACCATTCCCTCCCTCCCCCCGGCCCACCTCCGGCACACGCCTCCCCAACCCTGGTGCTAGGATGCGCTCCACCCCGGAAAGGGAGCCGCAGTCCCCGATGCCCCACTCGTGGCCAGCGCTGACCCTGTGCGCCGCCGCCCTGCTGTGGGGCGGTACGGCCGCGGCTTCTGGTCCGGACGGCGAGGCGCGACCCCGCATCGTCCTGCTCGCGCAGCCGTCGGAGGTCGAGCCCGCCGCTGTCCTGGCCACGATCCTCGAGGTACAGCTCGCCGACCTGGACGTGGTCCTCGTCGTGCACTGGCTCGACCACGAAATCCGGGCCCACGACGACCGACTCGACCTGGCCCGCAAGATCGCACAGGACCTCGACGCGGCGGCCGTACTGATGTCCGATCCCTCGATCCTGCAGGAGGTCACCGTCTTCGTGCCGGACGAGCAGGGTGGAACCCTGGTCTCCCGCACCGTCGGCGACGAAACGCTCGGCCAGGAAGGACGCCGGGCTGCCTTTGCCCTGATCACCCGTTCGCTGCTCCAGGCAGCGCTCGAGCGCAATCCCATCGTCGACCGGGCGACCGCCCCCCCCACCGCACCGCTCGCCATCGAGGATCTCTCTCCCGCGGTCTCCGCGCCCGATCCAACCCCAATCCGGCCAGGGCTCTGGTTTGCTGGCGGGGCCACCGTCCGCCTGTTCTCCACCGAGCACCCCACGCTACCTGCGCTGGCGGCCCGTCTGCAGCTCGGCGGACCGACCCGGCTGGCTCCATTCGTCGCCTACGAATTCGGACCGGGCATCCGGATCGACGACGAGGTCGCCACGCTGCACCTCACCACACACGACATCACATTGGGCGTCGCCGTGGACCTGCTCCAGCGTGCCCGGTTCGCCGGGGGCATGGACCTTGCGTTGGGCCTCGGCATCTGGCGCTGGCACGCCGAGTCCCGGGACGTGCAGCTCCAGGCCAATCGAGGTGAGCCCGACGCGATACTCGGCCTGGTCTGGACCGGCAGGTTGGATTTCGTGCTCACCCCCTGGATGACGTTGAGCATGGGGCCTGGGATACGCCTCCTGGTGATCAACCAGGACTACAGCGTCCTCGCCGAAGGGCAACAACGCGTGATCCTGAGCCCGTGGACCATTCAACCCCACCTGTCCGCCAGGCTCGCGTTCAAGATTCGGTGACCTGGCGCGCTCATTTCCCGCCCTCGATGTACTTGTACGATCAGAGGTGTCACGCGGCCCCTGTCGCGGTCGGGCTGTGTGATCTGCTGGAGTCGGCTCCAGCAGCAGTGGAGCGGATGTGACCACGGACGAAGCCCGGCAGAAGCTGGTCCGCGACGCCCGGCTGCTCGAACGAGTGGCGGCTGGAGATCCGCATGCGCGGCAGCAGCTCGTGGTGCAACTGCTGCCACGGGTGACGAGGATGGCGAGACACATGAGCGCGAACGCCGATCTGGTGGACGGACTGACGCAAGACGTGATGGTCCAGGTGCTGCTGGCCGCCCCAAGGTACCGTGCCGACGGCTGTCTGGAGGCGTGGGCGGACCGGATCGCTGCGCGCACGATCCTGCGGCGGCTTCACAAGGAGCGCAGACACGACGGTCCGGTCGACCCGATCTTGCTCGGTCACGACGGCGACACGGAGGTCGACGAACAGGTGGCTGACCGGGCGCGAGCCCGGTGTGTCGCGCAGATGGTGTCGCAGCTGCCGACCGACCAGCGCGTGGCCCTGGTGCTCAAGGTGGTGCTTGGCCACTCCGTGGCCGAGACCAGCCAGCTGATGGGCCGTACGACCTGGTCCGTTCGCTACCTGCTGCGCAAGGGGCTCGCGACGCTGCGCCAGCAGGTCACGGGAGACGGGGACCTGCAGGAGTTGCTGACGGGGCGGAGGACGTGATGGCGCGGAACGACTGCGACCGGGTGGATGCGCTGCTGGACCGCATCGCGCTCCGCGAGCAGACCATGACGGAATCCGAACGTCTGTTCGTGGACGAGCACACTCACCGGTGTGGCCGCTGCGCTGCAGTGAGAGCGCTTCAGACCGAGTTGGGCGCGCTCGACGAACGCGGCATGGAGTGCCTGCGCGGCGACAGCGATCCCGAGGAGTGGGCGCGTCGAATCGTATCGTTCGGTTCCGAGGCCACACGCCGCCGGGCTGGTGCGAGGCGCAGGGTGTGGCTCGCGGTCGCGCTGATCGGACTGATGGTCCCCATCACCGTTTGGGCGAGCATCTGGATGGGATCGGATGCCGAACCCGAGCCGCCCGCGGGCTCCCCGCATATCGGATCGCTCGAGACCGAGGCGGAGAGTCGTCCGCCGGAACACCCCACCGCGCTCGATGCACAGGAGGCTGCGGAACCGATCACCGAGCAACCCACATCCAGCTCGCAGACGCCGCCGGACGAGCCCGGCACCCCGCTCGACGCGGCCAGCGATCGTGAGGAGCCCGTCCAGGTCGAGGCGCCGCCTCCGACCATCGAAGAGCTGCTCGCCCGGGCCGTACACCACCGCAGCCAGGGCCGCTGGGCCGAGGCCATCGAGACATACGACCTGCTGGCCGATGCCTACCCGGACTCTCCCGAAGCCGGGATGTGCCCGGTGCTGATCGGTCAGGTGCAGCTCGACCACCGGGGCCGGGCCGACCTGGCCCTGGTGTCGTTCGAACGGTACCTGCGCGACTCACCGAGCGGCACGCTGCTGGAAGAGGCCGACTGGGGCATCGCCGCCTCCCTGGTCGAAATCGGCGACGTCGAAGCCGAACGGGAAGCCCTGCGGCGGTTCCTCGACCGCCATCCCGACAGCCTTCACGCGCGCCAGGCCGAGGCACGACTCGCGGAGGAGGGCGCGCCATGACCTCCACCATCTTCCGGCCCTTGGCCACCTTGCTGGTGCTAGTAGCCACGATGGTCCCGGGATGCCGGGAGCACAACACCGTGGTCGAGGAACCGGACCTGCCGGACATCGACTGCGTGGACGGCGACGCCGATGGCTGGGGCGTGGGCTCCCAGTGCCCGGCCGACGACGCACAGGACTGCGACGACGCGAATTGGGGCACCTACCCGGGAGCCCCGGAGGTTCCCTACGACGGTGTGGACCAGGACTGCGACGGCGCAGACCTGACCGACGTGGACGGCGACGGATACGACGGCGGGCCACAGGGCGAGGACTGCAACGATGGGAACGCGGCCGTTCACCCCGGCGCCGCGGAGATCGTCTGCGACGGGCTGGACAACGACTGCGATGCCGGGACCGAGGATGCGACGGACGCGGACGGCGACGGGGTCACGGACTGCGACGGTGACTGCGACGACCACGACCCCAACACCTATCCGGGAGCGGAGGAGATCGCCTACGACGACGTGGACCAGGACTGCGACGGCGCAGACCTCGACGACGTGGACGGAGATGGATTCGTCGGGGGCGAAGCAGGCGAGGATTGCGACGACGCGAACGACGATGTGCATCCCAACGCCACGGAGGACACCTGCAACGGGCTGGACGACGATTGCGATCCCGCGACCCCCGATGCACCCGACGTGGACGGGGACGGCTCCACCACGTGCGAGGGGGACTGTGACGACGGGGACGCCACGTCGTACCCGGGCGCGCCAGAGCTGTGCGACGGCGTGGACAACGACTGCGATCCCTCGACCGAACCCGAGGTCGACCTCGACGGTGACGGATACGCGGCATGTGACGGGGACTGCCTGGACGGCGACGCGACCTTGTTCCCCGGGCTGCCCGGGTTCTGGTCCGTGCCCACCGACTTCGCCACCATCCAGGAGGCCATCGATTCGGTGGACAGCGGAGACGTGATCTGCGTGGAGGCCGGCACCTACACCGAGACCATCGTCTTCGCCGGCCGGGACGCGCAGGTCGTGGGCACCATGGGTCCGGTGGCCACCACGATCGAGGGCAACGGGATCGCGAGCGTTGTGGCGATCACGAGTGGAGAGGGGCCGGGGACGCTGCTCGCAGGCCTCACACTGACCGGTGGGGGAGGTGCAGACGGCGGTGGGCTGCGGGTGGTGGGGGCGGGGGGGGCGGATCCCACGATCCGGGACCTCGTGGTCTCCGGCAACTTCGCGGCGGAGTCGGGCGGGGGCATCTACATGGAAGATTCGACCTCGGACCTGACGGACATCGTCGTGTCCGGAAACGAGTCGACGTACAGCGGTGGCGGGATCTACCTCTCGGATACGATCACCGCCCTGACGGGGGTCGAGGTCACGGGCAACCAGGCGATCTACTCGGGCGGCGGGATCTACACTGACTACGCCGACACCTGGCTGTCCGACGTCGTCATCTCCAACAACGTCGCTGGCTACACAGGTGGCGGCGCGGCCTTCTCCGGAGAAATGGCCGTGGCTGATCTCACGGATGTCACCCTGTCGGACAACCAGACGGGACATTGCGGCGGCGGACTCGTCTACGAGTACGGCGCGATCGGCACGGTCAGGGACAGCTTCGTGACCAACAACACGTCGTGGTGGGGCGCGGGCATCTGCATCGAGAGTTCATCGGGCGCCCTGATCGAACGGGTTACGTTCACCGGAAACGTGGCCGATCCACTCTCAGGCTACGGGGGCGGAATCCTCGTCAAGAACGCCCTCCCCATGGAACTCATCGACGTGGTCTTTGCGGAGAACTCCAGTCAGCACGGCGGAGGTGCGTGCGTCTACGGCTGTTCGGTCACCTTCACGGGCGCCGTGTTCAGCGCCAACAGCGCGAACGAAGGAGGAGCCATCCTCACACGGTCGGGCGCACAGGTCTCCCTGTACGACTCCTGGATCACGGGCAACGACGCCACCATGCGCGGAGGTGGCATGCGGTTGCTCGGCCTGTCCAGCACCACGCTGTCGCGGGTCCGCATCATCGGCAACCTGGCCGACCTCAGCGGCGGCGGCATCGACGTCAACCAGGCCGACCTGCTCCTGACGAACTCCATCGTGGCCGGGAACCAGGCCGTGGAGGTCGGTGGCGGTGTGAGCTTCGAAGGTATGTGCACCTCCACGCTCGATCACGTCGCCATCGTCGGCAACGAGGCCGGACTCGAAGGAGGCGGCGTGTACGATTCGGCCTCGACCGACCCCACGTTCACCAACACCACCATCACCGACAACGTGTCCGGCACCGGGGGCGGTGGCATGTTCGTGGACGGCGGTGTGATCTCCTTCCGCTACAGCAACGTGTTCGGCAACACACCCAATGACTTCCAGGGCGCGGGGAGCCCGGCTGGTGTGGACGGCAACGTCTCGGTCGGACCGGACTACCTCGACACGTCCCCGGCCGACCCGGCCGACTGGGACCTGCACCTGGACCCCACGTCCCCGCTCATCGACCTGGCGGAACCGACCCTCACCGATCCGGACGGCGGACTGCCGGACATCGGCCCCTACGGTGGGCCGGACGCAGGAGACTTCGACCTGGATCGCGACGGTTACCCGGAGTGGTGGCAGCCAGGTCCCTACGACGCCGTCACCTACCCGGCCCTGGGCTGGGACTGTGACGACGCCGATCCAATGACCTACCCGGGAGCAGGATGCTGATGAGAACGATCGACACACGCATGGTCTGCTGGGTGTTCACAGCGCTGCTGTGCTCCTGCGCCGACCCGGAACCCTGCCTGGAGCGCACCTGCTACTTCGACGCGGACGGCGATGGCTGGGGCTACCCGGACGCGCCGGTGCAGGAATGCGAATGCGCCCGGGACCGCATCGAGCAGGGAGGCGACTGCGACGACGCCGATCCTGCGATCAATCCCATGGCCGATGAGCTGTGTAACGGCGTCGACGACGACTGCGACGGCCGGCTCCCGACCGAGGAGCACGACCTCGACGGAGACGGCGTGCTCGTGTGTGAGGGGGATTGCAACGACGGCGATCCGGGCGTGCACCCGGACGCGCTGGAGGTATGTGACGGCATCGACGACAACTGCGACGGCCTGCTCGGCACGAACGAGACCGACGCCGACGGCGATGGTTACCTGGCGTGCGGCGGGGACTGCGACGACATGGATCCCGACCTGCAGCTGGCCGATGAGGACGGCGACACCTGGACGACCTGCGATGGGGACTGCGACGACGCCGATCCAGAGGTCTACCCCGGCGCACCCGAGGCGTGCAACGGCATCGACGACGACTGAGAAGGCGAGCAGCTCGACGGCGAGGACAGCGACGACGCCGACGACGGAGACCGACTGTGCGACGACTGCGACGACGCCGATCCAGAGGTCTACCCCGGCGCACCCGACGTGTACCACGTGCCCGGGGACTTCATCGATATCCAGTCCGCGCTCGCGTTCCTCCCCAGCGGGACCATGGTGTGCGTTCGTCCCGGTACGTACGTCGAGAACCTGGACTTCGAGGGCAAGGACATCTGGTTGCGGAGCATGGGCGGCCCCGAGGTCACCGTGATCGACGGCGACAGCAACGGCAACGTGGCGTTGTTCCACGAGGGCGAGGGGCCCGACGCCGTGCTGCAGGGATTCACCCTGACCAACGGGATCGATTCCACCGGAGGTGGGTGAGGACTCTACGACGATCCCGGCGGAGCCGGGATCCACATCATGGACGCCTCGCCCACGCTGATCGACTTGATCGTCACCGGCAACCACTGCGGGTCGGGCAACGGCGGCGGGATCATGCTCAGCAACTCGTCGACCACGATCACGTCAACGGTCATCGAACACAACACCGTGCACACCTTCGAGGGCGGTGGGCTGTGGATCGGCGATGGCTCGCACGTCGTGCTCGAGCACGTGACCGTGTCCGACAACCAGGCGTCGCTCGACGCCTGGGGGACGGCGGGCATGTACGTGCAGGACTCGGTGGTCCAGCTGCACGACGTCCAGGTGATCGAGAACGAGGCTCTCGGGGACGGGGGCTTCGGCGGCGGTGGTGGTGCCAAGTTCCAGGACGCCTGGGTCAGCGGCAGTGACCTCACCCTCGCGGGCAACCTGTCCGCCATGAACAACGGTGGCGGCCTGGCCATCCGAGGGGACTCACCCGTTGACCTGGAGCGGCTCGAGGTGGTGGACAACACGGCCTATGGCACGGGTGGTGGGATCTACGCGGACTCCGACGCGACGGTGACCCTGAGCCAGGCCGTGATCACGGGCAACCAGACCATCGTGAACGGTCAGGGTGCCGGACTCGCCCAGTCCGGAGACGGTGTCTGCACGCTACGCAATGCGCTGGTGGCGAGCAACGTATCGGGCTGGGATGCCCGTGCCGGCGGGATCTCGGTGGACGGCGGGCGACTCGTGCTGGAGAACGTGGTCGTGGCGGGCAACGAATCCGGCGGGACCGGCGGTGGGATCGGCGTGGGCGCGGGCGAGCTGCAGACCACGAACGTGACGGTCGTGGGCAACACCGCCCTGGGTGAAGGCGGTGGCATCTGGCTCGACGGGGTTCCCTGGACCGCCACGGGCGTCACGATCAGCCACAACAGCGCATCCGCCGCCGGGGGCGTGGCCTGCGATGCCTGCGCGGCGCTCCTCGACCAGTGCAACGTGTGGGGCAACACGCCCGGCGAGTTCGGAGGAATGGACGATCCCACCGGCACGGACGGAAACACCTCGTTGGACCCGGCGTTGCTGGACCTGACCGCGGCCGATCCCGTGCACTGGGACGTACACCTGTCCGCGTCCTCCCCCCTGGTGGACGCCTGCGACACCTGCGGGGGCGATCCGGACGGCAGCCCGGCGGACACGGGCGCCTTCGGTGGGGCCGGGGCCGGGGAGTGGGACCTGGACGGAGACGGGCACCCCAGCTGGTGGCAACCCGAAGCCTACGACTACGCCACCTACCCCGCACTCGGCTGGGACTGTGACGACCTCGACGCCGACGTGTACCCCGGCAACGGGTGCTAGCGATGGGACGCACCCGGGGCCGTGACGCGTGGCTCGCAGGCCTGCTCCTGCTGGTCGCCGGTGCCTGTGCCGGACCCGAATCGGATGACGACTCCGCGATCGACGACCCTGTCGGGGACGACGACGCGGTCACCACCGACATCTGCGACGACCACCCCGGCGAGGTGCTGTGCGACGGGCTCGAGGCCGTGACCTGCGACGAACAAGGTGACGTCGCCTCCGTGCTGGCCTGCGACGAGAACACCGGCCCGCTGTGCGCGGCCGGGCTGGGTTGCGTGCACTGCATGCCGGGCACGCGCTGGTGCGAAGACCTCGACGTGGTGGAGTGCGACGACGACGGCGGCGGAGCCTCGATCGTGCAGACCTGCGACGGGTCCGTGGGGGACACCTGCGTGGCCGGCGCCTGCCTCACGCTGTGCGAGCAGGCCGACGCCGCCCGCAGCAGCATCGGCTGCCGGTTCTACGGTGTGGACCTCGAGCAGTACCCCGACGACCACGTCTGGATGCCCTACGCCATCGCCGTGAGCAACGTGAACGAGACCTTCCAGGCCCACGTGACCGTGGACCGGCGGACGCACGGCGCCTGGGTCACGTTCGACGAGCGCACCATCGATCCCCGCAGCCTCGCCGTGCTCGACCTGCCCAACGCCCAGCTGTCCGGCACGGACATCGGCGACTACGCGTACCGGCTCGACTCGGACGTGCCGTTGATCGCCTACCAGTTCAATCCCCTGGACGGTGTGGAGTCGTTCTCGTCCGACGCCTCGCTGCTGCTGCCCACCTCGGCGTGGGACACCGAGTACCTCGTGCCGAGCTGGCCCGCCAACGATGATTCGTGCGGTGAGCTGGTCGTGGTCGCGGCCCACGACGACACCGAGGTGGTCGTCGTGCCCGCGGCAGACACCGCCGCCGGTGGACCGGTGCCAGCCGGCCTGGCCGGGATGCTCATGGAACCCATCGTCCTGGACGAAGGGGACGTGCTCCAGCTTCGCTGCGACGATCCAGGCACGGACCTGGAGGGCTCCTCGCTGGAGGCGGACAAGCCCGTGGGCGTGTTCGCCAGCCACATGTGCGCCACCGTCCCGGTGGATGTGTGCTGCTGCGACCACCTCGAGGAGCAGGTCTTCGGCCTGCAGACCTGGGGTACGGAGTACGTGGCAGCGCGCCTTCCCGTGAGGCGGGGCACCGTGGAACCGGTCTACTGGCGATTGCTGGCAGGCAACCTACCCACCACGCTGACGTTCGAGGCCGAGCCGGGTGTGATCGGATTGCCCGGGGGCCCGCTGGAGCTGGTCCAGGGTGAATCGGTCGAGCTGGAGATCTGGGGGGACATCGCGGATCCCGGCGACTTCCGGGTCACCGGTACCGAGGCGTTCCTGGCCGTGCAGTACATGGGCTCGACCGGCGATCCAGGGGACGGCCAGGGGGATCCGTGCATGGCCCAGGCCGTGCCCACCGAGCAGTTCCTCGGCACCTACGTGGTGCTGGTCCCGGAGACCTGGGAGAACGACCTGCTCGTGCTGGTGCGGCAGGCAGGTGCGACGGTCACGCTCGATGGGACGGATGTCGATACCCTGGAGCCCGGGCCGTACGACGGCGAGGTGCCGCCCTACTGGGAGGTCCTCCGTATCGAGGTCGACGACGGCGTGCACGTGCTCGCGGGATCGGCGCCCTTCGGCGTGCTCGTGGCCGGGTACGACCTGTACGACTCGTACTGCTATCCGGGAGGGCTGGACCAGGAGCTGATCAACGATCTTTGACTCGCGAACCGGTTCCCATGGACTGCAGGCGCTACGGCCGGGACTCGCGGTCAGAGGCAACCGCCATCGGATGTACACGTGAACGTCGCGCCCGCCCCGTAGCCGGTGTACTCCGCGTCATCTTGCACCCACACGTCCCAGGGGGGTATGTGGCACCCTTTGAGCGAGGCGGGTTGGGTAGTATCCTCTTGTCCGATGTGAAGCGGCGCCACGCAGATTGGACCCGGATCGGTCGGGCTCCCACGCAACAACAGCAGCCGACGCCCTGGGGACGACGATGGCTAACCGAATGAGAATCCTGTTCGTCGACGATGAGCCGCAGGTCCTCGCCGGGTTGAAGCGCACGCTGCACTCGTTCAGGCACGACTGGGAGGGCGTCTTCGTCACGGATGCCCAGGCCGCCCTGTCCCAGATCGAGGCCTCCCACGTCGACGTGATCGTCGCCGATCTGAAAATGCCAGGTATCGATGGCGAGGAGCTCCTGGAGAGAGTCTCCAGCGACCACCCCGGAGTGCTCCGGCTCATGCTGTCTGGGGAGCAACGAATGGAGCAAATCCGCAGACGCGGAGGCCCAGCGCACCAGTACCTTTCCAAACCCTGCAATGCAGCTGACCTGTTCGACGCGATCGACCGTGCGGCGACCGACCGTGGCGACGCAAGTGGGTGACGACAGCTCGTACGGCACGGGCACGAGCCTCGTCGTCTTGCTCCCGGGGCTGGCCTCCCAGATACCAGGGGGACAGGGAATTTCATGCACTGACTTGGTGGTGTTTCCGGCGCGCCACAGGCACACACGAGGTGCGTTTCGGCCCCGGGCAATGGTGGCGTCCTTCCGCCACCGGCCCGCGCGTGGAAACGGACGTTGGAGCCCCTATTCGGATCATGAGCTTGGACCGGTCAGAATGCCCCTCCAAGAAAGGCCCTACTCGCAGACTGGTCCGAGGATCTCCAGGACGTTGACGTGGCCGGATCAGGGGCAGTCCTCGACCCATGACGTGCCAACGCCGGTCCCGTCGTAGCCGTTGCCCGATTCGTCGTACATCGTCCCCCCAACACCTTCATTGAAGTGCCACAGGGCGATGGTGTCTGCGTCGGGAGACAGGTAGATCTCGGGGGTGAAATCTGTGATGTAGCGAACGGTGCTCGACAGCCTCACCTCGTCGATGACGCCATCGGTGAAGCGACAGCTGCCGCCGCAGTCCGCGATGGGTCGGAAGAGGCCGGCGAACAAGGAGACATGGTTCGTCGATGAAGGCGGAGAGCAGGATCCGGTCGCGATCGAGGTGCCGTCCACCCACAGTGTCATCGTGCTCGTGTTGGCGTCGTAGGTCGCGGCGATGTGGAACCACTGGCCGGTCGGGATGACCGTTCCGGTATCCGCCACGCTCTGGCTCTGACCGTCAGCCTGCCGGACGTTGACCACTGGATTTCCGGGCGTGTATCCCGCCACGTTGGTGGGCCCTGCGATCCAGATGGTCCACCCATGGGAGGTGCCCCCATCGTTCGACATCTTGCTCAGGATAGGGCTGACGTTGTAGCTGGTGTAGGCGTCCAGGTAGGCCCAGGCCTCCGCCGTGAACGAACCTGACGCGAGGTTCAGATCGGCATCGTGGCCGAGGTCCACGTAGCTGGTCGAACCATCCACCTCCACCGCCATGCAGCAGTCGTCGACGACGCCATTGCAGTCGTTGTCGGCACCGTCCAGACAGGTGTCGAATTCACCGGGGTTCGTGCCAGCGTCCAGGTCGTCGCAGTCATCCTCACAGACCATGTAGCCGTCGTTGTCCGAGTCGGATTCTTCGGTCGGGAGGCTCCCATTGCAGTTGTTGTCCAGCCCGTCACAGATCTCGGTGGCCGACGGATAGGAGTCGGCGTTGTCGTCGTCGCAGTCCCCGTCGCAGGACGTGACCCCGTCCCCGTCGTCGTCGCCGATGTCGAGAGTAGCATCCGTGTCGTCGCAGTCCCCCTCACAAGTGTCCCATCCATCGCTGTCGGCATCCGACAGGTTGAGGTCGGCGTCCGCGTCGTCGCAGTCTCCCTGGCATGTGGAGAAGCCGTCACCGTCAGCGTCCGCTGGGTTGAGGCTCGCGTCTGCATCCGAGCAGTCCCCGGCACAGGTCGAGTACCCGTCCAGGTCTGCGTCGTCGTAGTTGAGGACCGCATCATCGTCGTTGCAGTCCTCGCAGGCGAGGTAGGTGTCTCCGTCGGAATCGACCTCGTCGCCCGGGACGGCTCCATCGCAGTCGTCGTCGAGCCCGTTGCAGGCTTCCTCGGCGTCCGGGTTGATCGTGCCGTCCGCATCGTCGCAGTCCCCCCCACAGGACGTGAACGAGTCGGCGTCCGCGTCGTCGAGGTTCAAGACCGCGTCGTTGTCGTCGCAGTCGTCGTCTTCGGTTCCGGAGACCCCATCGGCCCCACAGGTGGTGTAGGTGTCCGCATCCGCGTCGAAGTCCTCGTCTACTTCGGTATCGCAGTCGTCGTCGATGGCGTTGCAGGCTTCTGCGGCCTCCGGGTAGATGGCCTCGTCCTCGTCGTTGCAGTCCCCTTCGCACTCCGAGACGCCATCGCCGTCGTCATCGGTCTCGTCCGAGGGGACCTCTTCGTCGCAGTCGTTGTCCAGGCCGTCGCAAGCCTCTTCTGCCCCCTCGTAGACCGTCTCGTCCGTGTCGTCGCAGTCCCCCTCACAGGTGGGCATTCCATCGCCGTCACCGTCCAGCTCGTCGTCCGGCACGACGTCATCGCAGTCGTTGTCCAGGCCGTCGCACAACTCGGTAGCCCCCGGGAACGTCAACGGATCGCTGTCATCGCAATCTGTGGTGTCGGTGTAGCCGTCCTGATCGGCGTCGACGGGGCCGCTGGTGTCGTCGTCTCCGGCGTCGTCGTCGTCGATCGTGGCCTCCGGATCACAACCGGAGAAGGCGAGCGTGAGGCCGAGCGGAAGGACGAGGTGATGGAGCCGCATGAGGTTCCCCCTGGTTGGTGCTCAGGGGAGAATAGCACGCGGGTGAGTGTTGGAGCAGCCGCAGGAACTCAGAAAGCCAGTTCCCGCCAGCGATCGTGACCTCGC